>JAFSSG010000034.1 GCA_017451145.1 Clostridia bacterium
ATCGCCCATAAGCACAGTGAAAACTTGGTCTGCTGCTATGGCGTCCTCAAGCTCAACGCGGAGCATTGTTCTCGTTTCGGGGTTCATAGTCGTTTCCCAAAGCTCAGGCGGGTCCATCTCACCCAAACCTTTATACCGCTGAACCTTTGCACCCGGTCCCATCTCTTGCAAAAGAGCGTTTCGCTCGTCATCAGAATACGCAAACTTTTCGACAAGGTTTGCATTTTTGCCCTTGAATACCTTATAAAGCGGAGGCTGTGCAAGATACACATTTCCGTTCTCGATTAAAGGACGCATATATCTGAAAAAGAATGTCAAAAGCAGTGTTCTTATATGTGAGCCGTCAACGTCGGCATCTGCCATAATCACGATTTTGCCGTATTTGAGCTTTGTTATGTCAAAATCATCGCCTATACCTGCACCCAAAGCCTGAATGACAGGGAGGAGCTTTTCATTTGAATATACCTTGTCAATACGTGATTTTTCAACATTGAGCATCTTTCCCCAAAGTGGCAAAATGGCTTGGAAACGCCTGTTTCTGCCCTGTTTTGCGGAGCCTCCTGCGGAATCTCCCTCGACAATATAAATCTCTGCATAATCTGCACCCTCATCGGTACATTTTGCAAGTTTGCCCAAAAGGGAGGCGTTATTTGCCTGTGCACCTTTACGCGTTGCCTCTCTTGCCTTTCTTGCCGCTTCTCTCGCACGGGACGCCGTAAGCGTTTTTTCTATTATGGTTTTGGCAATTCTCGGATTTTCCTCTAAAAATGCCGAGAATTTGTCATTTAACGCATTTTCTACCAGCGTTCTTGCCTCAGAATTTCCGAGCTTTGTTTTTGTTTGACCTTCAAACTGTGCTTCGGAAACCTTTACGCTGATTACGGCGGTCAGACCTTCTCTTGTGTCCTCGCCGGAAAGATTGTCCTCTTTTTCCTTTAAGAGATTATACTTTCTCGCATAATCGTTTATAACACGGGTTAAACCTGATTTAAAGCCTGTTTCGTGCATACCGCCGTCAATCGTGTGAATGTTATTGGCAAAGCTTAAAATAGCCTCGCTGTATGCGTCGGTATATTGCATTGCAACCTCGACCATCATATCGTTTCTTGAAGCCTCAAAGTAGATGATATCATCGTGGAGCGGGTCTTTGTTCTTGTTGATGTAAGAAACAAATTCCTTGATACCGCCCTCAGCGTATAATGTGACAGTTTCGGGATTTTCCTGACGCTTGTCGGTAAAGAGAATCTTAATGCCCTTATTCAGAAATGCCTGTTCACGAAGCCTTTTTAACAGGATATCATAGTCAAATTCCAAAGTTTCAAAAATCTCAGGGTCAGGCTTAAATGTAATTTTTGTGCCTGTTCTTTTGGTATCGCCGATTACCTTCAATTCACAGGTAGGCTTTCCGCGTTCATAGCTTTGGTAATGGATATGACTGCCGTCCGAAACCTCAACTTCAAGCTTTTCCGAAAGAGCGTTTACAACCGAAGAACCGACGCCGTGCAAACCGCCTGAAACCTTGTATCCGCCACCGCCAAATTTTCCACCTGCATGGAGGATTGTGAGAACGACCTGAACAGTCGGGATTTTCTCCTGCGGATGTATGCCGACAGGTATGCCTCTTCCGTTATCGTCAACCGTTACCGAGTTATCGGGGTTTATATCCACCTTGATTTCGGTACAGTAACCTGCCAAAGCCTCGTCAATGGAGTTATCCACAATTTCATAAACCAGATGATGAAGTCCGGCAGAAGAAGTAGAGCCGATATACATACCGGGACGTTTCCGTACGGCTTCAAGTCCTTCTAAGACCTGTATTTGATTTTCGTCATACTTAGTTTCAATCTTTTCCATTTGCTTTCTCCTAATTTATATAAGATTTTCCGACTTTGCACGTTTTAAAAGCGTACGTGTTGACGGAGATGAAATATATACTTGGTTTTTGCCGTCATTTTCCGTTACTATAAAGGATTTTGGCAAATCTTCGGTTACATCGAGGATTTCGCCGTTTTTTTGGGCACTTTTCAAAAATGCACGGGTTTTTGCGGAAACTGTAGTGTTATCCATATCAAAAATGCCTATAATATCGTCAATCTTTAAGGTGGCGTCACCGCCTAAATGAAGATACATTTTCAGTCCTCCCGCTTTGTGACCTTTCCCGATACGACTTCAAAAATATCCGAAACGGAGCCGTCCTTTGCGTCCTCTAAGTCCGTGCATGTGAGGATCACCTGCTTATCCTTAATTTTGCCCCAAAGATACGCCCTGCGGTCAAAATCAAGCTCACTCATGATATCGTCAAGCAAAAGCACGGGATATTCGTTTCTTACATCGGCAATAAGCTCGGTCTGTGCCATTTTCAGACTTAAAACGGCGGTTCTCTGCTGACCTTGCGAAGCAAAATTTTTAATTTCCTTATCGCCTATATAAAAGCGTAGTTCATCACGCTGTATGCCGTACAGACTGCTTCCGTTCTCAATTTCCCGTGAAGAAACGGAGGAAAGCTTTTTGTAAAAATTCTCCTTATCTATTATATCACAATCTACGCTCGGTGTATATAGTAAATTCAAATTTTCTTTACAAATTTCTTTATGAATTTCCGACGCATAACCGTTTAGCTTCTCTATAAAATCAGCACGGTATTTCATAATAAAACTGCCGTCATCTGAGAGCTGTTCATTCCACACATCGAGCATATCTGCCGAAATGTTTTCGGAAAAATGCATTTTTTTCAGAAGATTGTTCTTTTGTGCCAGGTTTTTATGGTATGAAATAAGGCGTTTAAGGTAAACGGGATAGAGCTGACTTATCGCCTCGTCCAGAAAATGACGCCTGATTTGCGGAGCTCCCTTTATAATCTGCAAATCCTCAGGTGAAAACATAACGACATTCAGATACCGCATAAGCATCGACAGCTTTGTAATCGGAACATTGTTTATAGTGATTGATTTTTTGCCGTTTTTGCCAAGCTGCAAAACGGCCTTGTAGTCACGGTTCGCATCGGAAAATTCAAGACACAGCCTCATAAAATCCGAGCCGAAATTTATCATTTCGCTGTCCGATTTTGTGCGGTGGCTTCGCCCGTGAGAAAAGAGGAAAACCGCCTCTAAAATATTGGTTTTTCCTTGAGCGTTATTTCCGAAAAAAACGTTTGTGTTTTCACCGAAAGAAACGGTTTCGTTTTCGTAGTTTCTGAAATTTACTGCGGTAAGCTTCTTAATTTTCATTTTAAAACCATTCCTTTCCGATGTAAAAAACAAAATGAATAATGTTGCAAAAAGCGTGTTTTACATTACTTATTCACTCTTGCTTTTACCTCTTACTTGCCTGAATTTTTAAGACTTAAATTACCGTTATTTCGGCAGTTTCATCACCAAAATCAACTGCCACTTTATCTCCTTTTCGGATTTTTTTGCCACGCATCGTACAAACCTCACCGTTTACGGAGGCGTTACCGCTTAAAATCATTTCCTTTGCAAAACTGCCCGATTCGGCAATTCCGGAAAACTTTAAAAGCTGGTCAAGTTTGATATACTCGGTAGAAATCTCGATATATTCCATAAAAATCTCCTAATTTGTAGTTCTTGATACGCTTGATACACCTGCAATCTGCGAAATTTTCGTCATCGCACGTTTTAAGTCATCGGTGTCGGAAATTTCAAGTCCAAAGGTCATAACAGTAGTCTTGTTCTTCATCTTTCTGGCATTGATTGATACACATTCGATGCCCATATCGGCAATAACTGCGGTGATTTTCATCATAATGCTTGTTGTATCCTCTGCCTCAACTTTTAGAGTTGCAACATAAGATTTACTCTTGCCGCCGCACCAATTTACAATGATAAAGCGGTTTTTGTCCTCTTCAGAAATAGCGTTCGGCTGGATATTAGGACAATCGGAGCGGTGTACCGAAACACCCCTGCCCTTCGTAATAAAGCCGACAATATCATCGCCCGGTACGGGATTACAGCATTTTGAAAGCCTTACCAAGCAGTTATCGATGCCCTTGACCTCAATACCGCTCGTGTTGGGTTTCTTGCGTATGGCGTGGGTGGTACGGGTTTCTTTAGGTGCATTTTTTCTCTGCTCTTTCAGGTATTGCTCTCTTAGGTGCATAACAACCTTTTGTGCCGAAAGTCCGCCAAAACCGACACTTGCATATAAATCGTCAATATCCGAAAGAGTGTATTTTTTGTAAAATGCCGAAAGCCACTCGTCACGGAAAAGTGCGTTAAATGGGATATTTACACGCTTTGCTTCCTTTTCGAGCATATCTTTTCCGTGAACAATATTCTCGTCACGCCGCTCACGCTTCAACCATTGATTTATTTTAGTCCTTGCCTGAGATGTTTTTACGATTTTGAGCCAATCATGGCTTGGACTTTTTGCCTGAGGCGAGGTCAAAATCTCGATAATATCCCCGTTTATAAGCTTATAAGTGTTTGGCACGATTTTTCCGTTTGCCTTTGCACCGACCATTTTACTGCCGACCTGTGAATGTATCGCAAAAGCGAAATCTATAACGGTTGAACCGTTAGGGAGCGGTATTACCTTGCCCTTGGGCGTAAATGCGAAAACCTGATCGGAAAACATATCTATTTTAAGACTGTTCATAAATTGGTCAGGGTCCATGATATTCGATTGAGTTTCCATAAGCGAATGTACCCATTCAAGCTCTTTGTCCATACCGCTGACGCCGGATTTGCCCTCTTTGTACTTCCAATGTGCAGCGATACCTTCCTCTGCGACCTTGTGCATATCCCAAGTACGTATCTGAATTTCAAACGGCATACCGTCAGTACCTACAACCGTTGTATGAAGAGATTGGTACATATTCGGTTTTGGCATTGCTATATAGTCCTTAAACCGCAGTGGAAGCGGTGTATATATTTCGTGAACGACACCTAAAACCGCATAACAGTCCGAAACGGTATCGACTATAACACGTACGGCAAACAGGTCATAAATCTCATCAATCGTCTTGTTTTGAGCGTACATCTTCCTGAATATGCTGTAATAATGCTTTGTCCGTCCCGAAATATCGCATTTGATGCCGTTTTCTGTAAGACGCGTTTCCAAAGTGTCTATGATATTTGCGACGAAATCCTCACGCTCACTCTTTTTCTGCGTTACGCTGTCGCTGATTTCCTCATATGCGACAGGGTCTAAGTACTTTAAAGCCAAATCTTCAAGCTCGGATTTTATCCTCGAAATACCGAGCCTGTGAGCAAGTGGTGCATAAACGTCAAGCGTTTCCTTTGCGACGGTCAGCTGTTTTTCGTGAGGCTGAAAATCAAGCGTACGCATATTGTGTAGTCTGTCGATGAGCTTGATGATAATAACACGTATGTCACGGCTCATCGCAAAGAACATTTTACGTAAATTCTCTACCTGCTCTTCCTGCTGGTCGGTATATTGAATTTTTTTAAGCTTGGTAACACCGTCAACGATTTCCGCAACAGTTTCACCGAAAAGGGCGACCACGTCGTCATATGTATAGGGAGTGTCCTCAATAACGTCATGCAGAAGTCCTGCACATATGGCAACGCTGTCCATAGACAGCTCTGATGCGATATACGCAATCTGAACAGGGTGAATTATATACGGTTCACCCGATTTCCGAAACTGCCCCTTATGTGCCGCTTTTGCTACTCTGTATGCAACATCGATTATATCGGTGTTGGATTTTGGGGAATAGGTTTTAACCCTTTTTATTACCTTTTCGACAATGATGTCGGTTTCGTCGGTAATACGTCC
>JAFSSG010000003.1 GCA_017451145.1 Clostridia bacterium
ACCTGTTGGCTTTTGGCAGTGCTACACCCCGAACTGTTTTGCGGTGCGGTAATATGCTGTGGGGGCGGACTGTATTGGGCAGGTGGGTGTGTGAGTATTCCCGTTATCGCCGTTCATGGTGACGCTGACAGCACAGTTTTATGCAGAGAGAGCGAGATTATGGTGGAAAAAGTAAATAAATCGGGCGGAAATGCCAAGCTCGTCATTAAAAAAGGGTACGAGCATGACGTATGGACAAGCACATACAGCGATCCAAAAACATATGAGTGGTTGTTTAAGAATAAAAGATGATACTTTTTGTTGACGAATTATGACAACTGTGCTATAATATTTTGGTTATTTAAGGTAAAAACGAGAGGATTGATTTAAAATGGCAGCAACAATAATTTTGCTTATTGCATTTTTTGCGGTGATGATAGGCGTCGGCGTGTATTGCCGTAAAAATGCGACTGACGTAAACGGATTCGTCTTGGCAGGAAGAAGCGTAGGACCTTGGCTTACGGCGTTTGCGTTTGGAACATCATATTTTTCCGCAGTTATTTTCGTGGGCTATGCAGGACAGTTCGGCTGGAATTTCGGACTTTCATCAACCTGGATAGGTCTCGGAAACGCCTTTATCGGCTCACTTTTGGCATGGAGCATCTTAGGACGCAGAACACGCATTATGACGCAGTATTTAGACAGTAAAACGATGCCCGATTTCTTCGGTAGCCGTTATAATTCAAAGGCACTCAAAATTTTTGCGTCGATTATAGTATTTATATTTCTAATACCATATACAGCGTCTTTATATAACGGACTTTCCAGCCTTTTCAATATTGCATTTTCCGTTCCGTATTGGGTATGTATTCTGATTATGGCGGTTTTAACGGGACTTTATGTGATATTCGGCGGATATATGGCAACGGCAATAAATGACTTTATCCAAGGTATAGTAATGCTTTTCGGTATCGTGATTGTAATTGCCTCAGTTTTAGTAAGCAAGGGCGGATTTATTCAGGCGGTTAATGATCTTTCTCAGATTGAGGCGGAAGGAACGGCATTAAACGGTGCATTTACGGCATTTTTAGGACCTGATCCGCTGTCGCTTTTGTTTGTTGTCATTCTGACGTCGCTCGGCACGTGGGGACTTCCGCAGATGGTCGGAAAATTCTATTCCATAAAGAGCGAGGACTCGGTCAGAAAAGGCACGATTATTTCTACATTTTTTGCAATAATTGTGGCAGGTGGATGCTACTTTTTAGGCGGATTCGGAAGACTTTTCCAGCCCGAAACAACGGCGGAGGGCAAAATCCTTTTCGATACGGTTGTACCGTCAATGCTCAAAGACCTAAACCCGATTGTTATAGGAATTGTAATTGTTTTGGTGCTTTCCGCATCAATGTCAACCCTTTCATCGCTTGTCTTAACGTCAAGCTCGACATTGACGCTTGACGTAATAGTGCCAAATCGGAAAAAAGAAACATCCGAAAAAAATACGGTCTTGATTATGCGACTGTTTATCGTGTTCTTTATCATAATTTCTGCAATTATTGCAGTTGTAAAGGATGCAAATCCGGGACTTACCTTTATCGCACAGATGATGGGCGTTTCGTGGGGAGCATTGGCAGGGGCATTTTTAGCACCCTTCCTGTACGGACTGTATTGGAAACGCACAACAAAAGCGTCTGCATTTGTCTGCTTTATCTATGGCACAGCCTTGATGGTTTTCCAAATGTATGTAAGCCTTTCGGGAATTAAGTTTGAAAACGCATTTATGGCGTATATGTTCAATAACTCAATCCGTTCAGGCGTTTTGGCAATGGTAGGCGGACTCATCATTGTCCCGATAGTTTCCCTATTCACAAAAGCACCTAAAAAGGAAGATGTAGAAAACGCATTCTCATGTTACAATAAAGAGGTAGTAACGGTAGCAAAGGACTCATTGGGAGAATAGAATATAATCGAAAAAGAAAAAGAATAGCACAGCTCAAGCTGTGCTATTTTATTGCTTCTGCGACATATTCGATTAAGGCCGTCCATTCGTCGATTAAGCCTTGCTTTATTTTGAGGTCGTATTCCGCCGTTTTGCAAATTCTATCCGTTAAAAACCCTTCAGAAAACCTTCTTGATTTATCGGCATACATTTTTGCGGCGGAGGGTTTTATTTTTAATTGACCGCTTATCATATCATAATTTGCACCGCTGTCCAAAAGCAGTTTTGTTCTCAAAAGCTTATCAAAATTTGAGTTCAAAAGATAGAGAATTCCAAAAGCGGAAGAATTGCCTTCTTTAAGGCGTAACAGCGTCTTCATAGCGGTGTCCCTGTCGCCCTTTGAAATGGCGTCGGTTATGTCAAAAATCACAATACTCATAGGTTTGGAAACCGCTTTATCTATATCGCTCTGGAAAATCTCGCCGTCGCAGTAGTTAAAGAGCTTGTAAAGCTCATTTTTTATATTGTTAAGTCCCGGATCGCATAGCTCCAAAAGGTGTTCGGCAGCTGATTTCGATATTTTTCTGCCGTTTTTCTGTGCCTCACGCACAATCCACGCCGTCAACTCATAAGGCTGTAGATAGCAAAATTCAACAGGCAGTCCGTATTTTGCGACTGTTTTATAGCTGCTGCTACGCTTATCGACATCATATTCATCAAAAACCACTATAACAAAATCCGGCAAATTTTTAAGCTTCTGAATCCAAAAATCCACCATTTCAGGCGATAAAGAAGGCTTTGCCTTGAAAATTCCGCTGTCCTTTACGATAACAACCTTTTTCTCTGCCATAACGGGAAAGGCGTCTATCGCACCGTCGATTTTGTCGGCGTCAAAATCCTTGCCGTCCAAAAAGATGCGGTTAAAATCGCCAAAATCGTCATCGGCGACAAGGTTTATCATATAGTTGACATACGAATCCTTAACAAAAGTTTCCTCGCCGAAAAATAGGTATAGATTACCTATATTTTTTTCCTTTAACTGCTTTTTCAGCGTAAGAAAGCTATCTTCTTTTTGAGGCATTCTGATCCCCTCCCATCAAAGAATTGTATTTTATATTCCCATTTTTATTGACTTTTAACCGTATATCGCCGAGTCGGTCTGTTCTCAAAACGACAGAGCCCATATTTTCGAGCCTTGCGACGACATCTTTGTTAGGAAGTCCGTATCTGTTGCCCTTGCCGACGCTTATTACGGAAATACGCGGATTTACCGAATCGAGAAAGGCAAAATCGTTTGCGTCTTTCGAGCCGTGATGCCCGACCTTTAAAACATCGATGTTTTGAGGTGGCAAAAGGTCCTCCTCCGCCTCAAAATCGCCCGTAAACAGTGCGGAAAAATCGCCGTAATCTGCAAGTATTACTAAGGAAGTGTCGTTTTCATTTTCCTTGTCAATTAAGGCGTTGTCGGGTGCTATTACCGAAAGCGTCAACCCTGAACGGAACTGTATTTTGTCGCCGAGTCCCAAATATTCGATTTTTATATGTCTTTTTTCTGCTGTTTCCTCTAATTTTTTGCGATACTTGCTGTCCGGCATGGAATCAGGCATCACAATAGTGTTGATTTTGAGATTTTCTGCTGCTGTAATTATGCCTTCTGCGTGGTCTTTGTGATAATGCGAAACAATGGCAACATCGATATGCGTAAATCCGTGTGAAACAAGATACGGTAAAAAGACGCTTTCGCCGACGTTATAATTCTCCTCATAATCACTCGCTCCACCGCCGTCGATTAAAACCGTTTCGCCTCTGCTCGTGTGCAAAACTGCGGCGTCGCCCTGCCCGACATTTACAAAATAAAGCCCAAGCGAATTTATGCTAAAATCAAGGGCGATGCAGATGAAAAGACCTGCTACCGCTGAAAGTATGAGCTTGGTCTGGTATGTGTCAAATTTTGACCTGACCGTCCGAATGAGTGCCCACCACAAAAGGCAATAAAGTATGATTTTTATGCCCGACGGGCGAGGGAGCGTGATGTAGTAAAACGGCAATTTTGACACAAGAACGGGAAAAAGCTTTATAATTGAAATTGTAACTGAATAAACGGGCATCAAAAGCTCGGTAAGTACGCTCGGAGCTATAAACATAACGGGCGTAAGTAAAATCAAAACCGCAACAAATGGTAGTATAAGCGGTATCAAAAATACCGAGTATAGCGAAATCCCGTTAAAATAGTATGCCGCAAAGGGCAAAGTGCCAAAGGACAGAATAATCCATAGCGTAAGCGGAGCGGAAAGCCTGTTTTTGCGTAAAATGCGTGATTTTGACAAAAACCGGTAAATCGGCTTATAGCAAAGACATACAAGAGCCGACGAAATTACCGACATCATAAACCCGCCGTCAAAGCATAAAAGCGGATTTAAAAGGGTCAAAAGGAGTGCGACGGCAGAAAGGATGCTGAGCTTGTCGGAATATCCTTTAAACCTGTTCATAACAAGAACCAATCCTGCTACAAGCCCTGCTTTTAGGGCAATAGGGGAGTTGTTTATAAATATCAGATATAATGAAAGCAGGATAAGGAAAAATATGTTTTTCCGCTTTCTTTTGGAGAACAGGAATGACGCAAAAACCAGCATAACCGATATATGCGAAAATGGTGAATATAAAATCCGCAAAACACCCGTCTTTGTCAAGAATGAGCGATAGGATTTGTCAAATCGGCTTTTGTCCCCGAAAATCACGGCAGATGCAAAAGCGAACTCATCTTTACCAAGTAAATTCTCCATATTTTTGTAAATGTGCTGTTTTAGTTTTCCCGAAAGAAAAGCAGGAGAAAACCGCTTTTCCGTAACGCCCTTGGTAAGCTCTAAAGCGGTAAGACGCGACAAAATCCCAAGACTTTTATAATAACGCTTGTAATTAAACTCAAATTCGTTAGAGGCTTCGGAAAAGTCGGTCAAAAAGCCCCAAGCGGTAACGGTATCGCCGAAATCCAACTCTTGCTCGGTATTTAAAAGGATTTTTGCGTTCGTATCGTATGTATTTTCCAAGTAGGAAATGGAGGATAAGTCAAGCTCGTAACGGTATTTGTATTTCGATTCGGAAATTTTCGGGAGCGAGGATATAACGCCCGTCACTTCTACATATTTTTCGGGGAATTCCTCAAAAAGATGGTTTTGGGAGGCTATGTTATACCGAACACTGCCGAAAATCATCATAAATGCCGCGATTGCTATAACAGAAAGTCTGTATTTCATAAAAATACGTCCGACAGCGGCGGCAAAAAATACACTCAATATGAAAATCGTAAAATACGGCAGGGTAATAAGCGGAGACAGGACAATGCCCAAAATATATGAAATGGCACATACAAAAACAACCGACATCATTTAAAAATTCTCCCTATGCAGTAATAATCGTAAAAACCGATAACCGTACCAACGCAATATATTTTACCATAAAAGGCGAACTTTTACAATATCAAATATTGACATTCAAAAAAAACTTTTATATAATTATAGGATAAAATAACTATGACAATTTTTAATTCGGGAAGGTTGAAACGATATGGAAAAATACGGAGTAAATGAAATACGGGAAAAGTTTTTGAGCTTTTTTGAGTCAAAAGGCTGTTTAAGATTGGGCAGTTTTTCGCTTGTGCCGAAAAATGACGCAAGTCTTTTGCTTATAAATTCGGGTATGGCACCTATGAAAAAGTGGTTTACGGGAGCGGAAGTACCGCCCAAAAAGCGTGTAACCACCTGCCAGAAATGTATAAGAACGCCCGATATAGAATGTGTGGGAAAAACGGCACGGCACGGCACATTTTTTGAGATGCTCGGCAATTTCTCTTTTGGCGATTATTTTAAAAGAGAGGCAATAAGCTGGGGCTGGGAATTTTTGACCGAAGTAATGGGTATCCCGAAGGAAAAGCTGTGGATAACGGTTTATGAGGAAGACGATGAGGCAAGGGATATCTGGATAAATGAGATAGGCGTTTCTCCCGAACGCGTTTTAAAGATGGGCAAAAAGGACAATTTCTGGGAGCATGGCACAGGCCCGTGCGGACCTTGCTCAGAAATCCACGTTGATAGAGGCGAGGAATACAGTTGCGGTCCCGACTGCAAGTTGGGCTGTGACTGCGACAGGTTTATGGAAGTCTGGAACCTTGTGTTTACGCAGTTTGACAAGGACGAGGACGGAAACTATAACCGTCTTTCGCATCCTAATATTGACACGGGAATGGGACTTGAGAGATTAGCTGCAATTATGCAGGGCGTAGATAACCTTTTTGAAGTTGACACCGTAAGAAATATAATGAACCATATCTCAAAAATCGCTGGTGTTACCTATAAGAAGGACGCCAAAACCGATGTTTCGTTAAGGGTAATAACAGACCATATAAGAAGTACCGTTATGATGGTTTCGGACGGCGTTATCCCGTCAAATGAGGGCAGAGGCTATGTTTTAAGACGTCTTTTAAGACGTGCCGCACGTCATGGCAAACTTCTCGGAATAAAGAACGAATTTTTGTACGAGGTTGCCGACACGGTTATTGACGAGTCCAAACAGGGCTATCCGGAACTTGCGGAAAAACGCGAGTATATCAAGAGAATAATCCGTATTGAAGAGGAAAGATTTGCAAAAACAATAGAAGGCGGACTTGCAATCTTAAACGATTATATAAAGGAATTAAAGGACGCCAAAACCGCAGTGTTAGCAGGTGAAAAGGCGTTCAAGCTCAATGACACATACGGTTTCCCAATCGACTTGACGGTGGAAATCTGCTCCGAAGCAGGTGTTACCGTTGATTTAGAGGGTTATCAAAAAGAGCTTTCCGTACAGAAGGAAACGGCAAGAAATGCACGAAAAGACGGTTCAAGCTGGGAGGATAACGGAAGCTATGTGTTTGAAAATGCGTCCGCAACCGAGTTTTTGGGATATGACGGCTTAGAGCTGTCGGCAAAAATTGTAGGACTGGCGGCAGAGGGTGAAGTTTGTGCCGAAATAAGAGAGGGCGAAACGGGAATAATCGTAACCGACAAAACGCCTTTCTATGCGGAAATGGGCGGTCAGGCAGGTGATATAGGCGTAATCACAAAGAACGGCGGAAAAGCAAAAGTGACCGATACCAAAAAGAACGGAAACGGCATATATATGCATATCGTAACTGTGGAACAGGGCAGTTTTTCGCTGGGCGATACCGTAACACTTTCGGTATGCGAGGAAAACAGAATGGCGGTCTGCCGTAACCATAGTGCAACACACCTTTTGCATAAGGCGTTAAAGGAAGTATTGGGCGGACATGTAGCACAGGCGGGTTCGGAGGTAAACGCAAAGCATCTGCGTTTTGACTTCTCGCATTTTGAGGCTATGACCAAAGAAGAATTGCAACAAACCGAACAAAAGGTAAATGAGGCAATCTTGAAAGCTATGCCGATAACGGTAAAAGAGCTTCCGATTGACGAGGCTAAAAAGCTGGGTGCGGAGGCACAGTTCGGCGAAAAATACGGGGATATTGTGCGTGTTGTTTCAATGGGTGACTATTCGGTTGAATTCTGCGGAGGAACACATCTTAAAAATACGGCAAACGCAGGACTTTTCAAGCTGATTTCCGAGAGCGGTGTTGCAGCTGGAACAAGAAGAATTGAGGCAGTAACGGGAATGGGCGTTATGGAATATATCAAAAACAAAGATGCCCTTATCGAAAAAACAGCAGTATCGCTAAAGGCGAATAATCCGCTTGAAATCGACAAAAAAGCGGAACAGGTTATGGGCGAGACTAAGGAAATCAAACGTCAGTTAGACGCGTTGACCGCAAAAATGGCGGGTTCAAAAATCGACGACGTGCTTAAAAACAAGACCGAAATAAAGGGCGTAACCCTTGTTTGCGGACGGGTTGACGGACTTTCGGCAAACGATTTGAGAACATTAAGCGATGACATAAAGGCAAAAATGCCGACGGTTGCGGTTGTGCTTTGTGCAAATACCGACGGCAGAATAACCTTTTTGGCAACGGCATCAAAAGACGCAGTTGCAAAGGGCGTTCATTCGGGAATGATAATAAAGGAGATAACAGCGGTAGCGGGAGGCAGCGGCGGCGGAAAGCCGGATATGGCACAGGGCGGCGGAAAACTTGCCGATAAGATTGACGAGGCACTTAAAAAAGCGGAAGAAATTGTGTCCAAGCAGATAGGCTGAGATGAACGGAATAATCGTAATAGATAAACCGCCAAAAAAGACGTCGCATGATATGGTATATTTTGTGCGACGGCTTACTGGCATAAAAAAGGTAGGGCATACGGGAACGCTTGACCCTGATGCAACGGGCGTACTTCCTATATGTATCGGCAGGGCAACAAAAGCGGCGGATATGCTTACAGGTGCGGACAAGGAATATGAAACCGAGCTTGTTTTAGGGAAAACAACCGATACGCAGGACGCGTCGGGGAAGGTTATTTCCGAACAGACGGTAAATGTCACAGAAAAAGAAATTTTAGATACGGTATCACAATTCATAGGCGAAATTACTCAAATTCCGCCTATGTTTTCTGCCATAAAACAGGACGGCAAAAAGCTTTATGAATTGGCAAGACAAGGTATCAGCGTTGAGCGGAAGGCGAGGAAGGTCACCGTTTACGGCATAGACGTAACTGAAATCGATTTGGAAAACAATACCGTAAAATTGACGGTTCGCTGTTCAAAAGGCACATATATCCGCACACTTTGCGAGGATATAGGCAAAAAGCTCGGCGTAGGTGCGTATATGAACACGCTGAGGCGTACAAAAAGTGCGGGATTTGGCTTGGAGCAAAGCCATACCGTAGAAGAGCTTACAAAAATGAAAGAGGAAAACAAGCTAAATGAGGCGGTTTTACCCCTTGACAGCATTTTTTCGGAATATGACAAAATCAAATTACCCGATTTTCTTGCCAAAAAAGTGAAAAACGGTGTAAAAATCGGCTATAAAAGTGCGGAAAACGGCAAAAAATACCGCATTTATGATGAAAACGGTGCATTTTTGTGCATATCCGAATGTAATAACGGAGAGCTTATATTAAAAAAGGCTTTTTGGGTGGAATAATAATGAAAATTTATGAATTTTACGGCACAGCAGAGGGTACGGCAATCTGCCTCGGCGATTTTGACGGAGTACATATGGGACACAGGCGTGTTTTTTCGGAAGCGTCAAAAACGGGCGAGTGGGGCGTATTGCTGTTTGACCATAACTCCAAGGGCGAAAAGGAAATTTTAACACTTGCCGAAAAACTTGCGGTTTTGAAAAAACTCGGTGCAAAATATGCGGTTTCAGCTGATTTTAATGAAGAATTAAAGGAAAAATCGCCGGAGGAATTTGTGCAAATCCTGAAAGGCTTGAAAATCAAAAGGGTAGCGGTAGGCTATGACTATCGGTTCGGCAAGAATGCGACGGGCGATATAACGCTTTTAAAGCGTCTTTGTAAGGATTGCGGAATGGAAGTTATAACGGCGGAAGCAGAAGAAATTGACGGTGAGCCCGTAAAAAGCACAAAAATCCGTGAGCTTATAAAAAACGGCGATATAAAAAGAGCAAATACTCTTTTGGGAGCTCCTTATATAATTTCAGCAAAGGTTGGCAGTGGCTTTGGAAACGGCACAAATATGGGCATACCGACAGCAAATTTAGAGGCGGAAAGTTGCAAACTTTTGCCAAAAGACGGCGTATATGCGGGAAGAGTCGGCAGTAAAAAAGCTGTCATAAATATAGGGAAAAACCCGACTTTTTCGGCGGAAAAACGTACGGTTGAAGTACATATTATCGGTGCTGACGAAGATTTATACGGAAAAAATATAACCGTGGAGTTTTTGGACAGAATAAGAGATGAAATAAAGTTTGACGATAAAAAAGACCTTGTTTTGCAAATAAAAAAGGATATCGAGAGCATAAGGGAGGAATTTTAAGTGGCTAAAAGAACAATAACCGAAATGAGCTATGAAAGAGCAAAGAAAAACCTTGAAAAAAATGCAGAAACTATTAAAAATCTTGAAAAAGGCGGCGTACTTTTTATCAATCCTGACAGCTGTTATGTCGAGGAAACGGTAAAAATAGGCAAAGGCACGGTAGTTGAGCAGAATGTTATGCTCCAAGGCGATACAAAAATCGGCGAAAACTGCATAATAGGCATGGGCAGTAAGCTGGTTGATACCGAAGTGGGCGACGGAAGCGACCTTTTGTCAGTTGTTGCGGTTTCTGCAAAGCTCGGCAAAAATGTTTTGGCAGGTCCGTTTTCCTATATCCGTCCGGATACCGTGATTGCCGACAATGTTAAAGTCGGGGATTTTGTCGAGGTCAAAAATGCCGTAATTGACGAAGGCACAAAAATCGCACATCTTACATATGTCGGCGACAGCGATGTGGGTAAAAATGTCAATTTCGGCTGCGGAACTGTCACGGTCAATTATGACGGCAAGAAAAAGGCAAGATGCAAAATAGGCGACAACTGCTTTATCGGCTGTAACACGAACCTTGTTGCACCTGTTGAGATAAAGGCGGGAGCATATACTGCGGCGGGTTCGACGATAACCGACGAAGTTCCGGAAAAAACTCTTGCAATAGCACGTGCAAGGCAGGTAAACAAAACTAATTGGAAGGATAAGAGGGAAAACTAAATGTACCTTATAGCAGGTCTTGGAAATCCCGGAAGAGAATATGAAATGACGCGGCATAATATCGGCTTTGAGGCAATAGACTATATTGCCGATAAGTGTGCCGTAAAGGTAAAAAAGCTCAAATTCAAGGGACTTTTTGAGAAAACAAAAATCGGCGGAGAAGATGTGATTTTGTTAAAGCCTCAGACCTATATGAATTTATCGGGCGAAAGCATACGTGATTTTTCGGCGTTTTTTAAAATTCCGCCGGAAAAAATTATAGTTATAAGCGATGACATATATCTTGATGAGGGACGTATAAGAATAAGAAAAAACGGCTCGGCAGGTGGGCATAACGGACTTAAATCAATCATTTACCAGCTTAATTCCGACAATTTTATACGCATACGGATAGGCGTCGGAGAACAGCAGGAAAAAGGGCAGGACCTTGCGGATTTTGTCCTGTCACGCTTTACAAAATCGCAGATACCGATACTTGAACAGGCGATAATAAATGCGGCGGACGCCGTTTTGGAGATAATTAAAAACGGTGCAGAAAGTGCAATGAATAAGTTTAACGGCATATAGGTTTTGCAGGTGAAGAAAATGAATTTCAAAAATCTGCTGTCGGAATACAGGGAGTATTCTAAGCTTTTGACCGCTCTTAAAAAGGGCGATACGCCGATCTCGGTTTCAGGAATTGTCGATTCGGCGTGGGGACAGTTTATATACCAAACATCAGACGCAAAACGCACATTGGTACTTACCCATAACGATAGGGAAGCAGAACGCGTGGCGGAAAATTTGCGTCTTTTTTGCGACCGCGTTTTTGTATTCCCCAAAAAAGAGTATGTGTTTTTTGATATCGACGCACAGGACAGACATACGGAAAATGCGCGTCTTACCGCACTTTATGAGATCTCAAAGGGCGGTATTTTAGTTGCGTCATTAGACAGCGTTTTGACCTTTACGCTCCCGCCCCAAAAACTGCAAAAATATATGCTCACACTAAAATTGGGCGATGAATATGACAGAGATGAGCTTATAGAAAAGCTTGTAAAAATGGGATACAGCCGTGAAGAAGAGGTTTCGGGAAAGGGGCAGTTTGCCGTAAGAGGCGGTATTTTGGACATTTTTTCACCACAGTCGGAAAGCCCCGTAAGGATTGAATTTTTCGATATTGAAGTGGATTCTGTACGTGAATTTGATATAGAAACACAGCGTTCTACCGAAACCTTAAATGAAACGGTAATTATTCCGTGCAGCGAACTTGCCGACATTCAAAAAGATGAGCTTTGCGTAAAGCTTTCCGGAATTATAAAGAAGCTGAACCGAAAAAAAAAGGATACGTCTGAGATTACAGAGCATATACAAAATGATATCGACAGCATAGAAGGCGGAGTAATACCAAAATCGGTGTGCAAATATCTGGGCGTGATTTTTGATAAAATCCCGACGGTTTCGGACTATTTCGGAAAAGATGATCTGATTATTTTAACCGAGCCGAAACGGGTTATGGAACAGGCAAAAGGTCTGGAATTCGATTTTTCGGAAACATTAAAGGATTTGACCGAAAAAAATCTCTATACAAAAGAATTGGGACGGCTTTGGGCAGATTACAACGAGCTTTCAAAGGTTTTTGGGGAAAGACGTTTGATATCTTTAAACACCCTTTCTCATTCCTCGGTAAATTATACCTATAAGGCGATATTCAATTTTAATACAAAAACAACCGTGTCCCTTCACGGCAGGGTAGAATATCTTTATGATGACCTCGAAAAAAGCAAGGGGACAGATAAGACAACGGTAATTTTGGCAGGAAGCAGAAGCCGTGCCGAAAACCTTGCGGGAACGCTTTCGGATAAGGGAATAAAATGCCGATATATAGACGGCACCGCCGATTTTGAAAAGGGCGAAACGGTAATAATAAAGGGCGATTTATCAAAGGGCTTTGAATATCCCGAAATAAACTTTACTCTTATTTCCGAGCAGGAAATCTTTGACGGATTTTCAAAAGGGAAACGAAAAAAATCGGACAGCAAAAACCGCATAAAGTCATATACCGACATAAATGTGGGCGATTATATCGTTCATAAAACGCACGGCATAGGCAGGTATATGGGTATCAAAAAAATCACGGTTTCGGGAGTAACAAAGGACTATCTCCATATAGCGTACCGTGGCACAGACAGTCTTTATGTTCCTGCAACGGGGCTTGAAATGCTGTATAAGTATGCCGGTGCGTCGGATACGGAACTCAGGCTTAATAAGCTTGGCGGAACGGAATGGGATAAGACGAAACAGCGTGTCAAAAAGGCGACGCGGGATATGGCGAAACAGCTTACCCGGCTTTACGCAGACAGGGAATATTCAAAAGGCTATGCCTTTTCTCCCGACACTGTATGGCAGAGGGAATTTGAGGACACATTTCCGTATCAGGAAACGGAGGACCAAATCCGCTCAATAGAAGAAGTGAAAAAGGATATGCAGAGCGACAAGCCTATGGAAAGACTTCTTTGCGGAGATGTGGGCTACGGAAAAACAGAGGTGGCGATCCGTGCGGCATTTAAGGCGGCGACAGATTCAAAACAGGTGGCATATCTTTGCCCTACAACAATTCTTGCCATGCAACAGTATGAAACATTTGTTTCAAGAATGAAGGATTTTCCTATAAAAATAGAGATGCTGTCACGGTTTAGAACAGCGTCGGAACAGGCAAAAATCCTGAAAAAACTGAAATCGGGCGAAATAGATATAGTAATCGGCACACACAGGCTTTTGCAAAAAGATGTTGTGTTTAAGGACTTAGGGCTTCTTATTATCGACGAGGAGCAACGGTTCGGAGTTGCACATAAGGAACGGCTTAAAGAGCTGAAAAAGAACGTTGACGTGCTTTCCATGAGTGCGACGCCAATCCCGAGAACCTTGCATATGGCGATGGTTTCGGTGCGGGATATGAGCCTTTTGGAAACACCGCCGGAAAACCGCTATCCCGTTACAACATATGTTCTGGAATATAATGACGGAGTTATTTTAAATGCCATAAAAAAGGAGCTGCAAAGGGGCGGACAGGTTTTTTACCTATTTAACAGGGTAAAGGGTATTTACAGAGTTGCAGAATGGCTTAAATCACAGCTTCCCGACGCTAAAATAGCAGTTGGTCACGGCAAGATGAAAGAGGACGAGTTAGAGGACATAATGTACGATATGGTAAACGGAAAAACCGACATTCTGGTTTGTACGACCATAATCGAAACGGGGCTTGACATACCTAACGCTAATACGATAATCGTAGAAAACGCTGACAGAATGGGACTTTCACAGCTGTATCAGCTAAGGGGCAGAGTAGGAAGGTCGGACAGGAACGCGTATGCGTACTTCACGTATAGGCGTGACGAGCTTTTGACCGAAACGGCGGAGCGAAGACTTTCGGCAATAAAGGAATTTACCGAGTTCGGCTCAGGCTTCAAAATAGCAATGCGTGATCTTGAAATACGAGGTGCGGGTGACATTTTAGGTGCGGAACAGCACGGGCATATCGACTCTGTCGGCTATGATATGTACTGCAAAATTCTGGAAAACAGCATACGGGAAATGCGTGGACTTCCCGAAAAGCATGAAACAGAAACAAGCATAGATTTGAATGTTGATGCGTATATTCCGGAGCGGTATATAAGAAGCACAAATATACGAATTGACGCATATAAGCGTATTGCGGTCATCGAAAATGATGATGACGCGTCGGATGTGACAGACGAGCTTATCGACAGGTTCGGCGAGATGCCAAAAGCCGTGAGAAACCTTATCGAGATTGCACAAATCAAGGCACTTGCGAATAATATCGGCATCACCGAAGTATCGCAACAAGGGGCAAACGTCTTATTCACCTTTGATAAGGACAGGTTAGAGGACGCATTTTTAGAGCTTATCATGGACAAATATTTTAATGAATGCACAATAAATCCGAAAAGACCGATTATAAGCTACCGCCAAAAAGAACCGCAAAAAATGCTTTTCAATATTAAGTTTTTATTACAACAGCTAAATGAATTGCATAGCACCGAAAAATGATATATAATGTAGGCAGATGAGAGGTGTTCGTTATGAAAAAAATGCTTATAATGATTATTTCTCTTTGTCTTCTTACGTCATGTGCGAATACTGATATTGTTTCGACGGTAGGAAAAACAAAGATTACAAAGGGTGAGTTTGAGTTTTATCTGTCGTCGATAAAGAGTCAGCTGAGCGGTACGGAGCTTCAAACGGAGGACGATTGGCAGACGCAGGAAATAGAAGGCGAAAAGGCGATAGATGTTGCAAAAAGACGGGCGTTGGAAATCGCGGTAAACAATGCGGAATATATCGAGGTCGCCAAAGCACAGGGTATTGAGCTGAGCGATACGGAAAAGCAACGGATAAAGGATACGAAACTGCAGGTCGTTGCAAGTTACGGCGGAGAAAAAGCGTACAAGGAGTTTTTGAAAAAGAACAACATAACCGATAGTTTTATACAGCTGATATGCGAATCTACCGTTTACTATGAAAAGATAGCAGATAAGGTGAGGGAGGAAAATCCCATAACCGAATCGGAAATGCGTGAATATTTTGAAACGGAAAAAAGTGTTTTTGAGTCGGAGTACAAAAAGGCAAAGCATATTTTAATACCGACGCAGGACACGAAGACAAAAGAGCCTCTTTCGGAGGAAGAGGTAAAAACTGCGGAGGAGTTTGCACAAAACCTTTTGGAGCGGATAAATGCGGGTGAGGACTTTGACGGGCTTATGCGGAAATATTCGCAGGATCCGGGACTTGAAACAAATCCGGGCGGATATGTTTTTTCAGAAGGCGAAATGGTGCCGGAATTTGAACAGGCTGTTGACTCGGTTTCCTTTGGGGAAGTGACGATGTGCAAGTCAACTTACGGTTATCACATAATAAAACGGCTCCCGATAGAATATGAAGATGTTGCAGAAAAGATTGAAGACGCCGTACTTAAAGACAGAATATCCGAGAAGGTAAAAGAATGTAACATTGCAGTAACCACAAACGAAAAAATCATAAAATCAATAAAATAGCGAAAGGGTGCGAAATATTGCACCCTTTTACTGTCAAAGATTTTATTGAAAAAAAATAAAAAGAGTGTTATAATCTATAAAAACGGTGAGAGGCTATTTGAGAAAAATGAAAAAGAAAAGGGTATTTGCGGTTTTAGCCGTACTTATGACGGCTTTTATATTTTATAATTCGGCACAACCTGCGGTTGAGTCCGCAAAATCAAGCGGGTTTATCACAGCTAAACTGCTGGAAATACTTGCACGTTTCGGCGTAAGCTTTGATTTTGAAATTCTTGAAGTGATAATACGCAAAACGGCACATATCACGGAGTTTTTTGTCCAGTCGGTATTTATTGCGAAAAGCTTTTCGGGGAAATACAGTAAGAGGATAGTTTATGTGCTGTTTTTTGGACTTTTGACCGCTTGTACCGACGAATATATACAGATGTTTTTTGACGGCAGAGGCGGACTTATAAGCGATGTTTTCATAGATTTCGGAGGTACGGCGTTGGGTACGGCTGTCTGCGGGATTTTCAGGAAAAGAAGATAAAAGCTTTTACAAATCTTATGAAAGGAATGTGTGCGGAAGATGAAGAAACTCCTGGCATTTTTGCTCGTTTTTTCAATAACCCTGCCCTGTTTTGCTGCAAAAAGCGGCGATATGTCGGAATATTTGTCAAAAGCACAGGCGGACGGCATAATTTTCGGTGATGAAAAGGGCGTACTGAATGAAGATAAAAAGGCGACAAGAGCGGAATTTTTGGCGATAGCGACAAGGTTTTGGGGACTATCGGGCGGCGAAAATATTTTTTCTGATGTGACGGAAGCCGATTGGTTTTGTAAAAGTATAGCCGCCGCAAATTTTTGCGGGATTTTTTCGGGAACGCCTGAGGGCGAGGCGAGACCTTACGAGCTTATAAAAACGGAGGACGCCGTTTCCATAATCGGACGGTACTATAATGCAACGGCACATAAAGGCAAATATACAGGACTTGCAGAGTATGCGGAGCACTATTTCGGTTATGCGTTTGAAAACGGACTTTTTTCGTCCTGGAGGCATCTCCCGAATCCGAAACAAAGTGTAACAAAGGGAGAAATAATCGCTCTTTTTTATGGATACAGAGAAAAAAATGAGCAGACCGACTGTTTTCAAGACGGATATCCCAAGATATCAAAGAATCAGCAGTTTAATTCGCTTTCTGTAGATGTTTCGACAAAAACAGATTGCAAAATCTCGTATGCGATAAGCGAAAAGGATGGCAAGGGATATAGCTGGACAGATATTGCCGAGACGCAAAAAGCCGGAGAAATAAAAACAATATCAATAACGGCAGACATCAATAAGATATACAACCTATATATAAAGGCGGTATCGAAGGAGAACGGAGGCAGCCAAATAATTGAGCTGTTAAATGTTGCACCGCTTTCCTTTACGCGTGGCGACGGAAGCGAGTCACAGCCGTATGTAATATATTCTGAAATTCAGCTCAGGCAGATTTCCGCATTTGCGGATAAATCCTTCATTTTGGGCAACAACATAACGGTTTCGGGAGAATGGACGCCGATAAAGAATTTTAAAGGTGTGTTGGACGGCGACGGGTACAGAATAGGCGGAATAGCGATAACCGATAACGGTCAAAGGGCGGGACTTTTTGAATCTATCCGTGGCGGAACGGTCAAAAATCTCGCAGCCTTTGCGGATATAAGCGTAAAGGATACGGCAGGTATAATTGCAGGAGAGAATAACGGCGGTCACATTTTGGGATGCACCGCAACGGGTACCGTTTATGTAAGCGGTGCAAACGGTGGCGGAATATGCGGTATAAACAAGGGCGAAATAGCCGATTGTCTGTCGGCAGTATATTCGGTAACGGCAGGAAGCTTTGCAGGAGGAATTGCCGGACAAAATATGGGTGATATCAAAAATTGTCTGTCGGCGGCGGAAACGGTGACCTCCGATATGTATGCAGGAGGAGTGGCAGGTACAAATAACGGTGGATATATTTCGGGCTGTGTAGCGGCAAATATCGCGGTTTATAATACTATGACATATAACGGCGGAAAAATTTCGACCAACAGAAACGAAGGCGTGATGCGAAACAATTACAGCTTTTCCGATATGGTTTCAAATGCCGCCAAAACGGAAATGAACGCTAATTCAAGAAACGGACTTGAAGTGACGTGGGATACGCTTTCGGACGAAAATTTCTATTTCGGAATAGGTTGGAACGTAAAGAATTGGAAAGAGGCGAAGAAGGGGTTTAAATTTGTATGCCCAAAAAATACGGCAGAGCCTGTTTTGGAAAGCGGAAGAACTCCGTATCTGCCTAAAAAAATTGCTTCAGCGGAGGAGCTTATAGGCATAAACAAAAACGGAAAGGGACATTATGTGCTTGTAAGGGACATAACCCTTAATGCTCCGTGGAAGACGATAGACTTTAAGGACGGATTTTCGGGAACGCTTGACGGCGACGGTCATACGATATATAACCTCTCACTAAAAGGCGAAACGGGAATGTTTTCAAATATAACAGGCGGTACGGTAAAAAATCTGCGACTAAAGCAGGTAAACGCGACCTTTAACACAAGCGGAGGCGTCATTTCCGCATGTAATTACGGCTATATTGAAAACTGTACCGTGTCGGGCGAAATCGCGACTACAAGAGCGGACAGGATAGGCGGAATCACGGCAGAAAATAACGGCAGAGTTGAAAACTGTAAAGTCAAAGCCGATATAACGGCAAATGTGGATGAGATCACAGTCGGCGGAATATGTGCCGAAAATCTTGGGGTAGTGAGCAAAAGTGCGTTTTCAGGCACTATAACGGTGTCCGCTGAAAATTCTGCAGTCGGCGGAATATGCGGGGCTGATGCCGAGGGGTATATTTCCGAGAGCTCGGCAAATTTAAAAATAATAACCGGACAAGGCAGTGCCGTAACGGGCGGAATTTGTGCCGTATCGGAATTTACGCAGGTGTATAAATGTGCATCTATGGGCGAACTAAAACAAAAGGGTGCGGACGTTGCGTCAGGCGGAATATGCGGAACGGCTGACGGTGCGACGGTTTATAACTGTTTTTCAAATACAAACATAAGCGTAGAGGCGGAAAATGCCGAGTTGGGCGGAATTTGTGCGATAGCGGTAGGCTCAAATATCCAGAACACATATGCAACGGGCGAGATTAAAAATGTAGGCAAAAACAGCATAGTAGGCGGAATTTGTGGTGAGGCACAGGACTCGTTCATATCGCAGAATGTGGCGTTAAATCCACTTGTTTCGGCAGAAAAGCTGGGTGCAATAGTGGGCGAATATGAAAACAGCGATGTTGCCGACAATTACAGCTGCAAAAATATGCGAAAAAACAGCAAAACGGCACAGTCGCTTGACAAAAACGGCACAGTAAAGTCGGAAAAAGAGCTCTTAATTGCGGAATTTTATTTAAAACCGCTGTCAGAAAACGGCGTTTTAGGCTGGGACGAAACGGCGTGGACACAGCAGGAGGGTTATTTCTTACCTGTTCTGACCGACACACCGCTTATGGCGAATGTGAAAAATCCCGAATATAAATAGCAAAAAAGCAGGTAAATGCTTCTAAGACGGGGCATAATTACCTGCTTTTTTTGAAAAATAAATCTTGCAGTTTGTGTGTTGGTATGTTAAACTAAAATCGGAAACTGTGAAAAAGGGTGAATGACGGTGAAAAAAATCATAATAACACTTATTATAGTATTTTCCGCGTTTTTGGAAACGGCAAATGCGGCGGAAATGTCCGAATGGGCAAAGGGCGATTATTCTTCGGCGAGTGAAAAGGGACTTATACCAATGAGCATTGCGGTAAATAATCTTACCGATAATGTAACAAGGGGTGAGTTTTGCAATCTTGCGATGAATATGTTCGACACGCTCTACAAGGGCGATGTAAAGCTTTTCGATTGTCCGTTTACCGATTGTAATGACGATTACATAGTAAAGGCATATTCGCTCGGCATTGTTCATGGGAAAACCGAAACCGAATTTTGCCCGTTTGACTCCATAACAAGACAGGAAATGGCGAAAATCCTTGTAAATGTGCTTGAAACGGCAGGGAAGAAGCTGACAGTTTCAAACAGTAAAGACGAAAAGGCGTACAGCTATGCGGACTTTTCCGATGTTGCAAGTTGGGCGGTCCTCGATTTTATTAAGGTAATAAAATACGGGATTATGAGCGGAGTGTCCGAAACGGAGCTGTACCCCAATGCAAATGCGACGAGAGAACAAGCTGTCGCAATAGCAAACCGCAGTGTAGAAAAGTTCAAACCGAATGCGACCGTTTACGCAAAACCGAAGCTCACGAATATGGAAAACGGAGCCGAAGTATCGAATAATCTGTCGGTCACATGGGACAAGAACAGCTCTGCGGAAGAGTACATAATAATCGTAAAGGACGAGGACTGCAATATGATTGACATATGCACCTCTGTTATAAATCAGGCAGGAATAAGCACAGAAAATTTTGACAAGGGCAAAAGATATACCATAACGGTTGCGGAGGTTTCGGACAAAACGGTATTTTCCGATGCCGTCGAGGTCATCTATGACGAGGAAGAGGAACGGTTCGAGATAAACACGGTCAGCGATAAATATCGGCGTGTTTTCCCAAACGGTACGCCCTTTAAAACGAAGGAAGATGCCGATGTGAATATGGCGACGGTGCAAGTGCCTGTATGGAGTTTAAACGGCAACGGCACGAAGACTTCCTCAAAAATGGAGCTTGTGGTTAACGCAAATTTAGCGGCCGATGTCGTAAAAATTTTCACCGAGATTTTTGAAGATGCCGAGCAGTTTCCGATTAAAAATGTTGGCGGATACAGTTGGCGTAATACCGCTATGGGCAAGATTTCGGAGCATAGCTACGGGACTTGTATCGATATAAACAGTGACGAGAACTATTACTGCTATGCCGACACGGGCAAAGCGATAGTGGGCAGTTTCTGGAAACCGTTGGAAAACCCATATTCAATCACGCCCGACGGCTCGGTTGTCCGCACCTTTGCCAAATACGGCTGGGCATGGGGCGGTAACGCATGGACAAGGTTACATGATTATATGCATTTCACCTACCTTGGAAACTGATTGACTTGTTAAAATCGCCCACAGCACTACTTTTCGTTCGGGGCAGTACACATGTACGGCACCGCTCACTCAAAATAGCACTGTGAGCGATTTTTCCTGCGTCAATGGCGAAGCGGTACGCCGTAGCCAAAAAGGACAGCAATTCTCAATATTTTTCTTACGTAAAGCAAAGATATATTTGAAAAGCACACTAAACAGCGGTGATTACCGCTGCTTTTTTGTCAATATTGCTATTGTATAATCAAAAAAAATGTGATAAAATGGAAAAACAATGTGATTTACAGGGGGAATACGGATGACAAACCGTGAAAATATAAGAAATATCGCGATAATCGCACACGTTGACCACGGCAAAACGACCTTGGTTGATGCGATGTTAAAGCAATGCGGTATTTTTCGTGATAATGAGCAGGTAGAAGAGCGTGTTATGGACTCGAACGACTTAGAGCGTGAGCGGGGTATAACAATTCTTGCAAAAAATACTGCCCTTTATTACAAGGACACAAAGATAAACATAATCGACACTCCCGGTCACGCCGATTTTGGCGGAGAGGTAGAACGTGGACTTGAAATGGCGGACGGCGTCCTGCTGTTAGTCGATGCTTTTGAGGGCTGTATGCCACAAACGAGGTTTGTGCTTTCCAAAGCGTTGGCACTTGACTTAAAGCCTATAATAGTAGTAAACAAGGTTGACCGCCCAAACGCAAGACCTTACGAGGTTGTCGATGAAGTTCTGGAGCTTTTTATTGATTTGGGAGCGAGTGAGGAACAGCTTGACACGCCCGTGATTTTTGCATCCGGCAGGGACGGTTGGGCGACTGCGGAATACTCGCCCGAAAAGCCGTCGGACGATTTAAAGGAGCTGTTTGACCTGATTGTAAAGGAAATCCCCTGTCCGAAATGTGAAGATGACGGGCCGTTCCAGATGCTTGTTTCAAACATTGATTATGACGAATACACGGGCAGAATTGCAGTCGGAAAAATCCAGAGGGGAACGGTCAAAACGGGTATGCCACTTATCGTATGCAAACCTGACGGCAAAACTCTTCACGGGAAAGTGGTAAAGCTCTACACCTTTTCGGGACTTTCCAAAGCGGAGGCAGACGAGCTGGGTGCAGGAGATGTTGTGGCGATTTCGGGCATAACGGGCATAAATATCGGTGATACTTTATGTGATGTAAACGCTCCCGAGCCACTTCCGTTTGTGAAAATAGACGAGCCTGTGCTTTCTATGACCTTCAGCGTAAACGATTCACCTTTTGCGGGGCAGGACGGAAAATTTGTAACGTCTCGGCATTTGCGGGACAGACTTTTCCGTGAGCTTGACTCCAACATAAGCCTAAGAGTTGAGGAAACAGACTCTACAGAGGCGTTTGTCGTATCAGGCAGAGGAGAACTGCATCTTTCGGTGCTTATTGAAAATATGCGTCGGGAAGGGTATGAATTCCAGGTATCAAACCCGGTCGTAATATATAAAACCATAGACGGAGTAAAATGTGAGCCGATAGAACGGCTTACGGTAGATGTTCCCGAAGAATTTACGGGAGTCATAATGGACGGAATTATCGCAAGGCGTGGCGAACTTGTGAATATGACGCCGTCTGCACAAAGCTATACAAGGCTTGAATTCCTCATTCCGTCAAGGGGACTTATCGGCTACCGCAGCGAGATGCTTACGCAAACCAAGGGCACAGGCATAATAAACAGCATTTTGGAAAGCTACGAGCCGTACAAGGGCGAAATCAAACAGCGGAACAGAGGAACTCTGATTGCATGGGAAACAGGCACAAGCATAACCTACGGACTTTACAATGCACAGGAGCGGGGAACTCTCTTTATCGGTGCAGGAGTTGAGGTTTACGAGGGCATGATAGTCGGCGAAAATGCAAGGAACGAAGATATCGTAGTAAATGTGTGCAAGAGAAAACACGCGACAAATACGAGGGCGTCAGGTTCGGACGATGCGTTAAAGCTTACTCCGCCCAAGAGCTTGTCATTGGAGCAATGCCTTGACTTCATAGCGGATGACGAGCTTTTGGAGGTAACGCCGAAGCATATGCGAATGAGAAAGAAAATATTAAAAACCGATCTCCGTGCGAAAGCGAAAGCAAGGGCGTAAAGGAGGAAGTATATGTTAACGAGTAAACAACGTGCGTTTTTAAGGAAACAGGCAAACGGACTTGATCCGATTTTCCAGATAGGCAAGGGCGGAATTACCGACGAGGTAATAACGCAACTTGCACTTGCGTTGGAGTCGAGAGAGCTTATAAAGGTGCACATTTTGGAAACAGCACTTCTGGATACAAAAGAAGCCGTAAACGAGGTTGCAAAACGGCTTAAGGCCGAGCCTGTTCAGGCGATAGGCTCGAAAATCG
This sequence comes from Clostridia bacterium, assembly GCA_017451145.1. The sequence continues at coordinate 23,083 of JAFSSG010000003.1, forward strand.
TCATTTACAAACGTGCGAATAAGGAGAAAAACAGAAAAATCGAACTGCCCAAGACTAAATAGTTTTTTAGAAAATGGTAATGAAAAATGAGCAAAATAGGAATTTTCGGCGGGACATTTAACCCCATCCATAACGGACATATAGAAATTGCACGTCGTGCAAAGGAACAATTCGGACTTTGCAAGGTGATTTTTTTGACGAGCGGGAATCCTCCGCACAAAACAAATATGCAAATTCTTGACGCAAAAATCCGACATATTATGGTAAAACGTGCGATTGACGGCATAGACGGGTTTTGCCCGTGTGACTGGGAAATAAAAAGAAGTGAGCTGTCATATACGCGGGACGCCCTGCTGAATTTTAAGGAAATTTTCCCAAAAGATGAGCTTTATTTCATAATCGGCGGAGATTCTTTGCGGGATTTTGATAAATGGTATAAACCGCAGGAAATTTTGAAGCTGTGCACGATTTTGGTTTATGACAGGAAGGAAGGCATATCTGGCTCTGATTTTGCAAAGCATATCAAAGGCGACAGAATAGACATTTCTTCAAGTGAAATACGTGAGAGCATAAAAAACGGAATAAGCGTTGCTGACAAATTGCCGAAAACGGTTTATGAATTCATAGAAAGAAACGAAATATACAGGTGCGTTCCCGACTTTGAGGCAAAGCTAAAAACAATGCTTACGCCCGAACGCTTTTTGCACAGCCTCGGTGTTCGTGATATGGCAAAGGAACTCGCAAATATTTTCGGAGCGGACGAAAAAAAGGCGGAAATTGCAGGACTTTTGCACGATAATGCCAAAAACATGAGCGACCTATACGGCCGTTGTGCCGATTTAGAGGTCGAGCTTGATGAATTTGAGAGGGAAAACCCTAAGCTAATTCACGCTCCGCTGGGCAGCGAAACGGCAAAATGCATTTTCGGCATAACCGACAGCGATATTATAAACGCTATAAGGTGGCATACGGTAGGAAGACCTGATATGCGCCTTTTGGAGAAAATAGTTTTTGTTTCGGACCTTACCGAAAGGGGCAGGAAATTCCCCGACATAGAAAAAATAAGGGAAATTGCAAAACAAAATGTTGATATGGCGGTTTATGAGTGCGTAAAGGCGACGGTGGAAGTGAACAGGGGGCGTGGTTTTGCCATTCACCCGAATGCAATAAAAATCATTTCCGAATTTGAAAAAAATTATATATAAACCCTTGACAAACTATAATAGGTGTGCTAATATTAATATGTATAATATTCTAAAATCATAAAAAAGCTTAATATATTTCAAAAGGGAGATTGAGTTACAATGAAGAAAGCGATTTCGATTCTATTGGCAGTAATGATGTTGG
>JAFSSG010000035.1 GCA_017451145.1 Clostridia bacterium
AAAAATGGCGCGTCTGAAGGGATTCGAACCCCTGGCCCACTGCTTAGAAGGCAGTTGCTCTATCCGACTGAGCTACAGACGCGTATAAAGTGGAGCGGGTGATGGGAATCGAACCCACACGACCAGCTTGGAAGGCTGGGATTCTACCATTGAACTACACCCGCAAATACTGCTTTTGCCGTTAGCTGCAAATCAGCTGACTTTTCCAATTATAGCAGAATACACCTACTTTGTCAACACTTTTTTTAGATTTTTTTGAATATTTGTCCGCAAAAGAGCATAGATTTTTATTTACGCATTTTTTGGTAAATTTTCGATACTGCAAAAAGCAGAGCATTTGCCTCATCTTTTGTCGAAAATGCTCCAAATCCTGCACGGACAGCACCTGTCTTTTCCGTTCCGAGCGTTTCGTGGGCAATATATGAGCAGTGGTATCCGCCACGGGTAGCAATCTGATAATCGCTATTCAAAATGTCGCTTATTTCCTGAGAATCAGCATTTTTAATATTAAACGCAACAGTGCCGTTGCGGTCGCCGTTTTTAAGCCCGTAAACTTCGACTCCGCCAATATTTAGAAGCCCGTCAATGAGATAAATCGCGAGATTTTTTTCATGCATACCGATATTTTTTACGCCAATGCCGGTAATATACTTTATCGAATCCGCAAGAGTCATGATAGCAGGAGTATTCATAGTCCCCGAATGTAGCATATCAGGCATATTTTTCGGCTGATTTCTGTTAGCCGACTCCGTTCCTGTGCCACCGACAATTAAAGGCTCTAAATCAATGTTGTCAGCCACATATAATCCGCCTGTCCCTAAAGGTCCTAAAAGTCCCTTATGTCCCGAAAATGCCAAAAGCGAAACGTTCATTTCCTCAACATCAATCGGTATAATTCCCGCTGTTTGTGCAGTGTCCAAAAGATAGGGGATTCCGTGTTTTTTACATATTTTCCCGATTTCATATACGGGCATAACAGTTCCGCACACGTTTGATGCGTGTGTCGTGATTATAAGCTTTGTGTTTTTTTGTATTGCGGACTCAATGTCGCGGGGATTTATAACGCCTCTTTTGTCGGCTTTGACGATAGTATAACTGCAAAGCCTGTGCACAGGGCGGAGTACGCTGTTATGCTCCATAGAGGTTATGATAACGTGGTCATGAGGCGATAAAAAACCGCTGATTGCCATATTCAAGGCATAGGTTGCGTTGGGCGTAAAAGCAATACGTTCAGGCGTTTTTATATTAAAAAGCTCTGATATTGTCTCCTGAGTTTTAATAATTCCCTCAGCCCCTCTTATACTTGCAAAATGACCGCCACGCCCTGCATTAACACTGCAATTCACCGTGTTTTTATAAATCATATCATACACAATTTTCGGCTTTTTCATACTTGTTGCGGGATTATCGAGATATATCATAATAAGACCTCTCGTTTCCGTCACGCTTTTCAATATATATACCCTTTATATTTAAACCGCCGATATTATTTCTGACAATATTCTCATTTTTAAGGGAAGTCCTAACCGAATACGAGCAACCCGAATGGACACGTAAATCAGCGGGTGTGCTGATAACCCGTGCCGACTCTACGCTTTGGCTGTTTATACGCTTAGCTAAACGCGTCGCACTTGTCACAGAGCCTACAATAACAATTATGTCGGACATATTTCCCACTCCTTTCAAAATAGTACTGTTATATTACTATGAAATTTCTATAAAAAGGTGTAAAAATATGTCCGACATTTAAGTCTTTAAATTATTCTTTTGTTAATTCTTGGTACATTTTCATCAGTTCTGCAACACAGGAACTTTCCGTAGTCGTTTTTATGTCAAATCCGTACGCCTTCATTACCGCTCTGTCATTTTCCTGATGTGCTTTTCGGAGCTCGGGAGGCATTGCTATATCAAAGTATAAATCTGCTAAACTACTTTCAGGGTATAATGCCCTTGCATCCAGTATTGCTTGTGCTGTATCTTCAATTTTCTTTTTTTGTTCTTCCGTAGTAGAAGGCCACGGAAATGTGTTATATACTACACTTACTGAATAAGTAAAATCTTCCCTTAATCTTCCTGCAACAGTACGCAACCAAGCATTATGAACATTTGATGATAATATACCAAATTCATACAATCCGCCATCTTTCATAACTTGTAATTTATTATTTACAAGAATATTTGGTGTTAAAAATCCAATAGGAACATATCGTCTTTTTCCAGAAGATGTTTGGGGAATGACAAGATAATCACTATCAGGCATATTCTCAAAATGAAATTTAGCAGGTGTATCAGCCAACTTTCGTGTAGGTGCACTTTCAGAGCTCAACCTATATTGCCGTATTTCTTCTAACTTAGCAACTACAAGAGGCATATGCTTTAACAAATGCGGTGGAATGCGATTTATCAATAGAAAATATCGCTCAATATTATTTATAAATTCTCTACTGCCCATATATCTATAAAAATATGGTTTGCTTTTAGCTTCTTTTTTTATGAAATCATTTTTTTCATTTGGTGTAAAAGCACAAATCGCATTATCCAATGGCTTACTACCATTACTAATTATAGGTACATTACATATCGGTAACTTTTGTCCTGAAATCCACACATTACTTGCGTCCATTAAATAACCATTTATATGATCGACTTTCTTTTTTATTCCATTGTCCTCAATAAATTTTATGCCATCATATGAGCCTATTTGAAATTCTATGATGACACAATGTACCCCTGCTTTGATTTTTGCCTCGCTTTCCCAATTAAATGACTTTATTGCGTATATCATTTCAAGATTATATTTTTCAAATAACACTTTCCACAATAAAACTACTTGTTCCCCCTGCGTTATAGAACTTGTGGAAACGAATCCAGCCCTAATACTTGTACCACTCATATATCTTGCTGCTAAGATATACCATGCACAAACATAATCTAAATCGCCATTTTTTTGGAAGTCATAGGCAACAATATTCATATCCTGTCGCTGATCTTCATTCATACGACGTCCTGCTGAAAACGGGGGATTGCCCATAATGTAGTTTAGCTCATGTTTTGGCACAACATTGTTCCAATCAAGTCTTAAAGCGTTGCCCTCGACGATATTTGCATACGATTTAAGCGGAAGAAAATCAAGGTCGGCTTTTATAATATCCTCAGTTCTTTTCATCATTTGGCTTTCGGCAATCCATAGAGCTGTTTTTGCAACAGTTACCGCAAAATCATTTATTTCAATTCCGTAAAATTGACCTATCGAGACCTTTATAATATTACCTGTATCAAGTGTAATTTGATTGCCGTGTAAGAGAGCTATAACCTCATTTTCAAGTTTTCGCAAGGATAAATATGTTTCGGTAAGAAAATTTCCGCTACCACAGGCAGGATCAAGAAATTTCAATCCCGAAAGCTTTTCTTGAAAAGCTTCTAAACGGTTGTTCTTTGTTTTTAAGATAGAAATAGCTTTAATTTCTTCAAGTTCTGACTTTAAGTCGTCTAAGAACAGAGGATTTATAACCTTATGTATATTTTCTATTGAAGTGTAGTGCATACCGCCACTACGGCGTGTTTCGGGATTTAGGGTACTTTCAAATACCGCACCGAATATCGTGGGACTAATTTCGCTCCAATCAAAGCCGACACTTGCCTCATTTAAAAGTAAATCCAATATTTCATCGTTGAAATTAAGTATTTCTATTTCTTCGTCAGCAAACAGACCGCCATTCACATAAGGAAACGCCGCCAAATCTTCATTTAAATAATCGTCTCTGTACTCCGGCTTGGTATCGAGTATGTGGAAAAGTTCAATAAGCTTACTGCGGATTTCCTTTGCCGGATATTGCTTAAGATAATCGTGAAAAATAAGGTGTTTGCCGAAAATACCGGCGTCCTCGGCATAAAGACAAAAGACCAATCGAACACAAAGCATATTAAGGCTTTTTAATGTATGCTCATCAGACGGATTTTTATATTGCTTTAAAATAGCATCATACAGCCTTCCGACAATCTCACCTGCCTTGATGGAAATTTCCATCTCTTTTTCTATATGCTCGGAGCTGTTGTCAATTAAAAAAGCAAGGCGATAGCATTCGTTTGGCAGATTTTCAAGCAGGATTTCTTCCGGCTCACCCGTCGGGTTTTCCATATCGTAAACTAAAAAAGATTTAAAATTGCTTGTTATAATCCAACGTGGACGCTGGGAATAGGGTAGCTCAGACGAATACCTTTTTGCCTGTTGAAATGGCGTAAGATAGGTGCCGTCCGATTGTTTTATTGCTTTTCGCAAGTCTTTATCAAGACTTTTTTGCTCAATCATTACTTTTGTTGCGTCGATATATCCGTCAATAAAAGCGGTGTTGTCGATATGCACTTGCTGTTCAAAGGTTATGTATTCCGATGGCTTTTCCACGCCAAAAACATCTTGTAGAAGCGAAAGCCAAAACGGTTGACTTTCACCTTTTTCATAACCCCTTCCGGACCAATTTTTCACAAACTCCTTTGCTGAGTTCCTCTGTTCCTGCTCGGTCATATTTTTATTTCCTTTCGGTATTTTTTCGTAATAAAAGCTCCTCTAATGCATATGCAACTCCGCCGTCACGGCAAGGGATTGAAACAAAATCGGCGATTTCTTTCACTTGGTCTATTGCATTGCCGACGGCGACGGCAGTTCCGACGCTTTTCAGCATATCAATATCGTTTACCGAGTCCCCGATTGCTATCGAATGGCTTTTATCTAACCCTAAGTAGTCAAGAACAATGCCTACTGCACCCGCTTTTGTGCAACCTTTGCGAGTGCCTTCAATATAATGTCCGTGGTCATAAACATCAAGTTGATTTTCTAAAAAAGCCTTTTCTTCTTCTGAAATGTTTTTTCCGAACATTTCAATCTTTTGGATTCTCTCATTTTTGTATATCCCATTAAAGTCTTCGGGGTTGTCTATCTTTATAAAATCCCATTCTTCAAAAGGGGGAAGGGGATTTATAACAAATCCCTTGTCAACGCCGCTTATAAACAAGCAATTTTCGGTATGTAGAAAATGTTTTGCGGATTCATATACAAAACTCTGGTCAATAAGTCTTTCAAATATGGGCTTTCCGTCTATTTCAATATGTGTGCCGATTCCCGAAATAACGCCGTCAAATCTGATATTTTTGATAAGCTCAGGAAATATCCAGGACTTTGCTCTGCCTGTATTTATAAAAATATAATGCCCCAAAGCCCTTGCCTTTTTAATTGCCTCCGCATTTTTGGGGTTTAGACCGTTCGGATCAAGCAAAGTATCGTCAATGTCAATAAATACTGCAAATTTGTCATTCATTTGTATCACCAATCCCATGATATTCGTTATATACTTCTCTTTTCGGCAAACCGCGGTCTTTTGCCACCTTTTTTATTGCCTCTTTGATATCCTCGCCACTCTTCAGGTAGCTTTCTATATGCTCCGATATGGTCAGATTATCCCAAAAATTTTCCGAAATAACTTCTTTTGCACCCTCGATTACTACGACAAATTCGCCTTTCGGCGATTGTTCATCATAAAGCGACTGAGCGTCCTTTAAGGTGGTATGTATAACTTCCTCGTGGATTTTTGTAAGCTCACGGACAATGGCGATATTCCTGTCACCCAAAATTTCGAGCATATCTGAAAGTGTGCGTTTTAATTTGTGCGGTGCTTCATAAAAAATGAGGGTATGAGTATCATTTTTAAGACTTTTAAGATGCTCCGTTCTATGCCGTTTATTTACCGACAAAAATCCCTCAAAGGAAAACCGACGTGCCGGAAGTCCGGATAAAATAAGTGCATTTACCCCCGCAACACAGCCCGGGATAGATGTTACGGTGATGTCATTTTCGATACACATTTTAACCAAGTCTTCGCCGGGGTCGGAAATGGCGGGAGTTCCCGCGTCTGAAACAAGTGCGGCATTTTTGCCGTTTTTTAACATTTCAATTATAATTTTGCCTTTTTCAATCTTGTTATGCTCGTGATAACTCGTGAGCTGGTTTTTAATGCCAAAATGATTTAAAAGCTGTAAGGTACGCCGTGTGTCCTCACAGGCGATAATGTCAACGTCTTTTAGGGTTTTTAGGCATCTTTCGGAAATGTCGCTGAGATTGCCTATGGGCGTGGCACAAAGATATAAAGTTCCGCTCATCTTCCGTACACCTCCCGAAGCTCGTCTGTTTCAGAGCCGTCATCGTTATATAGATATAAAGGCGGCATTATTCTGAGTTCTTTTCCGCCCTTAAAACTGCCGTCAACAAGCACTAAAGACGGCTCACTGCCAAGTGATTTATGAATAAACCTTATTCTTTTCGGCTCAATGCCGTTTTGCCGCATAAGGCATACGATATCGGCAAGGCGTGACGGCTTATGGACAAGAAGCAAATGCCCCTTATACTTTAAAAGCTGTGCCGATGCCTCTATAATATCCTGCAAGGTGCATAAAACCTCGTGACGTGCTATGATTTTCTCATTGTCAGGGTTTTGTATGCCCCTGCCTTTTGGCATATACGGCGGATTGCAGGTAATCACATCAAACTGCCGTTTACCGTAAATATCGGTTGAATTTTTCACATCACCGCAGGTCAAAAAAATCCTGTTTTGCAGGTTGTTAAGCTCTACCGAGCGGACAGCCGTATTAAAAACAGCTTCCTGAATTTCAAGCCCGAAAATCTCTTCAGCACCCGATTTTGCCGAAAGCAAAATCGGTATAATTCCGTTTCCTGTGCATAAATCAAGCGTTTTTTGCGTAGGTATATCCTTTGCAAAATCGGAAAGTAAAACGGCGTCTATGCCAAATCGAAATCCCGACTTTTTTTGTATCAGGTAAAGACCGCCAAGCTGTAAATCTTCCAAGGTTTCATCTTCAAAAATTTTCATAAATCATGCCTTTGCAAAAATATATGTATTTTCCTGCATCTTGTCCATATTTTCGGCAACATATCCCGCACCTTTTATGACGCACATTTCCGCATCTTCTGCCAAAAATACCTTCATATTAAGCTCTGCACGTAGGCGTTTTGCCATGCCGTAAAGCTGACTGCCTCCGCCTATAAGCAAAATGCCGTCGTCCATGATATCGCCCAAAAGCTCTGTCGGAATTTCGTCCAAAGTTGCCTTAATTTCAGCAGCAATCCGTGACAGTAAAGGTGAAAACGCCTCACGGACCTCTTCAGAACGCAACGCAATTTTTTCGGGCTTTTTAAGATGCGTATTATACCCGCTTATCTCATCGATATCGTTATGCTCACGCATAAAGGCGCAGCCTATGGACTTTTTAAGCCGTTCAGCCGATTGCCTACCGACTGAAAGACTGTTCTTTTCGGCGATGTAGTCAATCAAGGTATCGGTAAAATCATTACCGGCAATCTTTACCGAACGTCCGATTATGGCCTGTCCCAATGAAATTGCGGCAATATCGCATTTTCCTCCGCCGATATCCACCAAAAGCATTCCACGTGCAAGGGAAACATCACAGTTTGCACCTATTGCACCTGCTATCGGCGATTCAATAACATATATATCGGTTATTTCAGAATCACGCAAAATGTCGCAAATGGCACGTTTTTCAACGTCTGTTACGCTGCAGGGAACTGTTACGAAAACCTTGGGTTTTATAACATTTCCGATAATGTTTGTAAGAAAAATATGAACCATTTGGGCAGCCAAGTCAAAATCTGTTATAACTCCCTTTGTAAGAGGTTTTGAAACGGTTATGAGAGGCGGATTTTTTCCCTCCATAGCCGCAGCCTCCGTGCCTACAGCTATGATGCTTCCGTCTTGTGAATCGTAAGCAATTATGGACGGCTCGACCGTAATCTCACCTTTGTAGTAAATTCTTGTATAATCAGTGCCTAAATCAATAGCAACAACATTTTTTAGTGCGGAAAGTTTCATTTGGAAGTCCTCCTGAATTTATTCTAAATTTTATTTTACATCATTTTAAAAAAAAATGCAACAAAAACTATTGAAATATATCTTTTTCGGTAGTATAATAAAAAGATACAAAAAAACGGAAAGGAGGGGACTATGTTGAAGATTACCGACGGCGATATCAAGAAAATCTGCTCGGAAAATATTTATAAATCAGGATGTGACTACTTCAAAGAGGGCAGAGTTCATATAAGGGTAAGAAGTGAGGAAAGTATTGTCGCGTCTGTTGACAGCGACAAAATCTATAATGTCCATATCGGATTTGACAAAAAAGGAGAAATTTCCGAAACTTTTTGTACCTGCCCATATTATCAGACGATGTCGGTAAGCTGTAAGCACATAGTCGCAACCCTTAAAACAAGACAGGCAGAGCTTCAAAATAATGACGATTTTGAGGACAGCAACGATAGATTAGCCTCAAAGCTTTGCAGTGATTTTGAAAAGCAAAACCGGAAAAAAGAACATATGAGTATCGGGTTTGGATTCAATATAAATACAAACGCAAGACGTGAATGCAACTATTCGATTTCCGTCAAACTCGGTAATTCCGAAATACACACAGGCAGTGTTGAAAACTTTTTAAAAGCGTATATAACGGGCGGGGAATATAAACTTTCAAAGCATAGAGCGTATAATAATTCCGCATATGAATTTGATGAGGTATCAAAAGAGATACTCGATATTATGTCGGAGGCTTTGGAAAATAAGCAGAAAGCGACGTCATTTTATGTTCCAAAGCTCACCTTCTGCGAATTTGGGGACATCACGGCAAAACGTCTTTTGCCACTTATGGAAAAGGCAAACTGCACCTTTTTTGTAAACGGTATGCCACAGACAAACCTTGCCATAAAGCATGAAGATCCCGATATTTTAGTAGATGTAACCGCAACGGACGAAAATATAAATATTTCTGTTATACAGAGCGGACTTTCGGTTGTTTCTGACGGAAGCTGGTTTTTGTATGACGGCGATTTATATGAAACAACTGAAGAGTGGCGTAGCTGGTATATGCCGATATATAACGCACTTTCTACCGAAAGTCGCACACAGATTGATTTTAAGGGCGATAACTCCATTTCCTTTGCGGCAAATGTTCTGCCTAAGATAAAGGAGCAAAAGGGCGTAATAACGCAGGGCACAGATGATGTAATAGTTGACAGCAAACCCGATTTCAATATATATTTTGACGAAACTGACGGCGGGATTTTGGCGGCAGTAACTGTAAGTTATGGGCAAATAACGTTAAGACTTCCCGAAAAAAATGCAGAGCGTGACAAAATAATAGTCAGGGACTATGTAAGCGAGACAAATGTCTTGTCCTTTTTCAATCATTTTAACATCGAGGGACAGAATATGTACCTCTTTGCCAATGATGAGATTTACGGTTTCTTAACCCGTGATATAAAAGAGCTTAAAAAAATCGCAAAAATCCACACGTCGCAGAAATTTGATGCACTCTTGATGAAGGATGCACCAAAAATCAAGAATAAGATTTTTTATAACAGCAAAATTGACCTTTTGGAAGTTGGCTTTGAAACGGATATTTCACCCTCTGAGATAGCAGGAATTTTGAGTGCTGTACGTAATAAAAAGAAATACTACCGTATGACAAGCGGTGCATTTTTGGATTTAGAGGCGGGACTGCCTGATTTTGAGCTTTTGGAAAGCCTTGATTTTTCCTTTTCCGACTTAAAAGAACGCAGAAAAGAGCTGTCAAAAAACTATGCACTTTTTCTGGCAGCTACAAGGGACAGAACAGAGGCAAACGCCGATTTTGACAAGCTGATAGACGACATAAAAAGAATAAGGGCAAAAATACCCGACTATCTTGAAAAAGTCCTGCGTGATTATCAAAAAACGGGCGTACATTGGCTGAAACAGCTGTCATCTCTTGGCTTTGGCGGAATTTTGGCGGACGATATGGGACTTGGAAAAACCCTCGAAATCATCGCCTTTATCATGAGCGAAAAAAGTGATTTGCCGACGCTTGTAGTTACGCCAAGCTCACTTATGTATAATTGGCTTTCCGAAATCAATAAATTTACGCCAAAAGCAACGGCAAAGGTGATTGACGGGACAAAAGAGGGGCGTATAAACGCCCTTTCCGAAACCGATGGATACGACTTTATAATAACCTCATATCCGCTTTTAAGACGTGATATTGCCGAATATGAGGATAAAGACTTTTTCTGTTTTGTAATAGACGAGGCACAGCATATCAAAAATCCGAAAACGCTCAGTGCAAAGGCGGTAAAGCGTATCAAGGCGAAAAGCTGTTTTGCACTTTCGGGAACGCCTATAGAAAACTCGCTTTCGGAGCTGTGGTCGATTTTCGATTTTGTAATGCCGAAATATCTGGGACATAAAACACAGTTTGCCGAGAGATTTGAAAAGCCGATAATGCAGGGCGGTGATGATGAAGCTGCAGAGAATTTGAGACGTAAAATAAAGCCTTTTGTTATGCGTCGAATGAAGTATGAAGTGCTTTCCGAGCTTCCCGAAAGAATTGAAAACACCGTATTGGCAGAGCCTACACCTATGCAGAAGAAGATGTACGCGTCATTTCTTGCGGCATCAAAAAAGGAAGTCAGCGAAATTGTAAAGTACGGCGGTGATAATTTAAGAATACTCTCGCTTTTGATGAGACTTCGGCAAATCTGCTGCCATCCCGCACTTTTGGACGGAGATTACGGTAAGGAAAGCGGAAAACTTGTCCTCTTTGAAGACATTGTAACTTCGGGCATAGATTCGGGGCATAGAATACTTGTATTTTCGCAGTTTACATCTATGCTGTCCATCATAAAAAAACGGCTCGACGTTTTGGGAATACCGAGCTTTTATCTTGACGGCTCAACTTCGCCTCATTTGCGGAAGGATATGGCGGACAGATTTAACGGCGGAGAAAAAAGCGTGTTTTTGATTTCCTTAAAAGCGGGAGGAACGGGACTCAATTTAATCGGTGCGGATATGGTAATACACTATGACCCGTGGTGGAATCCGGCAGCTGTTGACCAGGCGTCTGACCGTGCGTACAGGATAGGGCAGACGAAGGCGGTGCATATTATAAAACTTGCAACACGTGGCACTATTGAGGAACAAATCTTAAAATTGCAGGAGAAAAAGCGTAATTTGGCTGACGATATGATACGCACAAATTCCGCCACGCTGTCAAATCTCACAAAGGAAGAGCTTTTGGAATTTTTCAAGTAAAAAAACGGAGCATATGCTCCGTTTTTTTATAGTATATTTACGCCGTGTTTTTTACATTCTTCTAAAACTTCGGAAGGCCAAACCGATGCCTGAACTTCGCCGACGTGTGCTTTTCGCAAAAAGTACATACAAATTCTGGACTGACCTATTCCGCCACCGATTGTGTAAGGAAGTTTTTTGTCCAAAAGTGCCTTTTGGAAAGGGAGAGATGCGTTTTCTTCTTTGCCTCGGATTTTCAGCTGTCTTAAAAGTGCGTCTTCATCCACCCTTATGCCCATTGACGAAAGCTCTAAAGCTATATCTAAAACGGGATAATATACGATAATATCCCCGTTAAGTGACCAGTCGTCATAGTCGGGAGCACGTCCGTCGTGGATAATCCCTGATTTTAAGGTATCGCCAATCTGCATTAAAAATACCGCACCTTTGTCCTTTGCAATCGCATATTCACGCTCTTTCGGAGTTTTGTCGGGATACAGGTCTTCAAGCTCCTGAGTAGTCATAAAATATATGTCTTCGGGCAGATATATATCCGCAAAATCATATTCATCGGCTATATATTTTTCGGTATCCTTTAAAGCTGAGTAAATTTGCCGTACAGTAGCTTTTAGCGTGTCAAAATTCCGCTCGGATTTATCGATGATTTTTTCCCAATCCCATTGGTCAACATATACCGAGTGCAAATTATCGGTTATTTCGTCACGGCGGATTGCGTTCATATCTGTATAAAGTCCTTCGCCGTGATTAAATCCGTAATGTAAAAGAGCGAATCTTTTCCATTTTGCAAGGGAATGAACGATTTCATAATCGCCAGGAATAGTCATAATATCAAAGCTGACAGGGCGTTCAACCCCGTTTAATGTGTCATTTAAACCGCTGTCACGGCGTACGAAAAGAGGTGCGGAAACTCTTGTAAGATTGAGCTTTTCCGCTAAATCACGCTCGAAAAAGTCCTTTACTTTTTTTATAGCAATTTCTGTCTCTCTTAAAGACAGAATCGATTTATATCCGTCGGGTAGTTTAAGGTTTTCCATATTCCCATAGCCTTTCTGTTTTGAAAAATTTGTCATAATTATATACCTAAAAAGAGGTATATGTCAATGATTTTTTTTAGTTTAATTCAGGCTTTAAATCACGGTTCATAAGCGATTTTACTGCCTCTTTTGCGGGTTTGTCTTCAAATAAGACCTTATAAGCCTCTTCGGTTATCGGCATTGCAACGCCGTATTTTTGCGATAGAGCATATGCCGCCCTTGCCGTGTTAACGCCCTCTACCACCATATGCACCTTTTCAAGCGTTTCGGTCAGGGTATAGCCCTCGCCCAACAGTATTCCTGCCCGATGGTTTCGGGAATGCATACTCGTACAGGTAACGATAAGGTCGCCAATGCCGGAAAGTCCTGCAAAGGTTTCCTCTTTTGCACCCATAGCAACGCCAAGTCGCCTGATTTCAGCAATTCCACGTGTCATAAGTGCGGCACGTGTGTTATCGCCATATCCGATGCCGTCGGAAATTCCCGCACACAGTGCAATTACGTTTTTAATTGCACCGCCAAGCTCAACGCCCAAAATATCGTCTGCTGTATAGACGCGGAAAAAGTCGCAGTTAAAGATATTTTGTATATATTTTGCGACGTCCATGTCATCACATGCGACAACGTTAACGGTAGGAAGCCCTACGCTGACTTCTTCGGCATGTGACGGACCACTCATTACTGCAATTTTCGCATTTGGCAATTCCTCGCGATATACAGCCGAAAGAGTCAGAAGTGTTTCGTCTTCAAGACCTTTGGACAGATTTACAAGCACCTGACCGTTTGCTATACATTGTTTCAGCTGTTTTGCGGTAGAACGTGTTGCGATACTCGGTGCTACCGTTACGATAAGGTCTGCGTCTTTAACGCAAAATGCCATATCATGTGAACATATTATATTGTCAGGGAAGTGCTTTCCGGGCAAAACGTCTTTGTTTTCACGGTCTTTGTTTAATCTGTCTGTTTCCTCCTGCTGCCAACTCCAAAGATGGACGTCATAGCCCTTATTTGCAAGTAAAATTGCCGCCGCACAGCCCCAGCTGCCGGAGCCAATAACTGCAATTTTCATCTTATTCCTCCTCAATACTTTCTTCTTCGTCTGCGTTTTCCTCTTCTTCGTCGTTTTCCTCTTCGCTGTCGGTATCTTCCGTCTTCTTTGCAAAAAGCTTGTTTTCAGTACCGTTTTTAAGCCTTTTAATATTTGTATGATGCTTTAATATAAGCACAAGTGCAAGGGAAAATGCCATTATAAGATAAACAACGTTTGCCAAAATCTGCTCTTCTCCTGCAAGTATGTATGTAAGCACAATGAAGGGATAAACAACTGCGGCTGTTACAGAGCCTAAGGACACGTACCTTGAAAAAATCATAATTAAAAGTGCTATGATAAGAACGATAACTCCTATTTTCCAATTAAGTGCGAGAATAACGCCAAGACTTGTCGCCACGCCCTTTCCGCCACGGAAGCCGAACCAAAGCGGGAAATCGTGACCTAAAACCACAAATATACCTGCAATATATTTTAAGTTGCCGAAAAGGTACATACTTTCAAAGTCAGATAGGGGATAACCTTTAAAATAAGCCGTAAACAGAATGTCAAGCCAATTTGCCAAAAGTACGATTAACGCACCCTTTAAAACATCGCAAATCAGCGTAAGTACGGCAATTCCCGCACCATAAGTGCGGAGCATATTTGTAGCACCTGCATTTCCTGAGCCGGAATCACGCACATCTTCGCCGTAAATACTTTTTGAAAGTATTACAGATGTATTTATGCTTCCTATAAAATATGCCGTCAAAGCCACGAAAACAGTAATCACAGTAAACATTTTATCACCCCGTTAATTATCCTTTTCACGTTTTTCTCTTAAAATAAAGTGTATCGGCGTTCCGGAAAATCCAAAGGCGGCACGTATTTGGTTTTCGATAAACCGCAAATACGAGTAGTGGAATAAATCCTTTGAATTGCAGAACAGAACAAAGGTCGGAGGCTCTGCAGAGGCCTGAGTTCCGTAATAGAGTTTAAGGCGTTTTCCTTTGTCGGAGGGAGGTTGCTGTTTAGATACGGCATCTGACAAAATGTCGTTTAACATACCTGTTGAAATTCTGCGTTTATGCTCATAATCGGCAAGTTTTACCTCCTCCAAAAGCTTGTCAATACGTTGGCCTGTTTTTGCGGAAATGAAAACAATCGGAGCATATGACATAAATGCAAATCCCTCTTTTACCCGCATAGTGAAGGAATTCAGAGTTTTGCTGTCCTTTTCGACAGCATCCCATTTGTTGACCGCAATAACACACGCTTTTCCTTTTTCATGTGCATAACCTGCAATCTTTGTGTCCTGTTCAGTCACGCCCTCCAAGCTGTCGAGCATAATTATTGCGACATCACAGCGGTCTATTGCGGCAAGTGAACGGACAACGCTGTAATGCTCGATGTTCTCGTCAATTTTCTTGCGTTTCCGCATACCTGCGGTATCGATAAAGAGGAACTTGTCCCCATTTTTCTCATAATGTGAGTCTATGGCGTCGCGAGTTGTACCGGCTATATCCGAAACTATAACACGCTCCTCGCCCAAAAGCTTATTTATAAGGCTTGATTTTCCTGCATTCGGGCGTCCTATAACGGCAACCTTTATTTCGTCTTCATCATTTTCGGTATCGTCGTTTTGAGGAAAATGTTTGCAAATCTCGTCTAAAAGGTCGCCGACGCCAAGCCCGTGTGTTGATGAAAATGCAAAAGGATCGCCCAAACCGAGATTATAAAATTCGTAAAAGGACATAGGCGGCTCACCGACGCTGTCCGCTTTGTTCACGGCAAGAACGGTCTGCTTTTTTGATTTTTGGAGCATTGACGCTATTTCCAAATCATTTGCGGTAACTCCGTCCCAGACATTCGCCATAAAAATCACCACATCCGCCATATCGATGGCAAGTTCGGCCTGTAACCGCATTTTTGAAAGAATTTCATCTTTTGAATTAGGCTCAATACCGCCCGTGTCAATCAAAGTGAAATTCTTTGAAAGCCAAGAGCAATCGGCAAAAATTCTGTCACGGGTAACGCCGGGCGTATCCTCGACAATGCTGATGCGTTGACCTGAAATCTTATTAAAAAGCGTCGATTTCCCGACATTCGGTCGTCCGACAATGGCAACAATCGGTTTCATTTTCTTCTCCTTAAAATTCTAACTGTGTATCTAAAATTTTTTCTATGAATATATACCCGTCATTCTGAACGGGCGTTATTTTGACGCCGAGCCTTTTTGAGAGCTCCGAAAGAGTGATATTGTCCAAAAAAACGTCATCACCGCTTTTTAACATACATTCGGTTATAAAAAGCTCGTCAAATTCCGATGCATCGGAAAGCGTCAGTAAAATATCACTTGCAGTGACTAAGCCCGACACATTAACGCCTCCGCCAAAAAACTCATTTTTGATAGGGAAAACGGTGATTTTCAGTTCATCACATCTATCCATAAGCCTGTCGGCAAGAGTTTTTATAAATCCGTATGCGATTTCACCCGTCGCAATAGCAACATTCCTACGGTATTTTTTGGGCTTAACAAGCGATATTGCCTCATCAAACTCCTCCTGCATCGATGCAATAAGTCCAACGCCGTTTTCAATCTGCGGAAA
>JAFSSG010000036.1 GCA_017451145.1 Clostridia bacterium
ACATCTCTTAAGGTAAGTGTACGTTTATCGTAACTCACAGATAAAAGCATGGAGATTATACCCGGATTGTTCTCAAGCGAAACCGTAACCTCTACCGTTTCCCCCGCTTTTGCTTCTGACTGCGACACTTTTATTGTTGCCTCATCCTCTGCAAACGCAGTAATGTTAAACACCAAGAATATCAGC
Source organism: Clostridia bacterium (assembly GCA_017451145.1). The sequence goes on from JAFSSG010000036.1 coordinate 187, forward strand.
ACCAGAAGCGAATAGAATCTTTTCAACTGCTACCACCATCTTTCTATGCGAATAACAATTTTTATCATTTTAACATACTCAAAGAAAAAAATCAAGTATATTTTACAAATTTGTTTCATTTTTTTTCAATCTTATTACACAAATTTTATACCAATTATTTGTACGTTTTAGATAATTGAAAACCTACAAAGTCTATGTTATTATAGGTATTACTTAGAAGGAGTGATCGAATGAAAATCTCGACAAAAGGGCGTTACGCAATAAGATTTCTTTTAGAACTTGCGAAAAATGAAAAAAGCTGTCTTTCTTTAAAGGAAGTTGCAGAAAATCAGAATATATCCAAAAAATATTTGGAGCAAATCGTTCCGCTTTTGACAAACTCAGGATATTTAAGAGCAACCAGGGGCTACCGCGGCGGATATATGCTCAGCAAAGATCCGAAAGATTGCAAGATAGGCGAAATATTGCGGGTTACCGAGGGCAATTTAGCACCTGTTGCCTGTCTTGAAAACACTCCCATCGAGTGTGAAAGAAAGGACAGATGCCTTACTCTAACGCTATGGAACGGTCTGTATAGCGTGATTTGCGAGTATCTTGACGGCATAACCTTACAGGATTTATTGGATAATAAGTTGAAAAATACCCGAAAATAAAATTCGGGTATTTTTTTAATCTATAGCATCAAACGCATCGCTAAGTGCCTCGATTAAGTCTTCTATATTTTCGATTCCTATCGAAAGCCGTATGGTATTCGGCTTTATCCCCTGCTCTGAAAGTTTTTCTTCCGAAAGCTGTGAGTGTGTCGTTGACGCAGGGTGGATCACAAGTGATTTTACATCGGCAACGTTTGCAAGTAGCGAGAAAATACGCAAATTATCTATAAATTTTTGTGCCGTTTTTGCGTCTCCGTCTATCTCAAATGTGAATATCGAGCCTCCGCCATTTTTGAAATACTTCCTATAATATTTATGGCTCGGTTCGGTTTCAACAGACGGGTGATGCACCGCCTTGACCTTTGGATGATTTTTCAAGTATTCAACAATTTTAAGTGCATTTTCCGTATGTCTTTCCACTCTCAGCGACAGCGTTTCCAAGCCTTGCAGGAATATGAAGGCATGGAACGGCGAAAGAGTCGAGCCTGTATCTCTTAAAAGTATTGCACGGATATATGTTATAAATGCAGCCGCTCCGACCGCTTTCCAAAAGCTTATGCCGTGGTATGACGGATTCGGCTCGGAAATCCACGGATATTTTTGAGATTTTCCCCAATCAAACTTCCCGCCGTCTATTATAACTCCGCCTATTGCCGTACCGTGACCGCCTATGAATTTTGTGGCACTGTGCACGACTATATCCGCACCGTATTCAATCGGGCGTACGAGATAGGGCGTCGCAAAGGTATTATCTACAACAAGCGGAATGCCGTGTCTGTGTGCGACTTTCGCAATTTCTTCAATGTCTGCAATATTTGAGTTCGGATTTCCCAATGTTTCAATAAAAATCGCTTTTGTGTCAGGTCTTATCGCACCTTCAAACGCACCCTCTTCATCCGGATCAACGAATGTGGTTTCTATTCCCGATGTCAACGGGAGTGTGTTCGCAAAAAGATTATATGTGCCACCGTATATCGTCTTTGACGCAACTATATGCTCACCCGCTTTAGCAAGTGCCTGAATCACATAATTGATGGCGGCAGCACCTGCCGATACGCCCAATGCCGCAACTCCGCCCTCCAACGCCGCAATTCTCTCTTCAAAAACGCTTTGCGTAGGATTTGTCAGACGGCTGTATATATTTCCTGCATCCTTAAGTCCGAATCTGTCCGCCACATGTTGCGAATCATGAAAGACATATGCCGCCGTTGCATAAATCGGCACAGCTCTCGCATCTGTCGCAATATCGGGCTGTTCCTGCCCCTTATGTATCTGTAAAGTTTCAAACCTGTATTTTCTTTCTGCCATATCCTTTCCCTCTTTTCATATAAAACCTATCTATTTAGTATGTTTTAGATTATAGCATGAATTTTTTGTCTTGTCAACAGGTTTTTATAAAAAAATACGCCTTTTTTGGAATATAAATCCGCCAAGGCGTATTTTTCAGTTTTCAAAAAAGATTTTTGCCGTGTTTTCAGCCATTTTGATAAGGAATATTCCATTATTTGACGAGTATTTTTCTTCGTCGGAATTCATGGAAAAAATGCCGTATCTTGCCAAATCAAGCCGTATTTCCGTTTCTTTGCCGAAATTTACAAGGATAATCGCCTTAGTCCTCTTGTCGAATCTTATAAAACCGTAACAGCTTTCATATTTATATACACTTTCAAAATCACCGTTTTTAAAGACATCGTTTTCGTTTCTCAAAGCGATACTGCGTCTGTAATATTCCAAAATATCATTATTCTCATTACCCCACGGATAACATGACCTGCAAAACGGGTCGGCATAGCCCTCAACTCCTACCTCGTCACCGTAGAATACGGAAGGCACACCGGGCAGGGTAAATTGCATTGTTATAAGGCATTTCAGACGGTTTGCCGCATTAAAATATTCTTCATGCGGAAGCTTTGCAGCCGCACATTCGTCCTTGTTTTTGCAGTCCCTTCCGCCAAGTGCCGTTAAAATCCTTACCGTGTCATGACTCGACAAAAAGTTGAAGGTTGCGTAAAATGCGGGTTTGGGGTAGTTTTCTTTAAGGCTCATAATACGCCTGTCGAAATTTACCGCGTCGATTCTTGACATCGCAAAATCTATCATCGCATTTTTAAGCGGATAATTCATGACAGAATCGAGTTCGTCACCGTAAAAATATTCACGCAGTTCATCATATGCGACCTTGTTTGAAGCATCTTCCCAGACTTCGCCGATTATTACGCTGTCGGCATTTTCTTCCTTTACGGCTTTTCGTAAAAGCTTTATAAAAAAGTCGGGAAGCTCGTCTGCAACGTCAATTCTCCAACCGTAAGCACCGTTTTTGAGCCATTTTTTTACCACAGATAAAACAAAATTCTGATATGACTTTGACGCCTCATTTACCTGCGGAAGAGTATCGATTCCCCACCAGCTTTCGTACTTTTCGGGGTAATCTATAAAATTAAACCATTCATAATAGGGCGAATTCTCCGATTGGTATGCACCCACGCCGTCATAATGCCCGTATTTGTTAAAATACAGACTGTCGCTGCCCGTATGATTGAAAACGCCGTCTAAAATTATGCGTATTCCCATATCATTGGCTTTCCGACAAAGGCGGTTGAAATCCTCTTCCGTGCCGAGCATTTCGTCGATTTTGTTGTAATCGCCGGTATCATAGCGATGATTGGAAAATGCCTTGAAAATCGGGTTTAGGTATATACTGCTTATGCCAAGACTTTTAAGATACGGAAGCTTTTGCTCTATTCCCAATAGATTTCCGCCAAAAAAGTCGTTCGCAAGATATTCACCGCCGAACTGTTCAGCCTTGTAGTATGGAGTTTCTCCCCAATTCCTTTTGATTATATCCTGCCTGTCGCCCAAAAAATCCCCGTTTTCGTTTCCGTTTTTAAATCTGTCCGGAAAAATCTGGTAACACACGCTTTCACACCACCATTTTGGCGTTTTATAGCTTTCGTCATACACTGTTATCTGGTACTTTTTGTCGGGAATTGCATCATACACACTGCCTATACCGCCAAGACAGTCTTCGTTGTTGCCGTAAAAGAACCTGCCCGTATCCGTGTCAACCTCAAACCAATAATGCAAAAGTCCCGTTTTTTTCGGAAGGGTAAATTTTGTTTCGTAAAAATACACTCCCGAAGCCTCAAAAACATAGTGCATATCGAAGCTTTCCGTTTTTCCGCAAAATTCACGGAAAAGCTTTACATATTTAGGAATCCCCACATCTGTAAGCGATAGTCGCAAGACCACATCGCTTCCTGATGTTGCCGCACCGAACGGGTTTCGGTAAATCAATGATTGTGAATTATGCTCCGCTTTCATATATATATTAACTCCTTCAAGCAAAACGGTGGGACGCAAAAATGCGTCCCTTAGCACGTCGGTTATTTTATAGGCTTTAAATGCCAGATTTTATCGTTATAGTCGGCTATGGTTCTATCTGAGGAGAAGTATCCCGAAGATGCCGTATTCATTATTGCCATATGCCACCATTTTGCCTTGTTATTGTAGTCCTCCGAGATTTTATCCTGTATGTCACAATATGCCTCAAAATCACGCAAAACCATATATGTGTCGGGATATCCGTAATCGCCGAAAAGAAGCGTTTGGTAAAGGTCACGGAAAATTTGTGTGTTTTCCGGCTCAATTTCGCCCGAGATAAGCTGTTCCAACGCCCTTCTTAAAACCTGATTTTCGGAATAAATCGTCTTTACCTCATCGGAATTGTTGAATTTAAGACGCGCCGCCACTTCATCAGCTTTTAAGCCGAAAATGTAAATGTTGTCCTTGCCGACCTGTTCAAGCATTTCTACATTTGCACCGTCAAGAGTTCCGCAGGTTACGGCACCGTTTAGCATAAACTTCATATTGCCTGTACCTGACGCCTCTTTACCCGCAGTTGAAATCTGTTCCGAAATATCAGCTGCCGTAACAAGCATTTCTGCTATGGAAACGCCGTAATTTTCAATAAATACAACCTTGATTTTCCCGTCTATACGTGCATCGTTATTTATCATATCCGCAACAGAATTGATAAGCTTTATTATGAGCTTTGCTCTCTTGTATCCGGGTGCGGCTTTTGCTCCGAAGATATATGTTTTCGGCGTAAATTCTTTGTTCGGATTTTCGATAAGCATATTATACTGTGCAAGAATGTGCAAAACATTCATAAGCTGACGCTTGTATTCGTGCAGTCTTTTTGCCTGAACATCAAAAATCGAGTCGGGATTTACGTCAATTCCGTTATGTTCTTTGATGTATTTTGCAAGACGCACCTTATTATTATGCTTGATTCTTGCAAATTCTGCCTGAAAATCAGGGTTATCGGCATATTTTTTAAGATTTTCAAGCTTACTGTAGTCCTTAATCCAATCTTTTCCGATTTTTGACGATATAAGCTCGGTCAATTCGGGATTACAGTTTGCAATCCAACGCCTGAAAGTTATTCCGTTTGTGATTGCATGGAATCTCTTTGTGTCAAGCCTGTAGTAATCGGCAAAAATATCGCTTGTAAGTATCTTTGTATGCAAGGTCGAAACTCCGTTCACCGCAAAGCAAGTTGCAAGGCACAAATTTGCCATAAACACCTGATTATCGGAAATAATTGCCATCCACTTTTGCTTTCCCCAATCATTCGGGTAAACCATCTGCAAGTTTTCCATAAGTCTTCTGTTGATTTCCTGAACAATCATGGAAATTCTCGGCAAAATGCGTTCAAACATATCCAGAGGCCACTTTTCAAGAGCTTCGCTCATTACCGTATGATTCGTATATGCAAAGGTACGGCGTGTTATATCCCACGCCTCGTCCCAGCCGAGTCCCTTGTCATCAATCAAAAGACGCATAAGTTCAGGAATTGCAAGGGTTGGGTGTGTGTCGTTTATATGAATTACCGCCTTTTCGGGCAGATTTTTCCAATCGTAGCCGTATCTGTCCTCATATTCGCGGAGTATCCATTGAAGTGTTGCGGAAACAAGGAAATACTGCTGTTTTAATCTTAATTCTTTTCCCTCAGTATGATTGTCCTCAGGATATAAAACCTTTGAAATCAGCTCGGCAAGTTGACGTTCTTCGGTAGAACGTATATAGTCGCCGCTGTTGAATGCTTGCATATCCATAACATCGGGAGCTTTTGCCGACCAAAGACGGAGCTTATTTACAATTTTTGAGTCGTACCCAACAAGCGGGACATCATAAGGCACAGCCGTTATCGTATGTGCATTTTCGTAACGGAAGGAAAAATGTCCGTCATTCCAATCGGTATAGACCTTTCCGCCGAATTTAACCGTTACCGCCTCCTCAGGTCTTGCAATCTCCCAAGCGTTTCCGTTTTCCAGCCACGTATCAGGAAGCTCGGTCTGAAATCCGTCAACTATCTTCTGACGGAAAAGACCGTATTCATATCTTATTGTGCAGCCGTATGCGGGTAAATCCATTGTGGTCAAGGAGTCCATAAAACATGCGGCAAGTCTTCCCAATCCTCCGTTTCCGAGACCTGCATCATTTTCAAGCTCGGCTATATCGGAAATATTGTATCCGAGAGCTTTTATCGCATTCGTGTACTCCTTCGTCTGCATTAAATTCAAGACGTTTGAAGTAAAAAGACGTCCCATCAAAAACTCAAAGGATAGGTAATAAAGCTTTTTTGAGCCTTCCTTTTTAACCTCTTTATGTGAAATTGCCCATCTTGCCATTATCTCATCTCTTGCCGTCAACGCACATGCCGTATAAACCATTTTAGGCGTTGCATCCTCCATCGTTTTGCCGAAGTGACGGGCAATTTTACCCTCAATCTCTTTTTTAAGTTCTGTTTCCTTTGCTGTCAGCTTGATTTTTTCCATTATTTAGTCGTTCCTTTCCTGCCTTTTTTGTTTGCCGTTTTTTTATCTTTTGGAATTTTCGGTGCTGCATTCTCAATATCTTTTTTTAGTTTTTGAAGCTTTTCAGTTCTTTCCTTTTCGGTAAGGTTTTCAATGACCTTTTTGTCCTTTGATGCGGTTTCGGTTGCCCACGCCTTTTCGGATGCTTCTTTGTCGGTCGAAATCGTCTTTTCAAAAGATGACGCCTTTTTTGCAGGCTTTCTCTTTGTCGGCTTTGGTTTTTCCTTTTTTATACCTGTCACATTCCTATATAATTCCAGGTACTTTTCTGCCGAAACAGACCATGAAAAGTCCTTTGCCATAGCATTTTTTATTAGTTTAATCCATGCATCAGGCTTATCGTAATAGGTACGCATAGCGTAGTTTATAACATGATACATATCCTCTGCATCGTATCTTTCAAAGGAAAAGCCCGTTCCATCCCCCGTAAACTCATTATACGGAGTTACGGTATCTTTAAGACCGCCCGTTTCACGAACGATAGGCAATGCCCCGTACCGCATGGAAATTATTTGCGAAAGTCCGCACGGCTCAAAGCGTGACGGCATCAAAAACGCATCACACGCCGCATATATTTTATGCGAAAGCTCATTTGAAAAGTAGATGTTTGCCGATACTCTGTCGGGATATTTTCCTGCAAAATAACGGAACATATTTTCGTACTGTTCATCACCCGTACCAAGCACAACCACTTGATATCCGCCCTCACAAAGACGTTCCATAACGCAGGAAATCAGGTCAAAGCCCTTTTGGTCGGTAAGCCTTGACACAATCCCTATCATAAACTTATCGGGATTTACTTCTAAGTTCAGTTCCTTTTGAAGCTCGGTTTTGTTTATTTTTTTATCGGAAATCATTTTAAAGGAATAGTTTTTAGCAATAAAACTGTCCTTTTCGGGATTCCAATCGTCCGAAATGCCGTTAACAATGCCCAAAACGTCGTTTTCTCTTGCTCTTAGCAGTCCGTCAAGTCCCTCGCCGTACTCCCCGCACATTATTTCCTTTGCATAGGTTTCGGAAACGGTGGAAATCTTATTAGCATATACAAGTCCGCCCTTTAGCAGATTGGCGTCGTTATAATATTCAAGTTTGTCGCTTGTAAAATAGTAGTCGCCGATTGCCATAGCGTCCTTTATCTTTTCCAAATCCCAGCGTCCTTGGAATTTTAGGTTATGAATCGTCATAACCGTTTTAATTCCGCGGTAAAACGGATTATCATAAAATGTGTCCAAAAAAACAGGGATAGGTGCTGTCTGCCAATCGTTGCAGTTTATTATGTCGGGGCGGAAATCAAGAGTCGGCAAAACCGACAAGACCGCCTTTGAGAAAAATATGAATTTTTCGCAATCCAAATGTATAAAATCATAGGGCTTATCCCCGCCGAAATAGTATTCGTTGTCAATAAAATAAAAGGTAGCCCCCTCATATACCATTGAGAACACGCCACAATACTGACTTCTCCAACCGATATTTACATATATGTTCGTGATGTAATGCATCATCTGTCTGTATTTTCCGTCAATGCACTTGTAAAGAGGCAGTATTACCCGCACATCTTCCCCCTTCTTTTTGAGGGTTATGGGAAGCGAACCTGCAACATCTCCAAGACCGCCCGTTTTAACAAACGGTGCCGCCTCCGATGCGACATACAAAATTTTCATTTTAAATCACCTCTTAACTTTATATGATACAATATTTTCGTCTTTTTGTCAAATAAATGTGCATATTTATCATTGCACTTTTTGCATAAAATAATCTTGGCTGTAATTGACAAAATAGTGAAAAAGTGTTAAAGTATGCGGTAGGTAATCTGTCGAAAGGAAGTTTTTTATGGTTCTCTCAGATGCAAAAGCAGGATCTTGCTATACGATAAAAAAAATCGAGCTTGATTTAAAGGTTACACGCCGTCTGCAAGTCTTAGGACTTACGCAAGGCACAAAAATCAGCGTTTTAAATAAAAAGGCTTTCGGCCCCGTTATAATAAGAGTGCGTGGCACACGTTTTGCTGTCGGAAAAAGATTTTCTGACGGAATTTTTTTGGAGGATTAAAATGGCAGAGTTGAATATTGCATTTATCGGAAATCCAAATTGCGGAAAAACAACGCTTTTTAACGCATATACAGGTGCAAACTTAAAGGTTGCAAACTGGCCCGGTGTAACAGTTGAAAAGATTGAAGGAAAAATGAAATATCACGGACATACCTTTAATCTTGTTGACCTTCCCGGTCTTTATTCTCTTACCTCATATACTATGGAAGAAAAGGTGGCACGAGATTACATACTAAGCGACAGCGTTGACGTTATTATCGACGTTGCAGACGCTTCCAGCTTAGAGCGTAATCTTTACCTTACTCTGCAACTTATAGAACTCGGAAAACCCGTTGTTCTCGCACTTAATATGATGGATATCGTGGAAGAACGCGGTATGGAAATCGATATGCACCGCCTACCTGAAATGCTCGGTATCCCCGTAATTCCCGTAAGTGCAAGAAAGCGAACGGGGCTTGATATTTTAATGCATGCGGCGGAGCATCACGCAGGAAGACCGCACGATATCACAGAGCATCATCATCACGAAATGCCCCGATTTGAGTTTTCGGACGATGAAAATGCCGACGTGAACGTAAAACTGAATTCAAAGCATCACCGTTATGTTACCGTCTATTCCGACGCAATAGAGGAAAAAATAGACCTGATTGTAGCAATTTTAAAACGCGAATACCCCGATTTAAAAAATCTGAGATGGTATGCAATAAAAATTCTGGAAAATGATGAAAGCATAATAAAGCAGTATCCGCTCGACCTTACAGGTATTCTGAAAACGGATTTTGAATCGCAGATAATAAACGAAAAATATGATTTTATACAGGAAATTATTGACGAAACGCTCGTAAACAAGGACGAGAAAAGTGCTTTTACAGATAAAATCGACAAGGCATTGACGCACAGAATTTGGGGCGTACCCATATTTTTGGCAATTATGGCCGTCGTTTTCTTCCTTACTTTTACGATAGGCGATTTTTTGAAAGGCTTTTTTGAAAATTGGCTTGAAGCCTTTTCTGTTGCTGTTCGGGATATGCTTGTTTCAATACATACAAACAGTATGCTCGTTTCTTTGATTGTCGATGGCATCATTGCGGGTGTGGGTAGCGTTTTAACCTTTTTACCCAACATCTTTATACTGTTTTTGGCATTGGCATTTTTGGAAGATAGCGGCTATATGGCACGTGTCGCATATGTTATGGACGGAATTATGGGAAAGCTCGGTCTTTCGGGACGGGCATTTATCCCCATGCTTTTAGGCTTCGGCTGCACAGTACCTGCCATTATGGCGTCACGCTCTTTGGAAAACAGACACGATAAGCTGAGGATAGTTTTGATCACGCCATTTATGTCATGCAGTGCAAGACTCCCCATTTATGTTATGTTCTCAAAAATATTTTTCGGAAAATTTGCGGTACTGTACGCGTATTCTATGTATTTAATCGGATTTTTGATTGCACTTTTGATTGCATTTATAATGTCGAAGGTTGACAAAAAGAACAACACGGCAGACCTCTTAATCGAGCTTCCCGAATACAAAACGCCAAACGCCCGTACCATTATGATTTATGTGTGGGAAAAGGTACGTGACTATCTCGGAAAAGCGGGTACTACCATATTCCTCGCCTCGATTGTTATTTGGTTTATTCTGAACTTCGGATTTTCCGGTCAGGTTACCGATATGTCGCAGAGCTTTGCGGCAAGTCTTGGAAGATGGCTTGTTCCGATAATGAAGCCGACCGGGCTCGGATATTGGCAAATAGTTGTTTCGCTTATATCGGGCGTTGCGGCAAAGGAAGTAGTCGTATCAAGTATGGCGGTGCTTTACGGGATTTCCAACATTTCGTCGCCTTACGGCATGACAGTTCTCGGCGGTGTGCTTGAAAACAGCGGTTTTACGGCAATCAACGCTTACGCCATGATGTTGTTCTGCCTGTTATACATCCCCTGCGTTGCGACGATTGCGACGATTCGCAGGGAAACAAACATACGCCATACCCTGATTGCAATATTTATGCAATTAGGACTTGCGTGGATAGTTTCCGCTATCTTCTATCAGATAGGAAGTGCCATATTATGACGTCAGCCGTGCATCTTGCACCTATGGCAGGTGTTACAGACAGCCCTTTTAGGCAGATTTGCAAAGGCTTTGGTGCTGATTTTGTTACAACCGAAATGGTGAGTGCCAAAGGTCTTTATTATAAAAGTAAAAAAACGGCATATCTTATGTCAATCGCAAAAGAGGAACTGCCTACGGCAATCCAATTTTTCGGCTCGGACCCTGATATTATGGCAGAGGTCGCACCGCTCCTGCAACAAGCGGGTGCGTCTGCAATAGATATAAATATGGGCTGTCCTATGCCTAAAATCGTCACAAACGGTGACGGCTCGGCACTTATGAAAAACCCGCACCTTGCAGGAAAAATAGTAAAAGCCGTAAAAAATGCAGTAAACATTCCTGTAACAGTAAAAATCCGCAAGGGTTGGGACAGCGATACCTGCTCTGAATTTGCAAAGGTTTTGGAGGCAAACGGTGCTGACGGTATCACCGTTCACGCAAGGACAAAGGAGCAGTTATACTCCGGAAAAGCCGACTTAAATGCGATAAAAAAGGTGAAAAATGCAGTAAAAATATCCGTTATCGGAAACGGGGACATTTTTTCGGCAGAGGACGCAAAAAATATGTTGGATTTCACAGGCTGTGACGGAGTTATGGTAGGACGCGGTGCTTTGGGAAATCCGTTTATTTTCAGACAAATAAAGGAGCTTTTGGAAAATGGCACAACCTCATATTCCCCGTCGGATTCTGAAAAGCTTCAAACGGCACTTTTGCACACAAAAATGCTGTGCGAAAATCACGGCGAACATATAGGCGTTTTGGAATCACGAAAGCATATTGCATGGTATGTAAAAGGGATGCATAATGCAAATACCTTGAAAAACCGTGTTTTTACGGCAAAAACCCTTGCCGAAATTGTAGAAATATTGGAAAGTGCGATGTTATTTTGGGAATAGCGTCGCACATTTTTTTTATTTTGTTATTGATTATTCCTTCCTCGCATGGTATAATTTTCCTGCTAAATGGGAGGTTTTTATGAAAAAACTGTTTTTCTTGCTGATATTTATGTTTTTGTTACAGCCCTTTGCCTTGGCAGAGGGCGAACTAAGCGAAAATCCTTCGCCGGAGGATGAAATTACTGAAGAAGCCGTTTTAGATGAAACGAAAGAGACCGTTTCAGAGGAAGCGGACGAAAAGCCTTCGATAAATCTTGTAAATCTCTATGTTTTCGGAAACGGCGTAGAGCTCTCGTCTTTTCCAGTTTTTGAAAATGAAACGCTTATGCTTCCCATAAAAGAGTTTTTATCGCATTTAGGTGCAAACGATTTTTCGGTTGACAGCGAAAACCAGATTACCATGACATACGGCAAAAACATTTTGGCATTATACTTAGATAGCACAAAAGCGTTTTTGAATGGTGAAGAAATCAGCATTCCCGCCCCTCCGTTCTATATCGGCGACATAATTTACGCACCTGCCGAATTGGTTGTAAAAAGCTTGGGCTTTACCTTCAAAAGCGACTCTTCCGATACTGCTATGTCGGTATATGCGGATTTGACAGAAAATGAGCGTTGGTCGGAAAAATGCGTAAACAGCATGGACTTGCCCTCCGATACGCAGTATCTGGTTTGGGTGAACAAATCCAAATATACAGTTTACGTTTTTCTCGGCAAAAACGGTAATTGGCGTGAAATCTATTCCTGCAAATGCTCGATAGGAGCGTCAGACTCGCCTACCGTAACGGGTGTTTTTAAGTATTTTTCTCTTGAGAACAAGTGGTTTTATGACGATTTTTATGTCGGTCCTATTATGCGTTTTTACAAAGGCTTCGCCATACATTCCACGCTTTTGAAATTTGACGGAAGCGACTATAATAATACTGTGGGCGTTAAAAATTCGCACGGTTGCGTAAGAGTCCGCCCCGAAAACCTCGATTGGCTCGTTTCCTATGTACCGCTGAAAACCACCTTTTATGTCACCGAAAAATAAATCCTTTACGCCTCCTCTTTTTAAGGAGGCTTTTTGTTTTTCCTTTTTCTGCCCCCTTTCCCACATATTTTGCATTGATTTTGCGTTTTTTCAGGTGTTATACTTTTTTTAGGCAATATTTTTGCACTTTCACCGTCCGCTGAAAGTGATGCTATGCCTAATTTGCGGACAGAAAGGATATGGACATATGAAAAAATCATTGTCTTTTATAGCGGCTATTTGCGTTTTCGCGGCTTCCGTTTCGGCTTCTGCCGCTTGTAACATCAAAATTTCGGGTACTTCTGCAAAATCACTTTGCAATATTGCCTCCTATAACTCAAACGGAAGTACCATGGTCCCATTTCGGAGCATATGTGAAGCTTTGGGAGCAAAGGTGAGCTGGAACAGCGATACCAATACCGCCTCTGCCGAATGTTGCGGTAAAACCGTTTCTCTGTCAACGGGCGGAAACCAAATCTCGACAAACAGCGGGACAGTCGCACTTCCCACACCGTCATGCAATAAGAACGGACTGACCTATGTTCCGCTCCGTGCCATTTGCGAGGCTTTGGGCTGTGATGTGAATTGGGACGCAAGTAGCGGTGAAATCAGCATTGAACCGCCCGAAAACACCGATTGCGAGGATTGCGAAGCAGACTGTGCCGACGGCTCCTGCAACACCGCTCCAAGCGGGAATTATAATTCCTTACAGAATATTATAAATAATTTTTTCGGCAGAACAAATAATAGCTACGGCACTAATCAGACCAATCCGCAAACTCCCGCTCAGACCGAAACGCAAAGTATCGGCAATTATCAGGCGGAGGTTTTACGGCTCGTAAATGAGCAACGTGCAAATTACGGTCTTTCTCAGCTGACTTACAGCACACAGCTTGAAGCTGTTGCATATGCTCACAGCAAGGATATGGCACTTAACAATTATTTCAGCCATACAAATCTTTCAGGGCAATCACCCTTTGATAGAATGAAAGCGGCAGGTATTTCATACAGAAGTGCCGCAGAAAATATCGCGGCAGGGCAGAAAACTCCGCAAGAGGTTGTAAATGCGTGGATGAATTCCGCAGGACATCGGGCTAATATTTTGAACTCCTCAGTAACAAAAATGGGAGTCGGCATCTATTCCGGCGGAAGCTACGGCGTTTATTGGACACAGTTATTTACAGACTAAAAATGACGGCTTAAAAAGCCGTCATTTCAGACTGTCGAAAAAGTTGCCAGACCGCAGAAATTTACTTTTTCTGCGTTTGGCGACTTTTTTGATTTTTCATTTTCAACAAATGCATCACTTTTTTAAAAGTTCTTTGCAAACTGCTTTTGCAGATTTTAACCTCTACCGTACCCCCGTACGCCGACGAAATTAAAATCTACAAATCTGCCGTCCTTTTTCGGCATCTGCAAACGTGTCGATAGCTTTATCGACACGTTCAAAAATGACGGCTTTAAAAAGCCGTCATTTTTATTAAATACTGGGCTATAAATACCACAATACAAGATATCACTGCAACTTGCATAAGGCTTTTGCCCTTGTAGGCAAATATTACCGCCGCTAAAAATCCCGCACCTGCCGAGATTTTGCTGTCAGTTGCGTAAAATATCGCAGGAACTGTCATAATGCTTAAAACGGAACAGGGCAGATAATACAAAACCGATTTGATAAACTTATTTTCGATTTTCTTATTTACCAGTACGAGTGGCAACATTCGTATCAGGTATGTCACCACCGCCATTACGGCAAGATATACAAAAAAGTTATTCAACGCAGTCACCGCCAATCGGTGCAAAATATGCGAAAAGCATACTTGCGACTAATGCACATATCGTGATAACAAAGCCTTGCGGTATCGCCTTTAAAACGGGCGTATAGTAAAAAATACAGGAAAGCAAAACTGAAAATAATACGCAAAATGCCATATTTTTATCCTTTTTCGTTTGCGGAACAACTATCGCGACGAACATTGCATAGATTGCAACACCGAGTGCCGATACAACGGCATGAGGCAAAATCGCACCCATAGTAGCCCCTATCAATGTGCCCAGACTCCAACCAAAATACGGGGTAATGATAAGCCCGTACAAATAGCTCTTTCCTACGTCCTCTTTGTTAGATACAGCAACCGCAAATATTTCGTCGGTATTTGCAAAGGAAATTATGAGCCTGTCAAAAATGTTTACGTCCTTTTTTAGCTTTTGCGAAAGTGCAACCGACATGAACATATATCTCAAATTGATTATCACTTGCCCCAATATAAGCTCTATAAGGCTTCCACCTGCCGTTATGACAGGCACCGCCGCAAATTGTCCTGCGGAGGTCAGATTTGTCATGGAAATCAGCATTGCCTCCGATATTTTAAGTCCGCTTTCCACCGCAAATATGCCAAAGGCAAAGGACACGCCCAAATATCC
>JAFSSG010000037.1 GCA_017451145.1 Clostridia bacterium
ATCGGCTTATCTGCCGATTTTTAAATATAGCTTTTTCTTAATTGATCATTTTTGCGATATTTATGATTTCAATGCCCTTATCCTGTGCCATTTTCACCGTTTGTGCCGTTCCGCTTTTCATATTTATAAGGTATGCGATACACAAGTCCGACGCTTCAACCATAGCAAGATTCCGTTTCCTCATACACCCTTTTTTATACGGCTCACGGCTTACATAATAAACCTCGTCCGCCATAGTCAAAATGCGGTCAAACCGCTTTCTGTCCGTCTCATTCCAGCCGACGCTTTGGTCTGTGCAAGGCAGATATAAAACGAGCCTTATATTATAATAATCTTCACGCATTAAAAGCACTTTTTCTGCTGCAAGTGTGTCAAACCCGACCGCTCCGCCTGTTATAAAATGCGTAAAACCTCGATTTACGGCATTTAAAAGCTCTTCATTCAAAAAGCTTTTGACCTCGTCCATATCCTTATGTGCAATGATCCTGTGCCCTGTAAAAAAGCAGGTTTTAGGAATTAAGGTCATAGCATTTCACCTATAAGCTCATTCATACTGTAAAGTCCTGCTGATTTGCCCTTCATAAACTTGGCGGCGGCAACAGCACCCGATGCGAAAACTTCACGCGAGGCCGCACTGTGCGTGAGGGTAATCACCTCGTCTTCACCGGCAAAAATCACCTCATGTTCGCCGACAATATTCCCGCCACGTACCGAGTGTATGCCTATCTCATTTTTAGAGCGTTCACGGCGTACACTGTGACGGTCATACACATATTCGGGCATATTTTTTAATACATCGCTTATCCCGTCTGCTATGCTGAGTGCCGTTCCGCTCGGTGCGTCAAGCTTTTTATTATGATGCTTTTCAACAATCTCTATATCAAACTTATCACCAAGAACTGAGGCGGCATTTTTGCAAAGGTTTATTAAAAGATTTATGCCAAGGCTCATATTTGCAGAATAGAATACAGGTATCTCAGATTTTGCACTGAAAAGCTCCTCTTTCTGCTCTTTTGAAAGACCTGTTGTGGCTACTATAAGCGGAAGCTTTCGCATTTTTGCAAAGCTTAAAACAGCAGAAAAAGCAGAGGGGTGTGAAAAATCAACTATCACATCCGCCTCTATATTGCACTTTTCTATATCGGTAAAAACGGGATACGGATTTTCGCAAAAATCGTTTATGTCATACCCCGCAACAATCCGGCAATCATCGCTTTTTAGCACTTTTTCGCTTATCGCTCTGCCCATTCTGCCGTTTGCACCGCTCAAAATTATATTCGTCATTTGTTTTAACCTCTTAAAGCTTTTTTACTCCGAAATCTGCAAGTGATTTTTTCAAAATTTCAAGGTTTTTTTCTTCCATTTCGCAAAGAGGAAGCTTTAATCCGCCCACTTCATACCCCAAAATATTCATTGCCGTTTTTACCGGTATGGGATTTACTTCAATAAACAGATTATTTATAACATCAAGCATCTCAAGTTGCAATTTTGCCGATTTTTCCACTTCGCCGTTTAAGTAATACTCGCAAATATTATGTGTTTCCTCAGGCAAAATGTTCGCAACAACGGAAATTACACCCTTGCCGCCTATTGACATAATAGGAACGATAAGGTCATCGTTGCCCGAATACATATAAAGCTCGGGAACTTCGCTTTTTACCTTCATTGCGTAGCTCATATTTCCACTTGCCTCTTTGATAGCAACGATATTCGGCACTTTCGCAAGTTCTTTCAGTGCGTCTATCGGGATATTTACTCCCGTTCTCGACGGAACGTTATACAAAATAACGGGTATGGAAATTGCGTTTGCTATCGCCGTATAGTGTGTAACAAGGCCTTTTGATGTGGCTTTATTATAGTAAGGAGTTACGCATAAAACAGCGTCGCATCCGTATTCCTCAGCTTTTTGTGAAAATTCTATTGCGTGTTGGGTATAGTTACTGCCCGTACCGCCTATTACCTTCATTCTTCCCGCTACCGTCTTTACGGTGTGCTTTATTATCTCCAAATGCTCATCATCAGGAAGCGTCGAGGCTTCGCCTGTTGTTCCGCAGATTATAACCGCATCCGTTTTATTCCTTATATGCATCTCCAAAATTTCGTCAAGCTTTTCGTAATTCGGCGTATTGTCTGCATTAAACGGTGTAATTAGTGCTACGCCTGAGCCTGTAAACGGCAATTTTTTCATAACAACAACCTTTCTGCTCACTGAGCAAATCAATCCAAATATCCTTTTTTAGCCAAAAGTTCTGCCAAAAGCACTCCGCCTCCTGCCGCACCTCTTAGCGTATTATGTGAAAGACTTACAAATTTATAATCATACTGTGTATCAGGACGAAGCCTACCGACAGATACCGCCATTCCGCCCTCTAACATTCTGTCAAGACGGCTCTGCGGTCTGTCATCCTCCTCAAAATAATGTAAAAACTGCTTTGGTGCATGAGGAAGCATAAGCTCCTGCGGCTCTCCTTTAAAGCTCTTCCATGCCTCTTTTATTTCCTCTATTGACGGCTTATTTTCAAAGCTTACGAAAACTGCCGCCGTATGTCCGTTTGAAACAGGTACTCTCAGGCATTGTGTTGTGATTGACGGCTCTTTTGCATCGACAATCTCGCCGTTTTCAATTTTTCCCCATACTTTAAGAGGTTCGAGTTCGGATTTTTCTTCCTCACCGCCTATGTACGGTATCAGATTATCAATCATTTCAGGCCATGTCTCAAAAGTTTTTCCCGCACCTGAAATTGCCTGATAGGTAGTTGCCAAAACCTTTTTAATACCGTATTTTTTAAGCGGATGAAGTGCCGGTACATAGCTTTGGATTGAGCAATTCGATTTAACTGCAATAAATCCACGCTGTGTGCCGAGCCTCTTTTTCTGAAAATCTATAATTTCGAGATGTTCCGGGTTTATCTCAGGAATGATCATCGGTACGTCAGGCGTGTGGCGATGTGCAGAATTATTTGAAATTACGGGGCACTCAAGTTTTGCGTATTTTTCTTCCAATGCCCGTATTTCGTCCTTTTTCATATTGACTGCACAGAATACAAAATCAACCGATTTTGCGATTTTTTCTGCGTCCTCCGTTGCGTCCATAACAACTATATCAGCAACATTTTGCGGAATATCGCCATCCATTACCCATTTTGAGCCTACTGCCTCACGATAGGGTTTTCCCGCACTTCTTCCCGACGCTGCCAAAACCTTTATTTTAAACCACGGATGGTCTGACAAGAGTTCAATAAAACGCTGACCTACCATTCCCGTAGCCCCGATTATTCCTACGTTAAAACTATCTTTCACAAAAATCTCTCCCAACAATTTCTTTTATTAGATTATCTTATCATTTTACGTGCTGTATGTCAACCTAAATATCATTTCTTACCAAATCGTCGAGTGTTTCCCGCTTAACCGCAACGTAGTCTTTTCCGCCACTCAGCATTACAACGGGAGGTTTTCTTAATCTATTGTAATTTGATGCCATAGAGTAGTTATATGCACCCGTCGTCAAAACCGCGATAATATCGTTCATTTCAGGCTTTGCGATATGGACATCTTCTTGAATTATGTCACCGCTTTCGCAACATTTTCCGACAATACTGCATCTGAAATGCTTAGGAAGTGTAGCCTTATTTGCCGTAATTACCGTATATTCCGCATCATAGAGTGCAAAACGGGGATTATCTGACATTCCGCCATCGATCGCTACATAGTTTTTAAAATTCTTGATTTGCTTAACCGTTCCGACTGTGTATAACGTCATTCCTGCGTCTGCAACAATACTTCTTCCCGGCTCCATCATTATTTTCGGCTTTAACATACCTACTTCCTTGCATTTTTGGGTTAAGACTTCGCCGACTTCTTTAATACTGTTCTCGATATCAAGGTCCGGCTGAGAATAAACGTATCTTACGCCAAAGCCTCCGCCAAGATTTAAAATCTCAGGAGAATAGCCCGTTTTTTCCTCAACATCATGAGCAAAATCCATCATAATATCAACGGCATCAATAAATGTTTCGGCGTCGAATACCTGTGAGCCGACGTGACAATGATATCCCGAAAGCTCGATATTTCCGTATGTGAGTGCTTTTTCCGCAAAATCGTAAGCCTGACCTGTCGCAATCGCGATACCGAATTTTGAATCCACGTTACCTGTTGCGATTTTCTTGTTTGTGTGCGTGTCGATACCCGGCGTTATACGCAAAAGCACCTTTTGAGTTTTGCCCTGTTTTTTTGCTTCATTGTCGATTTTTTCAAGCTCCTCAAAAGAGTCCGCAACAAAATAGCCTATGCCGTTTTTAATTGCAAATTCTATTTCCTCGTCTGTCTTGTTATTGCCGTGGAAAAATGCATTTTTGATATCGTATCCGGCGGACATTGCAGTATAAATCTCGCCTATTGAAACCACATCTACGCCTATGCCCTCCTCTTCGGCAATACGGTAAATCCGCTTGAAACTTGCCGCTTTTGAGGCGTAGATAGGTGCAGAGCCTTTGCCGAAATGCTTTTGCATAGCATTTTTGTAAATACGCATCTTTTCACGGATTTTGTCCTCGTCCATAAGATAAAGCGGCGTACCGTATTTTTTTGCGAGTTCGGTTGTGTCAAAACCCGCAAAAGTCAGATTTCCCTTTTCGTTCGTGTCAATGTTATTACATATTTGCATTTTTTTATCCCCCTACCGATAAAATTATAGTTTACTTAGCCTGTCTTTTATGTATATGCATAAAAAAAATGACAGACCGGTAAAGGCTATCATCAAAAGCTCCGTAAAACGAAAACCGATAGCTCTCCGTACCGAAAGGTACGACAACACGGTAAATCTTATTTCACCGTGCCGGATGCAGTCTTTGACATAACTGTCCTCGGCACCGACACCTTTCACATACAGCATCACTTTGTCAGAGCTTATTATCCGTATGTTACTCATTGCCAAATGCGACCTCTACCAAATTGCTATGGATTATATCACACTTTTCCCCTAATGTCAACACTTATCGGCTATTTTATTATTTTTTTTAAATTTTACCAGCACATATTCGCTTCCTATCGCCAAAACTTCGTCCCAAGAAACAGTCATACCCTTAAAATCGTGTAAAAACCATGAAAAACTGTTTTTGGGAATGGTTACCGACAGGATTTTACCACTCGCAAAATCTATATCCATATCCCGTATATATCCTATTTGCTCAGCAGTATCAACGTCAATCACCTTTTTTTGCCGTAAATCCAAACTTTTTTGCATAAAATCCCCCCTTATAATATTTATGCGTTAAAATTTGCATTTATTTTAAATTTGTGATATACTTGTTTTATGGTTTTTGTATGAGGTATTATTTTTATGGAGAGTATGAGTCCTGTAAAAAGCATAGATATTCGTTCCGCCGGAAACGGTTGCCAAATTCGGTTTGGCGACCTGTTAGGCAGTGGGCGTATGGATTATCTGCTTGTAAAACCGAGCCGTGTTTCAGACGAGCGGTATTTTGCACACTCTATCGTATGTGCTACTGCTTACTCGGCTGACGGCGAACTCTTATGGCAAAAGGGCGATCCTTCCTATGACTCGCCGACAGGACATTTCGATATTCCTGCACAGATTTACGACATTGACCGTGACGGAAAAAATGAGGTCATTCTCATAATGGACGAGGAGCTTTTATTTCTGGACGGAAAAACAGGCGAAGCTAAGAAAAATATTCCTCTTCCCGACAAATTTACCTGTGACAGCATCACATTTGCCGATTTGGAGGGCACGGGATATCCGCAGAATATACTGATAAAAAATAAATACAGTAAATTATGGGCTCTTGATTCTAATTTGAACGTCATTTGGAGTTTTGAGGGAAATATCGGTCATACTCCTGCCGTTTTTGACATCAACGGTGACGGAAAAGATGAAATCATTGCCGGATATAATGTTTTGTCAAGCAACGGTGAGCTTTTATGGAAAGCGGATATGCCAAATCATGCAAATTCCGTATCGGTATGCAATTTTGGCACAGAAAAGCCTACGCTTATTTTCTGCGGTCCGTATGTCGCCGCATATTCTGCCGACGGAGAATTTTTATGGAGAATAGATGAACCCGGCGAGAGCATATGTATTGCAAAGTTTCGCGAAAATGCTTTAAAAGAAGAAATTTTACTTTTAGATAGTCTTTCTCTATTTTCCTGCGACGGTGAATTTTTACTGCAAAAAAACGAAAAGGTCTATCTCCCCACCGTCATATATGATTTTGACAAAAGCGGGAAAACTTACGTAGTAGGACATAAAAAAGAGGACATAGTAACGACTGTTTATGACGGATTTATGCGTACCGTCTATACTTTGGAAACCTTTGGCAATATCGCCTGTTGTGACCTTTTGGGCGACGGGAATATGCAAATTATAATTTACAATAATGATTTTTTGGACATATATTCTGCATATGACATCGACCTTACCGAGCCGATACGCCCATATATGCGTAGGCAACCACGCCAATATTACAACGCATCAGTTTATAATTTTCTGCCGAAAAACCAATTTTCTGCAGGATATATTTCAGACGATTTCGCATCGCAGAACATATTAAAATGGGCGGATTCTTATGCCAATGTCTATCTGCACAGCAGTTTTGCAAAGGTGACACGTGCGGAATTTATCATGCTTTTAATCTCGCTTTTAAACTTAAAAGAGGATTTTAGCGAGAATTTTTCCGATATTACGCCTGACAGCACTTATTACCAATCGGTAGGAACAGCAAAGGCTTTGGGGATTGTAGAAAGCGACGATAATTTCTTCCGCCCGAATGAAGCTGTTACAGTTTCTTATGCAAACGACATTTTGAATAAGCTCAGCTTACCTAAAAATTTCGGTTTTGACGAGAACTATACATTATCCAAGCAAGATTTGGCAAGACTTATAATTTCACTTAAAGAACAGTAATCGTATTGTTTTTATAAAAAATCCGACAAAAAAAGGCTTCATTCGAAGCCTTTTTTAAAATGTCATTAGTTTGCGTAAGGTAATGTATATCCGGACCAATTTGCAACACTACGTGCTAAGATTATGTTATCAAGAGCATCTATCTTGCTATCTGAGTTAACGTCAGTAGTTTCTCCTACAGAAGCATAACCGCTCCAACCTGCAAGATATCTTGCCAAATATGTAACATCTGCAGCTGTACATTGACCATCATTGTTTACGTCACCATAGATGATGCCACTGCCAACCTTATAGTAAACTTCATAAAGGTCATTGCCGCCAACTTTGATCTTCAAATCATAAACGCCTTCGTCCAAATCTCTTATTACATATGTAACATTTTGCGTTGTATCGGTTATATTATCGTACTCGTCGATGTACTGAATTGTATCATTGCTCTCTTCTGCATCATTCTTAGAGCTTAAGAGTGTAATAGTATCGCCATTTGTTGCACCGGAAATGACGAAACTGATTTCATCACCTGATGCATAAGTAGGCATACTTACCGCATCTGCAGAAGCAGCAAAAGTACCGTTATCGCTACCGTTCTTCTTAAGGCTGTTCGTACCTGTATCAGCCAAGGCAGATGTAGCAAAAGACATTGTAGCCACCGCTAATAAAATTGCAATTGTTCTTTTCATAATTCATTCTCCTCTACTAAAATATATTAAGTTATCCTAAAATATTAAATTTAGTACACACAATTATAATAACATATATATTACAGTTTGTCAACAATTTTTTTTCAAATTTTTAATATTTATTTTTGAAAATTTATTCCGGCTTTTTTGCTCCGCAATTTTGGCAGAAATTACCGCTGTTTACGGCACCGCAACTGCATTTCCAAGTTGCATTTTGTGACTGCTGTCCCATAGCGAAAAGCTGTTGTGTGCCCATATTTCCTGCCGCATTCATTGCCATACCCATACCCATAAATCCTGCCATCGCACCGTTTTGGTTTGCCGCTGCCGCTCTCATTGCCTCTGCCTGAGCTTCGGTAAGTGTTGCCGCTGCCATTGTAGGATCACGGAGTATTGCCGCATGTTGTGCCTTTTTGATAAGTTCCTGGTCTTCCTCAGGAAGTGTTACGCTACCCAAAGCGATAGAGATAACCTCTATACCTCTTAATTCTGCCCATTTTCCTGAAAGCTCGGTATTTACTGCCTGTTCAAGCTCGGTATTGTGCTGGATTATCTGATTTGGTCTTAATCCCATATCGGAAAGTTTGCCAAATGCAGGTTGCAATGCCGATACAAATTCCGTTTTGAGCTGTGTATCTATATCGTCACGTCTGTATTCGTCTGCAACATTTCCCGAAATATTGGTATAGAACAAAATCGGATTTGTGATTTTGTATGAATATACGCCCGACGCACGAACGGAAACGTCGATGTCAAGCCCTATATTTTGGTCAACAACCCTAAACGGTACGGGGTTTGGAGTGCCGAATTTATTGTCCAAAAGCTCCTTTGTGTTTATGTAATATACACGCTGGTCTTTTGCCGTATCACCGCCGTATGTGAAACGTTTTCCCATAACCTTAAAGGTTTCTTTTAATGCTTCGCCGAAATTGCCCGTAAATACCGACGGTTCGGTTGAAGAATCATATGTATATTCACCGGGTTCTGCACATACCTCAACAACTTTGCCCTGCTCGACAATCAGCATACATTGTCCGTCTGCAACGGCAACACCGCTCCCCTTTGAGATGATATTATCATTGCCTTTTTTGTTTGATGAGCGTCCGCCGACTCTTTTTTCACCCTTTTGCATAAGCACATCCTGTGACAGCGAATCACAGTAGAAAAACTCTTTCCACTGGTCCGCAAGAGTTCCGCCGAATGCACCTGCTCCTGCTTTAATAAGTCCCATTTTTCTCTCTCCTTTATTTTTGAATTATTAAAAATCTCTTCCGCCTGAGGAATAGCTTCCACCGCTTGATGAGCTTCCGCTCGAATAGCTCGAACCGCCTGATGACGAGCTTTCATGCTTCTTGCTTTTCGTAATTGTCGAATAGATAAACCTGACCGAATTATTTCGGATTTTAAGACTGTTCTTTTCAAGATATTCGTTAGCACTTATGGCGGTATTAAGTCGCATTTTTTGTTTCATACCCTCTATTACCATAGCCGCAATCACGAGCGCTATAATTATGCCTACAATGAGAGGCCAACCGAAAAAGTTCGGTTTATTTGACGGCGGTTCTATCAATTCAAAATTGTTCTCACTAAGGCTTTTTTCGATATAATCCGTCGCCTTTTTTATCGCCTCAAAATATCTTCCGCCACGCATATCTTTATCTACAATTTCATCTATCGTATATGTTACGCTTGAAGTAAAAATATCCTCATAGCTGTTTTCGGATATGGTACGCCAACCTCTGTTCCCCTCCTCTAAGCACAGGAAAAAGCAAACAGAAGAAAAATCGTCGCCCTTGCCGTAGCCACCGTAATAGAGGAAGTCCGCACCATAGACATCTTTTGACAGTCCGTGTGAGCTGTCGTCTGTGAAAATTACATAGCTGAAATCATATGCATCGCAAATTCTTTGCACCTGCTCAGTAAGCTCCGCTTTTTGCTCATCGGTAAATATTCCCGCATCATCTACAACTCTTGGCGGATTTTCCGCATGGTAGTTTTGGAAATTTTCCACATCGTCCACATACCAATACGGCATACCGTCTTCCTTATCCGCTTTATCTATGTTCCATTCCCCTGAAAGCGTGAAAACACTATAAAGATATTGGTCGAGCGAATCATAAACGGATATGTTTTCGTCAGCAAAAAGGCTGTCTGTCAGCTCAAAAAGTCTGTCCTTTTGAGCCTTCGGAATATTGCTTTTTGCCTTGCCGTAAAAGAATATGTTATATTCTCCGTTTTCGGTATCGATAATCAGGAAAATGCCGTTTTTGCTATCACCGTAGCCGAATTTATTGTTTTCATAGACAATTTCCGCATATTCCGAGAGTTCCCCGTCATAGTCGTACGTATCAAGAACGAATATGGGAAAATCCATTTTCAAAGGCTCGATACTTTCGTTTATTCTATTATTTAAGAGCCTGTGTTCCTCTTCCGTAACCGTTCCGGCATAGTCGTTAAAACGGTAAATCGAGCCGTCATATGATGGCTCTGCCTTGACATAGAAAAGGCAGGATATTACAGAAATCAGAAGTATGAGGGCTGAAATTTTCTTTTTCATAATTCTTTGCCCCCTATCTTATAAACCGATATAAAAGCCATGCCAAGCCCGAATATATGCCAAGCGAAATCAAAAAGCTCAAAAGAAAATAAAAACTTTGTTTCACTTTGCTTATAGGAAGCTCTCCGACGACCTTACCCGTTTGGCCGTTTATTGCAAAGCGGTAGTTTTTGCCCTTATATGCCACATTGAGAAGATATACAGGCAACATAACATACCTTACGCTTGAATTCAAAATATTCATATTGCTGGATTTTCGGGTTATTGTGTCAAAGCTCCTATTTACTGAGTTTATGAAGACCTCCTCAGCACTTGATTTCATTCTTTCGGACGCTCTTGGCAAACTGTCGTCGGGACTTGCGTCAAATCTGTCCGCCAAAAATCCCGAAAGGTACGCCGTTTCAAAATCCACAATTTCAGAATAGTTATAAGGCTCTAAGGAGTCCATTAAATCGTCGTCCATTTTTATACTTGCGTCAACGGGTATCTTTCTAAAGGTCATTGTTCCGTCAATATCGACAAGATAGTGGTCAACCTCAGTATAATTGTATTCCGAGTCGGAATATGATTTTGTTTCGGTGCCCTCCAAAAGCATCTGCCCGTCTAAAGTTGCGTCAAAAAGCCAAAAAGGCACATATACTCCCTGAATTTTGCCCATTTTATGCTGTGTTTTGAATTTATCGGGAAGAAGCCGTTTGCCCTCAAAATATGCTTTTACGGCATTTTCAAGTCCGCTTCTGTCAACCTTAAAGGGAATTATGCCGTTGGGCTTTAAACCGCCACCCACTCTGTCATTTAAAATTATCTCATTATCACAGTAGGGACAGTGCGTTGCGGCAGTCTGCGTATTTGTTTCGATTTCCGCTCCGCAGGAACGGCATATGTAAACCGCCGTATTTTCAATATTTGCTTTATTTTGTTCAAAAGCTTTTTTATAGTCCTTCCAATCAAATTCCGCGTCGCCGTTTCCTGATTCCGAATACTTTTTTAACGTTTCTAAATCATATTCGCTGTCACAGGCATTGCATTTCAGCTTTCCTTTTGAATCATAAACGAGCGGTGAACCGCAGGAAAGACACTTATAGGATAATGTTTCTCCAGGCATCTGAATCCCCCTAAAAATCTCTATGAGAAAATTATACTATATAAAATGTAAAAATTCAATAGAATTTTAAAATAAAGGATGACAAATACTGCCATCCTTTATAAGCTACATTAAAATCAAAGTTTTATCTCCACGCCTCCGACACTGCGTATCGACAGAACGTGGCACATTCCTTCACCGAAAACCTCATCAATCCCATTTTTAAAGCTTTCAAGCATATCATAAGGAACAAACGCCTGTACCGTTCCTGCAAAGCCACCGCCGTGAACACGGAAAGCACCTCTGCCGCAGAGCAGATTGTCGCAAAGTGCAAGGGCAAGGCTTACCGCTTGATTTTTGGAATCACTCGGCACATAAACATTTTGAAGATACATATATGACGACTGTCCCGATTCCGAAACCGTTTTTAAGAATCCGTCAAAGTCGCCGTTTTTAAGTGCCGTTGCTTCAGCTTTCGCTCTTTGTGTTTCATTAAAATAGTGCATTGCTCTTAATATTGCTCTGTCATTTTTGAGAGCTTTTCGCACATCCTGCAAATTTTTATAGAATTCTTCGGGCGAAACTTCATTTAAAAACTCTTTTCCGAAGTATTCTGCGACAGCCCTCATTTCAAGGGTTATTGCGGCATATTCGTCGGTCAGGCTTTCATGGTCTGCACCGCTGTCAATAATACAAAGTGCATAATTTGTTTTATCAAAATCAATCGTAAGCTTTTCCGCTTTCGGATTCTTGTTATCGGCAAAATCTATTGCCACAATTCCTCCCGACGCACACGCAGCCTGGTCAAGCAAACCGCAGGGTTTGCCAAAATATACGTTTTCGGCATACTGCCCTATTTTTGCAAGTTCCATAGCGGATAGTTTTTCGTCTGCAAAAAGGCTGTTTAATATAACCGCCACCAAAATTTCAAAGGCCGCTGATGAGCTCATTCCCGAGCCTTTCAATACATTTGACGTTGTATATGCGTCAAAACCTGAAATGCTATATCCCAACTTTTCAAAAGATGCTACAATACCTCTTATAAGCCCTGACGATTTTCCGAATTCCGAGCTATCAGCCTCTAAACTGTCAAGAGCTACAGTGTCCATCGGGAATCCTTCCGATTTTATGCGTATTACATTTTCACCGTTAAGACGCACCGCAGCTATTACATCAAGGTTTAAGCTTCCTGCTACCACCGCACCGTGCTGATGGTCTGTATGATTTCCGCCGATTTCCGTACGTCCGGGTGCTGAAAAAAGGCGTATGTCCCCGTCTTTTTCAAAGGTTTTTGAAAAACCGTCTAAAAGCTTTTCAAATCTTTCGATATACTTTTTTTCTTCCCCGTCCTTACAGCAATACAGCTTTTGAAAATCAATGCTTCCTATTTTTTGTTTGATTTCAGAAATGTTCATATGAGATACCTCTATGTATATAAATATTTTAAATTCTTGCTACACCGCTTTTTTTCGCCGCTTCCGCAACAGCTTTTGCGACCGTTTTTCCGACTCTTTCATCAAAAGCCTTCGGCATTATATAGTCTTCGGAAAGTTCATCGTCGGACACAAGAGTTGCTATTGCATATGACGCCGCTATTTTCATTTCTTCATTTATGTCACTTGCCCGAACCGATAATGCACCCTTAAATATGCCGGGAAAAGCGAGAACATTATTTATTTGGTTAGGAAAATCGCTTCTGCCCGTTCCTACCACCTTTGCACCTGCTTTTTTAGCAAGATCGGGCATTATCTCAGGCGTGGGATTTGCCATTGGAAAGACAATCGCCCCCGTCGCCATTGATTCAATCATTTTTTCTGACACGATATTTGGAGCGGACACTCCGATAAACACATCCGCACCCTTTAAGGCATCTGCAAGATTTCCCGTTATATGTTCCCTGTTTGTTATTTTGGAAAGCTCTTTATGGCTATCGTTTAAGGCGTCGTCGCCCTCGCAGATGATCCCGAATTTATCAACCATTACGAGATTTTTTACGCCTAATTTCATCAGGTGCATACCGATTGCCGTACCTGCACTTCCTGCACCGTTTATTACGACTTTTACCTTTGATATGTCCTTTTTGACTACTTTTAGTGCGTTTAAAAGTGCCGCCGCAACAACTATCGCCGTTCCGTGCTGGTCATCATGAAACACGGGAATATCGCAGATTTCTTTGAGCTTTCTTTCTACTTCAAAGCATCTTGGTGCGGCAATATCCTCAAGATTTATGCCTCCAAAACTGCCCGATAAAAGATATATCATTCGCACAAGCTCGTCAACGTCCTGCGTTTTTATGCAGAGCGGGAATGCGTCAATATCGGCAAATTCCTTAAATAACGCACATTTTCCCTCCATGACGGGCATACCCGCCTCTGGACCTATATCGCCAAGTCCCAAAACGGCACTTCCGTCGGTGATTACCGCAACAAGATTATGCCGTCTTGTGAGTTCGTACGACTTATTTATGTCCTTCTCGATTTCAAGGCAAGGCTCTGCAACGCCGGGTGTATATGCAAGGGATAGTTGTT
The DNA here is from genome assembly GCA_017451145.1 of Clostridia bacterium. Next base: position 13,772 of record JAFSSG010000037.1, read on the forward strand.
CCCTGTTTTTTACGGGCGTTCTTGAAATTACTTCAATTTTACCGCCCCATTCGTAGTGTTTCTTTAGTGATTCCTGTCTTATATCCATTTTTTCTACCGTAATTTCTTTTATTACCTATATAAATACTAATTCTCTGTTTTAAAACGATACACCGTTTTTTGTGTGTATGTTTCGCCCGGTCTTAAGACTGTGCTGGGGAAATTCGGGTGGTTTATTGAGTCGGGATAATGCTGTGCTTCCAT
>JAFSSG010000004.1 GCA_017451145.1 Clostridia bacterium
GGTTTCGGCATATGAGAACTTAAAAACACAATGGGAAGACGCTATTGTTTTGATTGACCTCGCAAATGAAGAAAATGACGAATCAATGCTTGGCGAGATAAAGAAAACAGTTGCAGAGATAACGGAAAATGTCGAAAAAATGACGCTTGAAACACTCCTTTCAGGCAATTATGACAGATGCAACGCAATTATGACTTTCCACGCAGGTGCAGGTGGTACAGAGGCACAGGATTGGGTGGAAATGCTTATGCGAATGTACCAGATGTACGCACAAAAGAACGGCTATACGGTAGAAACCATCGACATTTTAGCAGGAGATGATGCCGGAGTCAAAAGTGCGACGATTTCGATAAACGGGCTTAATGCGTACGGGTATTTGAAAGCAGAAAAGGGCGTACACCGCTTAGTAAGGATTTCGCCGTTTGATGCGTCGGGAAGACGGCATACGTCGTTTGCTTCAATCGAGGTTATGCCCGAAATCGATGATGAAATTGAAATAAATATTCGCCCTGAGGATATAAAGGTGGATACATACCGCTCCTCAGGTGCGGGTGGTCAGCATATAAATAAGACCGATTCTGCCGTGAGAATTACGCATATTCCGACAGGAATTGTGACCTCTTGCCAGACACAGCGTTCACAGCATCAGAATAAGGATTATGCAATGAAGATGTTAAAGGCAAAACTTGCGGAAATTGCGGAACAGCAACAAAAGGAAAAAATTGAGGATATAAAGGGCGTTCAGAAGGAAATCGCATGGGGAAGCCAAATCCGTTCCTATGTTTTCCACCCGTATAACTTGGTAAAAGACCATAGAACAGGCTTTGAAATGGGCAATATCGGTGCCGTTATGGACGGCGATCTGAACGGTTTTATAAACGCATATCTAAGAGCCGCAAGTTTAGGTCAGCTTGAAACAAAATAGCCTTTCGCCGTCATTGAGGGCAAAACTAACGTAAAAGAAACTGCGTATTTTCTGATTTTCCCCCTTGCCGTAGAGAAGGAGATAATCAATACTATATTCTTAATTCACGTTTACTTGCAGAAGCTGGACAGCTTATTTCTATCCTTGCATCCCTTGTCTTTAATAGAATGATTCTCTACAAGCCCTCCTTGTGTAAAGGAGGGTGTCAGCCGTAAGGCTGACGGGAGGATTGTTTTAATAGAATACATAATTTTTCAGGAATTTGTTATCATAAAATCAAAAAAGTTCGGTTTTCCGAGCTTTTTTGCATATAAATAAGAAAGAATTTTAAAATTTTGGCAAAAAATCTTTGACAATCGGAAAATTTTGTAGTATGGTATATAGGAAATGCGTTAATGTAGGAGTGAAAAATTTGGAAAAGGAACTGTTTTGGCTTTGGCTTACAGCCATTGAGGGCATAACAGGTTACGATATAACTGCACTTTTAGAAATATTTGAATCTGCCGAAGACGTATATAAAGCAGAAAATTTTGACAATATTATAGGCATAAAACCTTCGGTAAGGTCAAAACTTAAAAATAAAAACCTTGACGAAGCGAAGAAACTTCTTGAAGATGCACAATCCGTCGGTGCAAAGGTCTTAACCTTTGACAGCATAAATTATCCTGACACACTGCGATTTATTGAAAATCCGCCGTATGTTCTGTATTTACGCGGCGAAATTCCTAATTGGGACAGGCTTTTGATGATAGGCGTTGTCGGTACAAGAAATGCAACAGATTACGGCATTGCCGCAACGAAAAAGATTTGCACCGAACTTGCAGAAAGCGGTGTAACGATAGTCAGCGGTATGGCAAGGGGCATCGATTCGGTTGCCGCCCGTTCGGCACTTTCGGTAGGTGGCAAAACGATTGCCGTGTTAGGTAGCGGTGTAGAAAAAGCATATCCGCCCGAAAACCAGTCGCTTATGGATGAGATAATGAAAAACGGAGCAGTCATAAGCGAATATCCGATAGGTGCAGAACCGCTTAAAATACATTTCCCTGAAAGAAACAGAATAATAAGTGGTTTATCAAGAGGTGTTATGGTAACCGAAGCACCAAAAAAGAGCGGAGCTTTAATTACCGCAAACTATGCGATTGACGCAGGACGCGACTTATTTTCAGTTCCGGGCAGTATCTTTAATCCGTCAAGTGCGGGTACAAACGGGATTTTGGGAATGAATGCAAAGGCGGTAACCTGCGGACAGGATATTTTAGATGAATATTCTTATGAGATAAACCGTCTGAAAATCGAAAAGCCTAAGAATAATATATTTAAGGCATTGATAAGTAAAGATTCACATAAAAAAGTAAATAACGAAATGAAAATCTCGTTAGATGATAAAAAGTATCAATCACTTTCAGATGATGAAAGAGCGATTGCCGAGCTTCTGATCGAGTCAAGTATGCATATTGACGAATTGGCAAGGCGGAGCGGAATTGAAATCTCAAAACTTACGCCGATACTGTCAATGATGGAGTTTGGCGGATACATAAAAAAGATTCCCGGAAACAACTATAAACTAAACATTTAATGGAGGAGCATATGAAACTGCTTATAGTGGAGTCACCTGCAAAGGCTGGAACAATTAAAAAGTATTTAGGAAAAGATTATGAAGTAACCGCATCTATGGGGCATATTATTGACCTTCCCAAAAGTCAGCTTGGAGTAGATGTTTCTAATAATTTTGAGCCGAAATATATAACAATAAGGGGCAAGGGCGACCTTTTGACAAAGCTTAAAAAGACGGCAAAGTCTGCTGATAAAGTCTATCTTGCGACCGACCCTGACCGAGAGGGTGAGGCGATAAGTTGGCATCTTGCAAGAGTTTTAGGGATACCGGAGGAGTCCGCTTGTCGCGTAACTTTTAACGAGATAACGCAAAATGCGGTAAAAACATCTATAAAAGAGCCTCGAAAGATTGATATGGACTTGGTAAATGCACAACAGGCACGAAGAGTTTTAGACAGAGTTGTCGGCTATAAAATAAGCCCTATTCTGTGGGAAAAGGTAAAAAGAGGTCTGAGTGCAGGTAGAGTACAATCGGTAGCTACCAGAATGATTTGTGACCGTGAGGACGAGATAGAAAACTTTAATCCAAAGGAATTTTGGACTGTTGAAGCCGTGTTAAAACACGGGAAAAAGGAATTTATAGCAAAATACTACGGTGAAAACGGCAAAGAAACAGAGCTTACCTGCCGAGAAGATGCCGAAAAAATAAAAAACGATATAAAAAAACTTACCGTAAAATCGGTTAAAATAGGCGACATCACAAAAAATCCGCCACCACCGTTTACAACAAGCACGTTGCAACAGGACGCGTCAAGAAAGCTCGGCTTTGCAACCGCGAAAACGATGCAGACGGCACAGACGCTTTATGAAGGTGTAAATATCGGCGGAAAATACGGCACGATAGGCTTGATAACCTATATGAGAACCGATTCTTTAAGAATCTCAACGGAAGCACAGCGAGAGGCAATCGCTTATCTTAATGAGAATTTCGGCAAAGAATATGTAAAACCGAGACAGTACAAAACAGGCAGAAATGCACAGGACGCACATGAGGCAATCCGTCCTACAAGCATAAATATTTTGCCTGAAAAGGTACGTGATAAGCTCACAAATGACCAATATAAGCTGTATAAGTTGATTTGGGAGCGTTTTGCCGCAAGTCAGATGTCAGCAGCTTTATATGAAACGCAAAATGCCGTACTTGAAAGCGGAACGCATACCTTCCGTGCCAACGGCTCAAAAATCCTGTTTAAAGGGTTTATGAGCGTATATCAGGAGGGCAGTGATGAGGCTAAGGATAAAGATAAGGCACTGCCGGAAATAAAGGTGGGCGAAACTACTGAGGTTTCCGAAATTGAGGCAAATCAGCATTTCACAAAACCACCTGCACGATACACAGAAGCAGGTTTGGTTCATGCATTGGAAGAAAACGGTATAGGCAGACCGAGTACCTATGCTCCGACAATCACCACGATTGTATCGAGGGGCTATGTTCGCCGTGTAAAAAAACAGCTTGTTCCGACAGAGCTCGGCAGAATAACTACCGATATCATGAAGAATTATTTTGACGATATTGTAGATATTGAGTTTACGGCAGGTATGGAAAAGAAGCTTGACGAGGTCGAGGACGGAAAGCTTTCTTGGATAAAGGTGCTTTCGGAATTCTATCCGGAATTTGAAGAAAATCTTGAAAAAGCACAAAAGGCGATTGAAAAGGTTAAGATAAAAGACGAAGAATCCGATGTCGTATGTGAAAAATGCGGCAGAAAAATGGTTTATAAAATCGGTAAATTCGGAAAATTTTTGGCATGTCCCGGATATCCGGAATGCAAAAATACAATGTCAATAAGGAATGAAACAGGCGTAAAATGTCCAAAATGCGGTGGCGAGATACTCGTAAAAAAGACAAGAAAAGGCAGAAACTATTACGGCTGTGAGAATAATCCCAAGTGCGATTTTATGGTTTGGGATAAACCGCTGAAAAATGAAACTTGTCCGAATTGTAACGGTATCTTACTTGAACGCAACGGTAAAAATCCTAAAATATACTGTGTAAATGAAAAATGCAGTTACGAAAGAAAGCCTGAGAGGAAATCCAAAAAATGACAGTTCGGGTAATCGGAGCAGGTCTTGCCGGTTGCGAAGCAGCATGGCAACTTGCGAAATTCGGGATTTCGGTTGAGCTTTTTGAGATGAAACCGAAAAAGTATTCTCCCGCACATAAGAGCGAGAATTTTTGTGAGCTTGTATGCTCAAATTCGCTAAAAGCGGAGCGGATTGAAAATGCCTGTGGTCTTTTAAAAGCGGAAATGCGTCTTTTCGATTCTGTTATGATGCGTTCAGCCGATAGCAGTAAAGTGGCGGCAGGTGGAGCATTGGCTGTCGATAGGGAGCTGTTTTCCAAGACGGCGACAGAGCTGATCCGTGAAAATCCGCTAATTACCGTCATAAACGACGAAGTTACAAAAATAGATACAAACATTCCTACCATAATTGCAACAGGACCGCTTACTTCAAAGGGACTCGCAGACGAAATATCAAAGCTCACCGAAAGCGACGGACTTTACTTTTTTGATGCCGCTGCACCGATAGTCGCAAAAGACAGTATTGATATGGACAAGGTGTTTTACGGAAGCCGATACGGGCGTGGAACAGACGATTATATCAACTGCCCTATGACGAAGGCGGAATATGACGCATTTTATAATGAGCTTGTGAATGCCGAAACCGTTTCTTTGAAGGATTTTGAAGGAACAGAGGTTTTTGAGGGCTGTATGCCGAGTGAGGTTATGGCAAAACGTGGCGAGAAAACGCTACTTTTTGGTCCGTTAAAGCCTGTCGGCTTGGTCAATCCGAAAACGGGCAAAGACGATAGCTATGCGGTTATTCAGCTACGGCAGGATAACCGTGAGGGTTCGCTTTATAATCTTGTGGGCTTTCAGACCAACTTAAAGTGGGGCGAACAAAAGCGTGTATTCTCAATGATTACGGGGCTTTCGGATGCAGAGTTTGTCCGCTACGGAGTTATGCATAGAAACACATATCTGGATTCACCGAGGCTACTTAATCGGTATTATCAGATGAAAAAATACAAAAACATATTTTTCGCAGGTCAGATAACGGGCGTTGAGGGGTATGTGGAATCTGCGTCATCCGGTATCATGGCAGGATATAATATGGCGAATATGCTTCTTGATAAGCCGTTTTTTGAGCCGGACAGAAAAACGGCAATCGGCTCACTTCCGCTTTACATAAGCGATGAAACAATAAAAAAATTCCAGCCGATGAATGCGAATTTCGGCATAATCGAACCTCTTGATTACAGGGTTAAAAATAAACAGGAACGCTATTTAAAAATTGCAGAACGTGCGATTGAAACTGTAAAAAATGCACTCCAAGAAAGGAATTAAAATGGATTATAAGGATTATACTGCAAAAAAAATATCCGATATTTCAGGTATAGATATTGCGGAAATCAAAAAACTAATAGAAACGCCTCCCGAACAAAAATTGGGAGATTTGGCATTCCCGTGTTTCACACTTGCAAAGACTATGCGTAAAGCACCGCAGATTATCGCAAAGGAGCTTTCGGAAAAATTTGCAGGGGATATGTATATTGAAAAGGCCGAAGCTGTCGGCGGATACTTAAATTTCTTCTATAACAGGGCAGAATTTACAAAATCGGTATTAGGCGAGGTTTTTGAAAAGGGAGAAGATTACGCAAAAAGCGATTTTGGCGATAAAAAGACCGTTTTGGTAGAGTATTCATCGCCTAATATCGCGAAGCCTTTCCATATAGGTCATCTTTTCACTACCGCACTCGGTCATTCTCTTGCACGGATTTATGAATTTTTAGGATATAACGTAACAAGGCTCAATCACCTTGGCGATTGGGGTACGCAGTTCGGAAAGCTCATATGTGCGTATAAGCTGTGGGGCGATGATGAGGCTATCCAAAAAGACGCGATCGGCGAACTTCTTAAAATATATGTGAAATTTCATGAGGAAGCGGAAAAAAATCCTGAGCTGGAAGCTACGGCACGTGAACATTTTAAACGTTTGGAGGACGGAGCAACTGAGGAAGTGGCACTGTGGCAAAAATTCCGTGACCTCAGCTTAAAGGAATTCAGGCGTGTTTACGATATGCTTGGCGTTGATTTTGATTCCTATAACGGCGAGAGCTTCTATTCGGATAAAATGCCCGAAGTTGTTGAAATTTTGCAGGATAAAGGGCTTTTAACCGAAAGCGACGGGGCAAAGGTGGTGGATTTATCCGAGCTTAATATACCGCCTTGCATAATTTTGAAATCGGACGGTGCGACAATATACGCAACTCGTGATATCGCAGCGGCACTTTACCGCCATAGAACATATGATTTTTACAAGAATATATATGTCGTAGGAACGGCACAGGCACTGCATTTTCAGCAGATATTTGCGGTTATGGAAAAAGCAGGTTGGGAATGGTCAAAGGGCTGTGAGCATGTGAATTTCGGGTTAGTAAAATTTCCTGATAAAAAGCTGTCAACTCGTCATGGAGACGTCGTGTTTTTAGAGGATGTCTTGAATGAGGCGGTAAGCAAAACTCGTGAGATAATTGAAAAAAATACGCCCGATATGGAGAATAAGGACGAGGTTTCCAAAAAAGTCGGTATAGGAGCGGTTTTATACACATTCCTGAAAAATTCGCGTGAAAAGGACATTATCTTCAGCTGGGACAGTATGCTTGATTTTGACGGCGAGTCCGCACCGTATGTGCAGTATAGCTATGCAAGGGGCAAGAGCATTTTACGCAGAGCCGGTGAAATAGGTGAAAATATAGACTTTTCAGCTGTTACATCCCCTGATGAGTACGCACTAATTACAATGCTTTCGGGATTTTACGATGCAGTTTTGTTATCGGCTGAAAAAAATGAACCGTTTTATGTAAACCGATATGTAACAAACCTTGCAAGGCAGTTTAATAAGTTTTACGTTTCCTGTCCGATTTTAAAGGACGGCATACCCGAAAATGTGAAAAATGCAAGGCTTATGATTGTCAAAGCCGTATGTACGGTAATAAAATCGGCATTATACCTTTTGGGAATAGAAACTGTAGAAAATATGTAAAAAGGGGTTAAGCCTAAGAATTGGAGCTTGTGCTTTTGGCACGGAGAGGAAGGATAATAAAAATGGAAAACAAAGTTGCTTTAATAGGAATCGTAGTAGAAAATTTTGATGAAGTAAGTAATCTGAATGCTATTTTGCACGAATATGCCGACTTCATAATCGGCAGAATGGGAATACCGTATAAAAAGCGTGACGTTTCTATAATAAGCGTTGCTGTTGATGCACCCACCGATGTAATAAATGCACTGTCAGGTAAAATCGGCAAATTGTCGGGCGTAACATCAAAAACGGTTTGTGCAAAAATTGATGAAGAATAATTTTAGGAGCGGTATTATGAACTTATCACCTGTAAAGCTTTTGCCCACCTGTAAGGACTATATCTGGGGCGGAACAAGGCTGAAAACTGAGTTTAAAAAGGGCGAAAATCTTGAAAAGGTTGCTGAAAGCTGGGAGCTTTCGGCACATAAGGACGGGGAAAGCGTCGTTTCGGGAGGAGAATTTGATTCTCTTTCCTTTTCCCAATATATCGAAAAAAACGGCAGGGGCTGTATTGGAGAAAACGCGGAAAAATTTGAGTTTTTCCCGATTTTGATAAAGCTCATTGATGCGGCGGACAACCTTTCTGTTCAGGTTCACCCGTCGGATGAGTATGCCTTAAAATATGAGGGCGAATACGGAAAAACAGAAATGTGGTATGTTGTAGATTGTGAAAAGGACGCATTTTTGTATTACGGTTTTTCAAAAACGATTACTAAGGACGAATTAAAAAAGCGTATTGAGGATAACACCCTTTTGGAAGTTTTGAACAAAGTCAGAATAAAAAAAGGCGATGTATTCTTCATAGAATCAGGCACAATCCACGCAATAGGAAAGGGTGCGTTTATTTGCGAGGTTCAGCAAAATTCCAATAAAACGTACCGTGTCTATGACTATGACCGCCGTGACAAAAACGGAAATGCAAGAGAATTACATATCGAAAAGGCACTTGAAGTGACAACTCTTGCACCTGCAAAGCTGTATAAAACGGAAAATGAGAAAATACTTGCAAAATGCAAATATTTCACGGTAGAAAAGTTTGACTGCTGTGGCACGAGCAATATCGAACTGAACAAAAACTGTTTCCGCTCGGTAATTGTGCTTTCGGGAGAGGCAAAGCTTAAAGTAGGGGACAGGGAGCTTGACATAAAAAAAGGTGACAGCATATTTATCCCCGCACAAGATGGCGTGGCAACGGTTACAGGAAATTGTGAAGCGATTATTTCGTATGTATAGGTGATATGAAAAAAGCAGTTATAGCGATGAGCGGCGGAGTTGATTCTTCGGTTGCGGCATACCTTATGAAGAAGGACGGATACGAGTGCATAGGTGCAACAATGCGTCTTTTTACGAATGATGAGATCGGCATAAAAACAGAGAAGAGCTGTTGCTCGTTAGATGACGTTGAGGACGCAAGAAGCGTTGCAAAAAGACTCGAAATGCCGTATTACGTATTCAATTTCACCGATGAATTTGAGAAAAAAGTAATAGAAAAATTTGTAAATTCCTATGAAAACGGGGCAACACCGAATCCGTGCATAGACTGTAACAGGTATTTGAAATTTGAAAAGCTGTTTCAAAGAATGAAGGAACTCCGCTTTGACTATGTTGTAACGGGACATTATGCAAGGATAGAGGAGGAAAACGGCAGGTTTCTGCTTAAAAAAGCGAAAGACTTGAGCAAAGACCAGAGTTATGTGCTTTATCAGATGACGCAGGAACAGCTTTCGCATACTCTTTTTCCGCTCGGAAACTTCAAAAAAGAGGAAACACGCAAAATAGCAGAGGAAAACGGATTTGTTAACGCAAAAAAACACGATAGTCAGGATATATGCTTTGTCCCTGACGGTGATTATGCAAAATTTATTGAAAACTATCGCGGAAAAAGCTATAAAAGCGGAAATTTTGTAGATAAAAACGGCAAAATTTTAGGAACGCACAAAGGAATCATACGATACACAATAGGGCAGAGAAAGGGCTTGGGATTGAGCCTCCCCGAACCTATGTACGTTTTGAAAAAGGATATAGAAAAAAACGAGGTTGTCCTTTGTAAAAACTGTGAGCTTTTCGCAAAGGAGCTTGATGTAAACGATGTAAATTGGATTGCGTTTGATACTCAGCCTGAAAGCTTTTCGGCAAAGGTCAAAATCCGCTACAATCAAACGGAAGAACCTGCAAAAATCACGGTTACGGGCGAGGACAGCGTACATATTGAGTTTGAAACGCCTCAAAGAGCGATAGCCAAAGGTCAGGCAGCTGTCATATATGACGGAGACACGGTAATAGGCGGCGGAACAATAATGTAAATTCCATTAAAAAATGCAGTTCGGATATGAACTGCATTTTTCAGACTGATGACAAAGTCATCAGTCTGAGCAGAGGCTGAGAAACGATGGAATATTCCGTCTTTTAAATCTCGTCGGCGTACAATGGTACGGTAGAGGTTTAAAAGGCGGAAAGCAAAAGTAGTGCAGATTTTTAAAAAACCGCACCACTTTTTTAAAATGCCAAAATTATATTCTTTTATTGCTTTTTGATTGAATCCTCTTGCGGTAGAACGAGTTTGTCAGTGCTCTGAATGCAGTTCGGATATGAACTGCATTTTTATCATGCTTTAAAAATCTTCGGTGACGATAGATAGAGTATTATCAAAACGGCTATGGAAATCAACAGCTCGGGGAGCATATAGCTTCCGTTATAGACGAGCGAGTAAATCCACGGGCTTTGCCCCTCAGGTGCATAACTTGCAAAAAGGAAAACTCCCGACATAAGCGAGAAGAAAAATCTTCCCAAAACGGCAAGGGACGAGCCTACTGTAATGCCCAAAATATCGGTTTTGAAAAATCCTGCAATGCCAAGTACGCCGAAAGCAAAAAGATAATCCAAAAAGAATGACAGCGGGTGATAAAGCGTACCCTCAAAAATAATGGAAATAACTCCATAAACGGCACCTGCGACAGTTGCCTCTTTTGCACCGCGTCTGTATGCCAAAATCAAAATCGGCACCATTTCAAGCGATACGCAGCCTCCCTGAGGCATTGTCCAAAGCCGCACAAAATACAGCACACAAGACAGTGCTACCGTTATTGCCATTTCTGCTAAAATTCTTGTGTTTTTCATAAAAACAACTCCTTAGTATAAATTAAAAAAGCATACCCAAGGATATGCAAAAAGGTCAAGATACCTACGATGGCATTATCCATATCAGGTTATAGGGTCGGAGTTTAAAACTCCCTCTCAGCCTGTTCACAAGCTCCCCCTCTTAGTATGCAGTTTTGTTAGATTATAGCTCACAGATTTCCAAAAGTCAAGAGTTTAAAAAATCTTTTTTGATTTTTTCTGCGATTTTTTTCTCGATTCGGGAGACTGACATTTGCGAAATGCCCAGAGCATTTGCCGTTTCCTTCTGCGTTTTTCCGTCTAAAAAACGCATATTTAAAACCGCTTTTTCGCGTTCTGTCATTTTTGATATGCAATAATCCAAAAAGTCGCGGTTTTCTATTAAGGCAAAGCCATCGTCGTCATAACCTAAAAAGCTGGAAAGTGCCGTGTCGGAAAATGCTTCAGCTTCAAGCGATTTAACAAAATTTACGTCCCCTGCCGCATATGCCTCGTTAAGCGTTTCTTCGGGTATTCCCAACTTTTCGGAAAGCTCCGAAATAGTCAGATTTCCGGAACGCATTTTTTCGGTTTCCGCCTTGGAAAGTGCATCATAAAGCTTTCTCGGAAGCCTTATCGGATGCACCTTGTCACGCAAAAAATGACGTATTTCGCCCATCACCGTTTGCGATAAAAAGGTCACAAACTGCACATCTCTGTACGGGTCAAAGCGTTCAATGGCAAGGATAATTCCCACACAGGCAACCTGATATAAATCTTCGAATTCAGCACCGTATTGAGCCGATTTGTAAGCAAGGATTTTTGCAACATAAGTGTAACGGCTCAAAATTTCATCCCTTATTTTTTTGTCATGTGTTTTTTTGTATTTTACAAAAAGCTCATTTTCCGCCGTCACTCTATCACTCCTTGTTTTAACCGCTTAAAAATGGTTTATATTTGTATAATTTTAGCACACTTTTTCAAAATAATCAATAAAAGTATAAAACTATTTAAAGATTTCCTTGTTAAAAATCGGCATATATGTTATAATAAGGCTTAGAATGGAGAAATAATATGGAAAATGAATTTAAATCCGCTCTTGTTATGGAGGGCGGGGCAATGCGTGGTATGTTTACCTGCGGAGTTTTAGACGTCTTTATGGAAAACGGAATAAAATTCGATGCATGTGCCGGAGTGTCGGCAGGTGCGACTTTTAGCTGCAATTTTAAGTCGGGACAGGCAGGACGTGCATTACGCTATAATAAGAAGTACTCGAAAGATCCGAAATATTGCAGTATCAGGTCGCTCATTAAAACGGGCGATTTGTACGGAGCGGATTTTTGCTATCGGGAAATCCCTGACTGCTTGGACATATTTGATAAAAAGGCTTTCCGTGAAAATCCTATGCCATTTTACGTAGCCGCAACAGATGTTTATACAGGAAAACCCGTGTACCATAACTGCACCAAAGGCGATGAACGTGATGTTTTATGGATGAGGGCGTCTGCTTCGATGCCCGTTTTGGCAAGAATAGTTGAGGTTGACGGATACAGGCTTTTAGACGGAGGTATTTCCGACCCGGTGCCGTATAAGTATATGGAGGATTTGGGATATAACAGAAATGTTATAATCCTGACGCAACCCGATAATTACAAAAAAAGGCGTAGCAGAGCGATGCCTGTAATAAAGCTTGTGCTTAATAAATATCCGGCAATTATTTCCGCCATGAATGTACGCCATGAGCTTTACGAAAAACAGCTGAGTGAGATAAGAAAACGTGAGAAGTCGGGAAAATCAATAGTGATAAGACCGCAAAAATCGCTCGGAATATCACGTACAGAAAAAAATCCCGAAGAATTGGAACGTGTTTACAGGGAGGGCAGGAAGGAAGCAGAGAGAAGACTTTCGGAAATCAGAGAGTTTTTGCACGAATAGAAAATAATGTCTTGTAAAATACCAAAAAATAGTATATAATGTACGGGTATTAAATATGCGAGGAGAAAGTATGAAGAGAATTTTTACAAAAAATGATATTTTGACTATTCCTAATCTTTTGAGCCTTTTAAGGATTTTGATGATTCCTTTTATCGTATGGCTCTACATAGCACAAAAGAATTATTACGGTGCAACAC
>JAFSSG010000038.1 GCA_017451145.1 Clostridia bacterium
CGTTGACAGCGGGATTCTTCCCGAAATCATACCGTGCGGCACGCTTGTCGGCGAATATAACGGAATAAAGGTGGTAACGGGTGCTATTGACCAGATTGCAGGCGCAATCGGCGCAGGAATAGTAAAAAAAGGCGTAATAAGCGAAATGACAGGCACGACAATGGTTGTTTTTGTGCCAACTGATACGATACCCAGCTACAATCCCGAAAGCAAAACACCCTGCCATATAAACTATGACGGAAAATACTGCCTTTTGGCGTGGACTCCGACGGCGGGAATAGCTTTAAAATGGTTTAAAAATAACTTTTGTGAAGATTTTAAGTTTTCAGAACTTGACGCCTTAGCTGAAAAAGTGCCCAAAGGCTCGGCTGGGCTTACATTCTTGCCCTATCTTTGCGGTGCTACCATGCCAAAGTATAACCCTGATGCAAAAGGCGTGTTTTATGGCATAACAATGGAGCATACAAGAGGACATTTTGTAAGAAGTATTTTGGAGTCTGTCGCTTGTATGCTAAAGGGTAGTCTTGACTATATCAAGGCGGACTGTACCGAAATACGCACAATGGGTGGCGGTGCTATGAGCCCGTTGTGGTGTCAGATCAAGGCGGACATGACGGGCAAGACCTTTGTAACGCTCAAAAATGACGAAACGGCTTGTCTTGGCTCTGCGATTTTGGCAGGTACGGCAACAGGCGTTTTTGAAAGCGTTGAAAAAGCGGTGGAAGTCGCCGTAAAACCGAACAAAATCTACAAGCCGAGCGGCAAGGATTATACCGAATGTTACGAAAGATATAAAAATCTTGATGAAAAACTGTGGGGATAGTAATATGATTTCAGAAAAAGCGCTTGAAATGGCGGAAAAGGCATATGACATTGAGTCGGAATGTATAAAAGAGGCTAAAAACTATTTTGATAGGGAAAGCTTTTCAAAGGCTGTGGAGCTTTTGAAAAATGCCGAAAGAATAGGCGCGGCCGGTTGCGGACATTCAGGGATTGCCTGTCAGCATTTTGCACATCTGATGTGCTGCATAGAGCGACCTGCAAGATTTATTTCACCGGCAGAAGCCGTACACGGCGGAAGCGGGTATCTTAAAAAGGGCGATGTTATGCTGTTTGCCTCCCGTGGCGGAAAAACGGCGGAGCTTATGCCGATACTTGATATTTGCAGGAAAAAGGGCGTAAAGGTTATAACGGTTACTGAAAATTTGGACTCACCTCTTGCAAAAAGTGCTGATGTTGTGTTAAAACAATATGTGAACTGTGAAACTGATAAGCATAATATGCAGGGAACAACGAGTACAACATCACTTATTGTGATATTCCATGCATTACAGACAGCTTTAATTGAAGAAACAGGCTATACAGAGGAACAGTTTGCCCTGATTCACCCCGGCGGTGCGGTGGGCGCAAGACTTAACAAATAGGAGTGATGTCAAAATGAAAATGCGTTTAAAAGACGGGAAGGACAAGGTCGTGACTTTAAGCTATGACGACGGAGTCGTACAGGATATACGGCTTTCGGAAATAGCGAAAAAGCACGGACTTAAAGTAACCTTTAATATTGATACGGGAACATATTTCCCGGAGGACGGAGTAAGAGAAAAATTTGCCGGAAGACTAAAGCTTTCCGAAGCTAAAGAGCTTTTCATAAATTCCGGAAACGAAGTTGCCGTTCACACATATTCGCACCCGTTTTTAACTCAGCTTACCGATAACGAGATAATTGACGAGGTAATGTCAGACCGCAAAAATATTGCGGAGCAATTCGGACTTGTAGCAAACGGTATGGCATATCCTTTCGGCGATTTTAACGAGCGCGTAAAGGATGTTTTGAGAAAATGCGGCATAGTGTATTCGAGAACGACAAAGGCGACGGAGGACTTTGATTTTCCGACAGATTGGATAGAGCTCAATCCCACCTGCCGCCACAGAAATCCGAGGCTTATGGAGCTTGCGGAAAAGTTTGTAAAGGGAAACAGATGGGGAAACAGCACAATGTTCTATCTTTGGGGACATAGCTATGAGTTCGACGATGACGGAAATTGGGAAGTTATCGAAAAATTTGCGGAATTTATGGGCGGCCGCGAGGATATTTGGTATGCGACAAATATCGAGGTTTACAACTATGTGATGGCGTATAATTCGCTCCAAAAAAGTGCGGATTCAAAGATTATATATAATCCTTCGGCAATAGATGTATGGGCTGTTGATAAAGACGGCGTATTCTGCATCGAAAGCGGAAAAACAATTTCAAGATAAGGTGGATGTTCTGATGAACGAGATAAAAAAAAGTGATTTTTTTAAAACCGGAAAGGACGGAGTAAAGCGCATTTTAACTCCCGACGACAAGAAAATCGACATAGTTGAATTTGACGATAAAAAGCTCTGCTATGTTAAAAGCGGTATGGGCTATCCTGCGATTTACCCGCTGCACGAAACACATTTTGAGCCGAAGGCTGAGGCAATACTTATGGATTTGGACGGAACGAGCGTTCATTCCGAGAGCTTTTGGATGTGGGTAATAGAACAGACGACGGCGAGACTTTTGGGAAATGCAAATTTCAAGCGTGAAGCCGCAGATGAGCCGTTTATTTCCGGTCACAGTGTTTCCGAGCATTTGCAGTACATGATTGATAAGTATGCAAAAGGC
>JAFSSG010000039.1 GCA_017451145.1 Clostridia bacterium
ACTTATGATAGTCCTTTCGGGAATCACCGATGTTGCGGACGGAATAATAGCCAGAAAATTCAATATGGTGTCCGATTTCGGTAAAATCCTTGATCCTATTGCAGATAAGCTTACTCAAGGCACACTTTTTATATGCCTTTCAAATAAATACCCGAATATGCTTTGGATTTTTGCGTTTTTTGTAGCAAAAGAGTTTGTTATGGCACTTTTGGGGTATATAACGATAAGGAATACCGATTCTGTAAACAGTGCAAAGTGGTACGGAAAACTCAGTACATTTATTTTATATGCATCAATGATTTTGATGATTCTTTTCCCTGACTTGCCGATTACGGTGGTAAATGCCTTGATTGTGCTTTGCGGATGTATATTATTGCTTTCGCTTACGATGTACACGAGATTTTATATTAAGCTTTTATGCAAAAAGTGATTTTTGATTGATATTATTTCACCGTAGATATACGCGGAGGTTTTAAAGCTGTGGATTTAAAAGAAAAAAAGGTGCCGGAAGTGGTAATAAGAAGGCTGTCGAGATATTACAGATATTTAGATGAGCTTGATAAAGAGGGAAAAAGCCGTATCTCATCGACGGCACTCAGCAAAAAAATGGGTGTTACGGCAAGTCAGATACGTCAGGATTTTAATTATTTCGGCGGATTTGGACAGCAAGGGTACGGGTATAACGTGCAGTATCTTTTGGCAGAACTTAAAAAACTTTTGGGAATTACAAAGGGATATAGGTTGGTAATAGTAGGAGCCGGAAACTTAGGCCATGCAATAGCAAATTATGGAGGACTAAAAAAGCGTGGCTTTAAGCTTATGGGAATTTTTGATAGCGATAAGCAAAAAATCGGGAAGAGTGTCGGCGGAATGGAAATTTCCGACATTTCGGGAATAAAGGCTTTTATTGCGGAAAATAAAATAGACATAGCGATACTGACGCTTCCTCAAAAAGCAACGGAAGAGGTTGCAGAAATGCTGTTAGATAGCGGAATAAAGGGATTTTGGAATTTCTCATATACTGAGCTCAAAAGCAAAAATGAAGTCTTTGTTGAAAATGTGCATCTTACAGATTCTTTGATGACGCTGTCCTTTAAGATAAGTCAAAACCGTTTATGATAAACGGTTTTTTTCTTTTTACCAAAAAAGATTGACTAATTACGAAAAAAGGTGGTATAATAAAGTATATATGAGTGTACGGAAATAATTTATGGAGGTAAATAAGTGGCAAAAAAGAATAAACTCAAAATTATACCGTTAGGAGGTCTCGATGAGATTGGCAAGAATATGACCATTCTCGAGTACGGAAACGAGATGATAATGGTAGATTGCGGAATGTCTTTCCCTGATGACGATATGCCCGGGGTGGACTTAGTTTTAAATGACATTTCGTATGTTGAGAAAAACAGGGCAAAGCTTAAAGGCATTTTCCTGACGCATGGTCATGAGGACCATATCGGAGGGCTTCCCTATTTTTTGAAACAGATAAACGTTCCGGTCTATGGAACACAGCTTACCATAGGCCTTGTGGAACATAAACTTAAAGAGCATACCCTTCTTTCAAAGGTAAAGCTGTGCAAGGTAAAGGCGGGAAATATTGTTAAAATAAACAATGTTTTTTCGGTTGAATTTATAAGGACAAATCACTCTATCGCCGATTCTGTCGCACTTGCGATAACGACGCCTGTCGGCGTAGTAATCCATATGGGCGATTTTAAAATCGATACAACGCCAATCGTTGGCGAAATGATCGACCTCGCCCGTCTTGGCGAACTTGGAAATCAGGGCGTTTTAGCACTTATGTCGGACAGTACGAATGTAGAACGGCCAGGCTATGCTATGAGCGAAAGAATGGTAGGCGATAAATTTAACGGCATTTTCAAAGGCTGTAAAAAACGGATAATCGTTGCTACCTTTGCGTCGAATGTGCATAGGGTACAGCAGATAATAGATGCGGCGGCGGAAAACGGCAGAAAGGTTGCGGTATCCGGCAGAAGCATGGAAAACATAATTGAAATTTCCTTGCTTTTGGGGTATCTTAAAGTGCCTGAAGGCGTTTTAATTCCGCTTGATGCGATATCAAAGTATCCGCCGCAAAAGCTTGTAATTATCACAACGGGCAGTCAGGGTGAGCCAATGAGTGCACTTTCGCGTATGGCGTTTTCCGACCACAGAAAAGTTGAAGTTACCAAGGACGACTTAATTATAATTTCCGCAACACCCATACCCGGTAACGAAAAAAGTGTGTCAAACGTCATAAACGAATTGTTTAAAATCGGTGCAGAAGTAATATATAAAGCACTTTCCGATGTTCACGTTTCGGGACATGCCTGTCAAGAGGAATTGAAAATGATACTTGCTCTTACAAAGGCGAAATATTTTATTCCTGTTCATGGCGAGAGGCGTCATCTTATGTTACATGCCGAAATTGCCGAGAAAATGGGCATAAAAAAGACTTTTGTCCTGCAAAACGGAAGTGTATTGGAGCTTGACCAAACTTCTGCAAAGGTTACGGGAGCAGTTCCGGCAGGTAGAATTTTAGTTGACGGGCTCGGAGTCGGCGATGTAGGAAACATAGTCTTGCGTGACAGAAAGCTTTTAGCACAGGACGGGCTTATTATAACCGTCGTAACGATTTCAAAGGATACAGGCGAAATTGTATCAGGCCCTGATGTAGTATCGAGAGGATTTGTGTATGTACGTGAGTCTGAGGACCTTATGCAAAGGATAAAAGATATTGCCAAAGACAGAATAGAGTCATGTAAAAAAGCGAATATAAGCGATTGGGCGACTATAAAGACATCAATGAAAAACAGCATATATAAGTACATTTATGAGGAAACGAACAGAACGCCTATGATTATACCTGTAATCATGGAAATATAGCGTGGCAGGAGGATTTTATGGATTTCTTTTCTATATTGACATTGTTCGGAGGTCTTGCACTATTCCTTTACGGAATGGACGTAATGGGCGAGGGACTGAAAAAGCTTTCGGGTAGCAAACTCGAAATCATTCTGGAAAAGCTCACATCGAACAAACTTAAGGGCTTCCTATTAGGAGCGGCAGTTACCGCTATAATTCAAAGCTCAGGAGCGACAACCGTTATGCTTGTCGGATTTGTAAATTCGGGCATTATGAAGCTTTCGCAGACGATAAGCATAATAATGGGAGCGAACTTAGGAACGACCGTTACTGCATGGATTTTGAGTTTGACGGGCATAAACGGCGAAAGCTTTTTCCTAAGACTTTTGAAACCGTCTTCCTTTACTCCAATACTTGCAATGATAGGTATTGTTTTAAGCTTTACCGCAAAACGTGATAAGCAAAGGGATATAGGCACTATTCTTTTGGGTTTCAGCGTACTTATGTTCGGTATGGAAACAATGTCAAGCTCCATGTCAGGACTAAAAGACAGCCCGATTTTTGCCAAACTTTTGGTAATGTTTTCAAATCCCGTAATGGGCATTTTGGCAGGAGTAGTGCTTACAGCGGTGATACAGTCGTCATCAGCGGCAGTCGGCGTCCTGCAGGCACTTTCTATAACAGGAGCAATAAATTTTAGTACTGCACTTCCCATTGTTTTGGGTGCTAATATAGGTGCGGCAATTACACCGGTGCTGTCAGCAATAAAGGGCAATACAAACGCAAAGCGTGTTGCGGCAGCGTGTGTACATATTAAAATAATAAGTGTGGTAATTATTGCGGGTATTTTCTATATCGCAAATGCATTTTTCAAATTCCCTATTATGTCACAAACAGTGGGGGCTGTGTATATAGCTGTAATTCATACAGTTTTCAACATTTTGGCAACTGTTATCCTTATGCCGTTTTCGGATAGAATTGAAAAACTTGCCAAAAACACCGTTAAAGGTAAAAGCGATAAGACCAATATTTTTGATACCTTGGACGACAGATTCTTGTTAACGCCCGGTTATGCGGTACAAAAGTGTAATGAGCTTGTCGGCGGAATGGCAGAAATCACAAAGGCTATGGTTTTTATGTCGATGGGACTGATTTACGAGTATGACGAAAAGGCTGCAGCCGAAATTGAAGAAAACGAAAAAATCGTCGATACTTATGAGGATAAGCTCAGCACATATCTTGTCCATCTTGCACTCGGCAAATTGTCAGAAAAGGACAGTAAAACCGTCACACATCTTTTGCACGTGGTGGGCGATTTGGAAAGAATGTCTGACCATGCTGTAAATATTGTATCTACAGCAAGGGAGCTTAAGGAAAAGAATATAGAGTTTTCAAAGGATGCGGAGCGGGAAATATCAATTATGTTTGACGCCGTTCACGAAATCCTTAACATCACAATACGCTCACTTGAAACAGAGGACCGTGAACTTGCAAAACGTGTTGAGCCTCTCGAGCAGACGATAGATAACCTGAAACGAATCATAAAGGATAATCACATAAACCGCCTTAGCGACGGATTATGCACAATAGAGTTTGGATTTGTGCTTTCCGACCTTATAACAAACTGTGAAAGGGTTGCAGACCATTGCTCGAATATTGCAGTAAGCATACTTGAATTAAAACACAACTCACTCGATAGACACGAATACTTGAATCAGGTTAAAAATGAGGGAAGAAACGGATTTTTCGAGCTTTATAAAGAGTACAGCGATAAATATGTAATCTAAAAAGCCGATTTTTTCGACAGTCTGAAAGCCGATTTTATCGGCTTTTTTCGTATGAAACAATATGTATTTCGGGAAAATCGTACTGCATTTTTTTGAGTATTTTGCCCGTTTCGGAAGAAGGACAGTTATTTATGACAACTATCTCAGAGCGTGGATTCTTTCGCATAAGAATACGGAGCTTTGCCTCGATATTCCTGTCATTTTCCGCTCGGATTATCTTAAAAGAATAGCTTTTGTGCCTTATTGCGTATATCAAAATGGCAAAAAACGAAATAGTCAAAAGTATAATAAATACCGAATAGCAGATACCCAAAAATACCAACTCCAATCCCTATACAATATGTAAAAAACAGGAAAATGTTACAGCATTTCTGTATTGACAAAATGGCATAAATGCGGTAGAATAGTTAGCTATGGAGGAATGAATTTATGGGACTTACATTAACGGAAAAAATACTCTCTTGTCACTTAGTAGAAGGAGAGATGATAAAAGGAAGCGAAATCGGCATAAAAATTGACCAGACGCTCACGCAGGACGCAACGGGTACTATGGCATACCTTGAATTTGAGGCAATGGGCGTACCCAGAGTCAAAACGGAGAAGAGCGTTGCATACATAGACCATAACACATTGCAGTCGGGCTTTGAAAATGCCGATGACCATAGATTTATCGGCAGTATCTGTAAAAAACACGGCGTGTATTTTTCACGTCCCGGTAACGGCATATGCCATCAGGTACATCTGGAACGGTTCGGAAAACCGGGGAAAACCCTTATCGGCTCGGACAGTCACACCCCAACGGGTGGCGGAATAGGTATGATTGCCATAGGTGCAGGTGGAATGGATGTCGCTGTAGCTATGGGAGGCGGAACATACTATATAACCTGCCCGAAGGTTGTAAAAATCAATTTAACGGGCAAACTTTCGCCTTGGGTATCGGCAAAGGATATTATTTTAGAGGTATTAAAACGCCTGTCTGTTAAAGGCGGAGTGGGCAAGGTTATGGAATATACAGGCGAGGGCGTTAAAACGCTTTCCGTTCCCGAAAGAGCGACTATAACGAATATGGGTGCGGAGTTTGGTGCGACAACGTCGATTTTCCCGTCGGATGAGATAACGCGTGAATTTTTGAAGGCACAGCAAAGGGAAGAGGACTACGTTCCGCTTTCTGCCGATATAGACGCCGTTTATGACGAGGAAGTAAATATAAATCTTTCAGAGCTTGTACCACTTGCGGCATGTCCGCATTCGCCGGATAATGTAAAGTCGGTTGATGAAATCGGTAAAATGAAGATTGACCAAGTTTTAATCGGCTCATGCACGAATTCGTCACTTTTGGATATGCTGAAAGTTGCACATATTTTGGAGGGAAAAACGGTAAATCCCGATGTTTCCCTTGCGATAGCACCGGGCTCAAAGCAGGTACTTAATATGTTGGCACAAAACGGTGCTTTGGCGACTATGATTTCGGCAGGTGCGAGAATTTTGGAAAGTGCCTGTGGACCGTGTATCGGTATGGGACAGTCGCCGAATTCTGCCGGAATATCTTTAAGAACCTTTAACCGCAACTTTGAGGGACGTTCAGGCACAAAGGACGCAAAAATTTATTTGGTATCGCCTGAAACTGCGGCAATTTCTGCAATCAACGGCTACCTCACAAATCCTTGCGACATGGGAGATATGCCCGATTTCGTACTTCCGGAAAAGTTTTTGGTAAATGACAATATGGTGGTAGCTCCGATAGACGAGGATAAAATGGACAGCGTAGAAATTTTAAGAGGTCCGAATATAAAACCGTTCCCCGTATCTGAACCTATGGAGGTGGAACTCACGGCAGGAGTCAGTCTTAAAGTGGGCGACAATATAACAACAGACCATATTATGCCTGCGGGAGCGAAAATTTTGCCTTTGCGTTCAAATATCCCGAAAATTTCGGAGTATTGCTTTGCGGTGTGTGATGAAACCTTCCCAAAACGTGCAAAAGAAATGGGAAAATCCATAATTATCGGCGGCTCGAACTACGGACAAGGCTCGTCAAGGGAACATGCCGCACTTGCACCTTTATATCTGGGCGTCAAAATGGTACTTACAAAATCATTTGCAAGAATACATATGGCAAATCTCATAAATGCAGGTATAATCCCCGCAACTTTCAAAAATGAAACGGATTATGACAGGATTGATGCAGCCGATGTGCTTGAAATCAAGGGAGTAACAGACGGAATTAAAAATTCCGACACATTGACCGTTACGAATAAAACAAAGAATTTCGATTTTGAAGTACGGATAGATTTGTCAGAAAGACAAAGAGAGATGCTTTTAGCAGGGGGACTTTTAAATTATACAAAGAATAACTCGAAATAAAAATATATCCGCCTTTATGGCGGATATATTTTTATCTTCTTAAATCTGTTTTCCGTACTGCGTCTCTAAGAGGTAAAATAAAGGGAGCGGAAACGGAAAGCTCGTCAATTCCCATTCTTAAAAATGTTTCGGTAAGGGAAGTGTCTGCGGCGAGTTCACCGCAAATGCCAATCCAAGCACCGTGCTCATGTGCATTTTTGGCAGACATTTCGATAAGCCGTAAAATCGCTTCATGGTGAGTGTCAATAAACGGCTCTAACTTCGCGTTTTGCCTATCACAAGCCAAAGTGTATTGAGTCAAATCATTCGTTCCTACGCTGAAAAAGTCAACCATAGGAGCAAGTTTATCACTTATTACAGCTGCGGCAGGAGTTTCAATCATTATTCCGATTTCTATGTTGTCGGAATATTCCAAACCGTCATTTTTAAGCTCGGTTTTTACTTCCTCTAAAATCGCTTTTATGTCGCTAAGCTCTTTTACGCTCGTTATCATGGGGAACATAATTCCTAAATTTCCGTAAACCGATGCCCGTAAAAGTGCACGGAGTTGCGTTTTAAAGATTTCGGGGCGTGTCAGACAAATTCTTATGGCACGGTATCCGAGAGCCGGATTTTCTTCCTTGTCGAGATTAAAATAATCTACTTGCTTGTCGGCACCGATGTCTAAAGTTCTGATAATCACCTTTTTCCCTGCCATACCCTCTAACACCTTTTTGTACGCCGTAAATTGTGCCTCTTCTGTTGGGAAGTCCTCGCTTTCAAGATACAAAAATTCGCTTCTGAAAAGACCGATTCCTCCCGCATCATTCTGCAAAACAGCACCAACGCCGTCAACACCGCCGATGTTTGCGTAAATCTTAATTGCAGTTCCGTCAAGCGTTATATTTTCCTTGCCTTTGAGCTCTTGAAGAAGCATTTTTTTGCGGTTATCTTCCGATTGTTTTTTGAGATATGTTTCGGTAGTTTCATTATCAGGATTCACAAAAATATCGCCTGTATGCCCGTCAACTATGATTTTATCGCCGTCTGAAACAGATTTCAAAAACTCCTCGCCCACACCGATAACGGCAGGGATATTCATATTTCTTGCAAGGATTGCCGTGTGCGAATTAGATGAACCGAAAGCGGTGACAAATGCCAAAACCTTGTCCTTATCAAGAGCAACCGTTTCGCTCGGTGCTAAATCGTCAGCACAAACAATCATTTTTTCTGAGGTTTCTTTTTCCGTTTCGTTATTATCCAAAAGACAGGCTATAATGCGGTTTGAAATATCCTTTACGTCGGTAGCACGTGCCTGCATATATGCGTCGTCCATAGACGCAAACATTTCTGAAAAAACGTCGGATGTTTCCGCTACGGCATATTCGGCATTGACCGACTGCGTTTGTATGATGTTCTGTATGGACTCGTTGTAGTCATCGTCCTCAATCATCATCATATGGATTTCAAAAATCTGAGCATGAGTTTCGCCGACTTCCGCTAATGCTTTTTCGTAAATTTCCGAAAGCTGTGCGATTGCCTTTTCTTTTGCATCGGCAACACGTTTTAATTCGGCGTCAATATCCTCGATTTTTGTGCGTCTTACGGTAGTGTCCTGCCTTTTAAAAAGCGACACGTTTCCTATTGCCACTGCACCGTAAACGCCTGTTCCGTGAAACTTATTCATAGCCTTTCCTCCGAATTACAGATTATTTGTCATAAAGTCTAAAATTGCGTCGCTGCAAGTTTCCTCGTCAGGACCTTCAACTGTGAAGTTTACTGTATCGCCGCACTTAACGCCAAGTCCCATAAGCATCATAAGCTTTGTTACATCAACGCTTTTTCCGCCTTTTTCGATAGTGACCTTGGTGCCTTCAAAGCTTTTTGCAAGTTTTGCAAGATTTCCTGCAGGTCTTGCGTGGATTCCGATTTCGTCCTTGATTGTGTAGCTGAATGTTTTCATAATATTTTCCATAGCCTTTCTGCCCACAAAAAATAAATTATGATAGGCCTTATCTGTGGGCCGATAAGGCGTCTAATATAATTAGCGTGAATTTTCACGTTAATTCTCATGTTTTTATAAAATTTCTTCTAATTTCGGATATGAGCTTATCGCACCGTTTTTCTGAACGCTTATGGCACAGAATTTGTTTGCAAATTCAAGACAAGCTAAAAGCTGTTCGCTTTTAAGCTTCTCTAACATA
>JAFSSG010000040.1 GCA_017451145.1 Clostridia bacterium
ATTATTTATTGTATTGGAGGAATTTAAAATGGCAGTTAAAGTTGCAATTAACGGTTTTGGTCGTATCGGCCGTCTGGCATTCCGTCAGATGTTCGGCGCAGAGGGTTATGAAATCGTTGCAATCAACGATTTAACAGATCCTAAAATGCTTGCAAATCTTCTCAAGTATGACACAGCTCAGGGCGGTTACTGCGGAAGAATCGGCGAGGGCTTGCACACAGTTGAAGCAGGCGAAGGCTCTATCACGGTAGATGGCAAAAACATCACAATCTATGCGGAAAAGGACGCAAAAGACTTGCCTTGGGGCAAATTGGGCGTTGATGTTGTATTGGAGTGCACAGGCTTCTATTGCTCAAAGGAAAAATCACAGGCTCACCTTGACGCAGGCGCTAAAAAGGTTGTTATCTCCGCACCTGCAGGAAATGACTTAAAAACTATCGTTTACAGCGTAAATGAAAAGACTCTTACAAAGGATGACAAAATCATTTCCGCGGCTTCATGTACAACAAACTGTCTTGCACCTATGGCAAAGGCTCTTAATGATTACGCACCCATCCAGTCGGGTATCATGGCTACAATCCACGCTTACACAGGCGACCAGATGGTTCTTGACGGTCCGCACAGAAAAGGCGATTTAAGACGCGCAAGAGCTGCTGCCGCTAACATCGTTCCTAACTCAACAGGCGCGGCAAAGGCTATCGGTCTTGTTATCCCCGAGCTTAACGGCAAGCTTATCGGCGCTGCACAGAGAGTGCCCGTTCCGACAGGCTCAACAACAATCTTAACTGCAGTTGTTAAGGGCAGCGATGTTACGGTTGACGGCATCAATGCCGCTATGAAGGCTCAGGCTTCCGAAAGTTTCGGCTACAATGAGGATCAGATCGTTTCTTCCGATGTTATCGGTATGAGATACGGCTCACTCTTTGACGCAACACAGACAATGGTTGCAAAGATCGCCGACGATTTGTATGAGGTACAGGTTGTTTCGTGGTATGATAACGAAAATTCATACACAAGCCAGATGGTAAGAACAATCAAGTACTTTGCAGAGCTTGGCTGAGAATTTTAAAAGGGCTGATCTTCAGCCCTTTTTTTGTTTGAAAAATCCTAAAAGCATATCCTCAAAGCTCCCTTGTGATATTGTGTTTCCCATCAGGTCATAGGAAATATAGTAATCATCCCTTTTCAAGATGCACCCGATAGGCACTCCCTTTCTTGTGAAAACCTTATACATATTATAAAGCTTCAAAGAATACCCCTTGTTTACGCCGTTTTTATATACCAAATAATCCCCAAACGGATTTCGCTTTAATTCCATATTTTCACCTCCGAAGTTCATTATAGTTGCTTTGCATCTAAAAGTCAATAGACAGTTTTCATCTATGATAGACTTTTTTGGGGTGAACAGAATGAAAATTTCTTTTGGCGAAAAAATAAGAAACTTACGGGAAGATAAAGACCTTAACCAAACACAACTTGGACAAGCGGTATGTATGACGCAACGAAAAATATCATTCATTGAGTGTGGCAAATATGAGCCGTCACTTGACGATATCGTTGCTTTTTGCAGATTTTTCGGCGTTTCTGCCGACTACCTTTTGGGACTTACAGAGGAGTGATATGTCGTTTCGGGCAGCTACCGATGCGGCAACGCCTTAAATTACACATAAAAAGCGAAAAATTTTTCAAAAAAGGTTGACAAACCCGAAATAATTTGCTAAAATGACATAGTTGCGGAATGCGAGGGTGGCGGAATCGGCAGACGCGCACGTTTGAGGGGCGTGTGGTAGCTTACCTTGCGAGTTCAAGTCTCGTCCCTCGCACCACATCTTTTGGCGAAATAGCTTTCCGATAAAATCGAAAAGCCGGATCGCCCTTTTATATTTAATATAGCGGGATGGTGTAAAGGTAGCACTAGTGACTCTGACTCACTCTGTACGGGTTCGAATCCTGTTCCCGCTGCCAAACGAGCGTGATGATATTACTGTAAGTAGTGTTATCACGCTTTTTTATGCGGTTTTTAGGACTTCATATCCTGATTTTGAAAAGG
>JAFSSG010000041.1 GCA_017451145.1 Clostridia bacterium
ACAGTGCACTTATCGACAGCTTTTGCAGTGAGCAGAGTGCAAGAATGAACGCTATGAATACTGCTAACGAAAATACCAAAGAGATTTTGTCCGATTTAAAACTAAGATATAACCGTCAGCGTCAGGAAATAATCACGCGAGAAATAACGGAAATTGCTGCTGCAAGTCAAAATCAGTCGTCAAGGGAGGCAGAAAAATGACGGGAAGAACTGTAAAAATAACAAGCTCGGTCGTAGATGTAAAATTTGACGACGGGAAACTGCCCAAAATAAAGGAAGAGCTTGTAATAGAGCATAAAGGTAAAAAATATGTAATGGAAGTTGCACAGCATATCGGAAATGGCTGTGTAAGGTGCATTATGCTGACCGCGTGTGAGGGACTTTCGGTTAATATACCCGTAACTGCAACGGGTGAGATGATAACTGTACCTACAGGCAAGGAAATTCTCGGCAGAATGATGAACGTCTTGGGCGAAACAATTGATGGCGGTGAAGAAATATCCGAAAAAGCGAAGAGAATGCCGATTCATGCAAAAGCCCCGAAGTTTCGTGACAGGAGCGATAAAATAGAGATTTTAGAAACAGGGATAAAGGTAATAGACCTTTTAGAGCCATACGCAAAAGGCGGAAAGATAGGACTTTTCGGCGGTGCGGGAGTCGGCAAAACGGTTTTGATTCAGGAACTTATTCATAATATAGCGACTAAGCATGGCGGATATTCGGTTTTTGCGGGAGTGGGCGAACGCTCACGTGAGGGTAATGAGCTGTGGAAAGAGATGCTGGACAGCGGTGTAATCGACAAAACCGCATTAGTGTTCGGGCAGATGAACGAACCGCCCGGCGTACGTATGAGAGTGGCACTTTCAGGGCTTACTATGGCTGAGTATTTCAGGGATGCGGAAAACAAGGACGTGCTCCTTTTCATAGACAACATTTTCCGATTTGTTCAGGCGGGAAGCGAAGTTTCGACATTGCTTGGAAGAATGCCGTCAGCCGTTGGATATCAGCCGACCTTGGCTGATGAAATGGGAGCGTTGCAAGAGCGTATTGCATCTACGAAAAACGGCTCAATAACGTCTGTTCAGGCAATTTATGTACCTGCGGACGACCTTACAGATCCCGCACCTGCAACAACATTTTCGCACCTTGACGCAACTACGGTATTAAGCCGAAAGATTGCAGAGCAGGGCATATATCCTGCCGTTGACCCGTTGGAATCAGGTTCAAGGATACTCGAGCCTGACATTTTAGGAAATCGGCACTACAATGTAGCAAGAAAAGTCCAAGAGGTTTTGGAAAAATATAAGCAACTGCAAGACGTAATCGCTATACTCGGTATGGAAGAATTGAGCGATGCAGATAAACTGATTGTAAGCCGTGCAAGAAAAATACAACGCTTTTTGTCGCAACCGATGTTTGTTGCAGAAAAATTCACCGGCATAAGCGGAGTTTATGTTCCGCTCCAAGACACATTGAGCGGTTTTGAGGCGATTTTAGACGGAAAAGGGGACAGCTATCCCGAAAGTGCATTTTATAATGTCGGGACTTTTGAAGATGTAGTAAAAAAAGCGGAGGAAATCAATGAATAGCTTTCATCTGTGCATTTTAGCAGCAGATAAGCCGTTTTATGACGGTGAATGTGTTTCGCTCGTTATTCCCACAGACGACGGAAATTACGGGGTACAGGCACATCATCATAATATGATATCGGCGATTGTTGCAGGAACGGTCAGCTTTCAAAAAAGCGATAACGAGCCGCACGAATATGCGGCTGTTTCGCAGGGGATAATGAAGGTGGAAAACAATGATGTTTTGATATTGGTAGATACAGCAGAACACCCTGATGAAATTGATGCAAACCGTGCAAAACTTGATGCTGAGGAAGCGAAAGAAATTTTGCTCCAAAAACGCAGTATAAACGAGTATAAAGAGGCTGAGGCAAGACTTGCACGTGCACTCACAAGAATAAAAACAAAAGGCAGAATAAAATAATACATCTATAAAAATAAGCACAACCGAAGCTTTTGACTTCAGGTGTGCTTATTTTTTCTTATCAGTTTAAACGGTTACAGTATCTTCCGCTGTTTCGGGGCTTTCCAAAACAGGTTTTGGGTTTTTTATGTCATTTAAAATCGACATAAACTGTTCACCTGTTATTGTTTCCTTTTCTATTAAAAACTCTGCTATTTTGTCGAGAGCTTCCATATTATCGCGTAGCAGTTTTTCTGCCTTTTCGTGAGCAGTTTTTAATACCTTGATGATTTCCTCATCAAGAAGCGTCATTGTGGCTTCAGAACAGTTTGGAACATTTCTTCCGTCTAAATATTTGCTTTGCGTTTTTTCAAGAGCTGCCATGCCGAATTTGTCGCTCATTCCGTATTGTGCAATCATTGCCCGTGCCAACTCGTTTGCACGTTCTATATCGTTAGCAGCACCGGTAGTTTTAGTGTTAAACACAATTTCTTCTGCAACCCTACCTGCCAAAAGTACAGTGATTTCGTCAAGAATTTCATCTTTGCTCATAAGATAATGTTCTTCTTCCGGCATCTGCATAGTGTAACCCAAAGCACCCATTGTTCGTGGAACGATTGTGATTTTTTGAACAGGGTCCGTGTTTTTTTGCAGAGCCGCCATCAAAGCGTGACCGACTTCGTGATATGCGACGATACGCTTTTCCTTGTCGGATAAAATTCTGTCCTTTTTTTCTTTACCCGCAATTATTATTTCAACAGCCTCCATCAAATCTTCCTGAATGACTTCTTTCCGCTTCATTCTGACTGCACGGAGAGCTGCCTCATTGACCATATTAGCAAGGTCGGCACCAACGGCACCGCTCGTTGCAAGTGCGATTTCGTGAAGGTCAATATCAGGGGACATCTTCACGTTTTTTATATGCACCTTTAAAATATCTTCTCTGCCCTTTAAATCAGGCTTTTCGACGATGATGCGTCTGTCAAATCTTCCCGGACGTAAAAGTGCTTTATCGAGTATTTCGGGGCGGTTTGTAGCCGCTAAAATAACCACACCTTTTGAAGAATCGAATCCGTCCATTTCGGATAACAGCTGATTTAACGTCTGTTCACGCTCATCATTTCCGCCGAATTGGTTGTCACGGCTTTTTCCGATTGCGTCGATTTCATCAATAAATATAATGCAGGGTGCTTTCGCTGCCGCCTGTTTGAATAGGTCACGTACACGCGATGCTCCCACACCGACAAACATCTCCACAAAATCCGAACCTGAAATAGAGAAAAACGGTACATTTGCTTCACCGGCAACCGCCTTTGCAAGTAGTGTTTTTCCTGTTCCGGGAGGTCCTACCAAAAGTGCACCTTTGGGCTGTTTTGCACCTATTTGCGTGTATTTTGTCGGATGATGCAGGAAATCAACTATTTCGTCAAGCGATTCTTTAGCCTCGCTCTGTCCTGCAACATCAGCAAAGGTAACTCCCGTCTTGTTTTCCATATACATTTTCGCGTTGGACTGCCCGACGCCCATAATTCCGCCACCCATTTTTCTGCCCATAGACCGCATAATAAGTCCGAAGAAAAGATATAAAAGTAAAGCGGGTAAAATCCAGGACAAAAATAACTCCATAAAAAGATTGTTTTCGGTAATACCCTTTTTAAACATCACATTGTGAGATTTTAAAAGCTCTACTAAATTCGGGTCGTCTATAACGCCCGTGTAATACTGCACCTTTTTGCTCGGCGAAAGCTTTTCCAAATATGAGGAAATAGGATCTGTCTCTTCCTTTTCAGTTTTCGGATAAATCAAAATTGTATCAGATTTTATTTCAACACTTTCTACCTTGTCTGATTCGACAAGAGCTATAAAATCACTGTAATATATTTCCTCTTTTTGCGGAGCGGTTATTGAGCTTAGCATATAATTAAGCCCGATAGTAGCTATAAGCGAAAGAATAATAAAATATATAACAGGATTTATATTCGTTTTCTTGTTTTTCTTGTTATCCATTACGCATTTCCTTTCATAACAGTCGGCTAAAAATATGTGTAACAACAGCATAACACAGTAAAAACGGAATGTCAACGTCAATTATGTTACAACTTTCTGATGTTTGTTACAAATATTGAAAAATAGTAGCTGTTCTTATTGACTTTTATGAGCCTAAAATGGTAAAATTACCTAAAAAACAAAGGGTGTGTGATTTTATGTATAGCAAATCAGAGGTTTTGGAGTACATTGAGTCGGAAGACGTCAAGTTTATCAAACTTGCCTTTTGCGATGTTTTCGGTGTGCAAAAAAATATATCGATTCTTTCAACAGAGCTTAAAAGGGCGTTTGAATACG
This sequence comes from Clostridia bacterium, assembly GCA_017451145.1. Next base: position 4,314 of record JAFSSG010000041.1, read on the forward strand.
GAATTTCTTTTGACGCATCGGCAATAGACGGCTTTAGCGATGAGGCAAATTCCGACCTGTTTCTTTTTCCCGACCCGTCCACTATCGAGGTTTTGCCTTGGCGACCTATGCAGGGAAAGGTTGTAAGAATGATATGCGATATAAAGAATCCTGACGGCACACCTTATGAATCCGATACAAGAAACATCTTAAAAAATGCCGTAAGCTTTGCAAAGAAAAACGGCGTCGAGCTTTCTATGGGCTCGGAATTTGAGTTTTATCTCTTCAAAACCGATGATAACGGAAATCCTACAAGTGAGCCGTTTGACAATGCAGGATATTTTGACATTGCACCTTTTGACCGCGGCGAAAATGTCCGACGTGAAATTTGTCTTACCATTGAAAATATGGATATATACCCCGAAAGCTCACATCACGAGGAGGGACCGGGACAAAACGAGATAGATTTTAAGCCGTCCGACCCGCTATCGAGTGCCGATAATGCTTTGACTTTTAAGTCTGTAACCCAAGCAATAGCCGCTAAAAACGGACTTTACGCAAGTTTTATGCCAAAGCCCGTCAAAAATTCAAGCGGAAACGGTATGCACATAAATATTTCTCTTGCCGATAAAACAAAAACCGATAGCTTTATAGCAGGTGTTTTAGAAAATATTGCCGCAATTACCGCATTTTTGAATCCGATAAAAGAATCATACGCAAGGTTGGGCGAGAAAAAAGCTCCGCTTTATATAACATGGGCTGAGGGCAACCGTTCCCAGCTTATAAGGATTCCTGAGGAAAACGGAGAAAGAAGCCGTTTTGAACTGCGTTCACCCGATCCAATGGCAAATCCGTATCTTGCCTATGCACTTATCATATATGCAGGTACAGAGGGAGTTATAGACAAAAAGGGACTTTGTGAGCCTTGTAATATCAATCTTTACAATGCGGATAAAGGGGAAACTGAAAATCTGCGGTCTCTTCCAAGCACATTGGAGGAAGCGGTTTCTCTTGCAAGGGAGAGCGAATTGGTAAAAAAATATTTACCGGGAAATATTTTGGAGGCATTGGAAAAAAATAATAAATCGGAGTGAGAGTTATGCTTTTTGACAGGGAAGAGTTAAGCATACTCGTTGTTTCGGTGTCAGATAAAATTTACGACATATTTATCGATTTGACAAAGGACCGGTTTCATTCCGATATGTACCGTGCGTCAAGCATAAGCGAGGCAAAACGAATGACGCTTTTGCAGGATTTTGACATAGTGGTCATAAACGCACCGCTGAAAGATGAGTCGGGAATAGATTTTGCGGTTAATACCGCCACTGAAAATGCTACGGGTGTGTTGCTTCTTATAAGTAATGAATATTACGAACAAGTGTTGGACAAGGTTATGGCTTACGGCGTTTTGACGGTATCAAAACCGATTTCACGCCAAGTTTTATATGAGTCCTTTAATTTGCTTGTCGCGACGAATTCTCGCATTAAAAAGGTGGAAAAAAATAACGAGAAGCTGACGGCAAAAATGGAGGAAGTCCGCATAGTAAACCGTGCGAAATGGATTTTAATAGAAAATCTTGGGCTTTCGGAGGAGGAAGCACACAGAATCATAGAAAAACAGGCTATGGACGAACGCCAGTCTAAGCGTGAGGTTGCGGAAACTATAATCCGCACATACGGTACAGAAAAATGAGGTTTTTTGTACTATTTTAACAGAAAAACAGGAAAAATACCCGTCAATTTGTCATTTTTAACATATTGACATTTTGACAATAGGGTGGTATCATAATCGCATAAGGGCAATGAGGCCTCGAATGAAAATTCGGCCGCATTGTCTTTTTTTGTTTTTAATTTTGAGAAGGAGTGAAATTTATGAACAAAGTAACTGAAATGTTTGGAAGCAAGGTTTTTAACAGTGCTACTATGAAAGAGCGTTTGCCAAAAGAGGCATATAAGGCAGTGCAGAACGCAATAAAGAACGGTAAGAGGCTTGATTCAAGCGTTGCCGATGTCGTTGCAAATTCGATGAAGGATTGGGCGATTGAAAACGGTGCTACGCATTTTACACATTGGTTCCAGCCTATGACAGGTGTTACGGCGGAAAAGCACGACAGCTTTATTTCGCCTACCGATGACGGACATATCATAATGGAATTTAAAGGAAAAGAGCTTGTTCAGGGCGAACCTGACGCGTCAAGCTTTCCGTCAGGCGGACTTCGGGCAACATTTGAGGCGAGAGGTTATACCGCTTGGGATCCTACTTCTTTCGCATTCATAAAGGGAAATACGCTTTGCATCCCTACCGCTTTTTGTTCGTACGGCGGCGAGGCACTCGACAAAAAAACACCGCTTTTGCGTTCGATGGAAGCAATCAATAAACAGGCTTTAAGGGTTTTGCACCTCTTTGGAAACGATGCAACATCAGTTAAAACAACAGTAGGACCGGAGCAGGAATATTTCCTTATCGATAAGGAAATGTATGATAAACGTCCCGACCTTTTATATACGGGAAGAACGCTATTCGGAGCAAAATCGCCAAAAGGTCAGGAGCTTGACGACCACTATTTCGGTACAATAAAGTCAAGAGTTGCGGCGTTTATGGAAGAATTGAACGAGGAACTCTGGAAGCTCGGAATACTTGCCAAAACGGAGCATAACGAGGTTGCACCCGCACAGCACGAACTTGCACCTATATTCACTACAACAAATATCGCAACAGACCATAACCAGATCACAATGGAGCTTATGCAGAGGATCGCCAAAAAACACGGTATGGTTTGCTTACTTCACGAAAAGCCGTTTGCCGGTGTAAACGGAAGCGGAAAACATAATAACTGGTCAATCTCAACGGCTGAGGGCGTAAACCTTTTAGAGCCTGGTGAAACACCGCACGAAAATGCACAATTCTTGCTCTTCTTGTGTGCCGTTATAAAGGCCGTTGACGATTATCAGGACTTACTCCGAATTTCTGTTGCATCAGCGGGAAATGACCATAGATTAGGTGCAAACGAAGCACCTCCTGCTGTAGTTTCAATATTCTTAGGTGAGGAGCTTACCGAGATTTTGGAATCTATTGCATCAGATTCTTCGTATGACTCAAAGGAAAGAGTCCAAATGAAAATCGGCGTACACGTTCTGCCGAGATTCCCTAAAGACACAACCGACAGAAACAGAACAAGCCCGTTTGCATTTACAGGAAACAAATTTGAGTTCAGAATGCTTGGCTCGTCTGCGTCGGTATCGGGTGCAAATATAGTTTTGAACACAGCGGTTGCGGAAAGCTTAAAGCAGTTTGCCGATGAATTGGAGGGAAAGGCGGACTTTAACGGTGCACTTCACGAGCTTATTAAGCGCGTTATAACCGAGCATAAGCGTATCATATTTAACGGAAACGGCTATGACGATGCATGGATAGCTGAGGCGGAAAAGAGAGGTCTTTTGAACCTTAAGACAACTCCCGACTGTTTGCCTTACTACATTTCCGAAAAGAATGAGAAGCTGTTCTCTGAGCATAAAGTACTGTCACCTCAGGAGCTTAACGCAAGGTACGAGATAAAGCTGGAAACATACTCAAAAATTTTAAACATTGAAGCACTTACAATGGTGGATATGGTAAATAAGGACATTTTACCTGCCGTTTCAGCATTTATCGGTAAACTTGCAAAGGGCGTAAATGAGAAAAAATCGGCTGTTTCTACTGCTGATTGCAAGTATGAAGAAAAGACGATTTCACGTCTTTCAACGCTTGTAAGCGTTATTTATGATAGGTGTGAAACACTCGATAAGGCACTGATCGGAGCAATGGACGAAGATGATGCACAAAAGACGGCAACATACTATAAAGATGTAGTTTTTAAAGCGATGAACGAATTAAGAATAAGCGTAGATGAGGCGGAGGTCATAACGGACAGAAAGTATTGGCCATACCCATCATACGGCGACCTTTTGTTCAGCGTAAGATAATTTTTGGAAGGATTGACATATATGAAAAGCACAGAAATTTTTGATATTGTAAGCAAGATGATTTCGCAAGAGGTTTTTGCGGTATGGTTTTTAATCGGCGCAGCACTTGTATTCTTTATGCAGGCAGGTTTTGCAATGGTTGAAACAGGATTCACCAGAGCAAAAAACGCCGGTAATATTATAATGAAAAACCTGATGGACTTTTGCATAGGTACGGTAATGTTCGTTTTTTTAGGATTTTCTCTTATGATGGCGGAAGATTACATTTTCGGTGTTATCGGAGTTCCGAATTTTCAGATTTTTACAAATTTTGGTGAATTTATTAAGACTAATGCGTCAAGCTTTGTTTTCAATCTGGTTTTCTGTGCGACTGCGGCAACTATTGTATCGGGTGCTATGGCAGAGCGGACGAAATTCATATCCTACTGTATCTATTCGGGAGTTATTTCCCTTATAGTTTATCCTGTTGAAGCAGGTTGGGTATGGAATGAAGCCGGTTGGCTTGTAAATCTTGGATTTCACGATTACGCAGGTTCGGCGGCAATCCATACGGTTGGCGGTGTTGCGGCACTTTTGGGTGCTGCGATATTAGGCCCACGAATCGGCAAGTATAAAAAAGATGAAAATGGCAAGGTAGTAAAGGTAAACGCGATTCCCGGTCACGCAATTACAATAGGTGCTCTCGGCTGTTTCATTCTTTGGTTTGGCTGGTACGGATTTAACGGTGCTGCCGCAAAAAGCATATCGGAGCTTGGCTCGGTATTTCTAACAACAACTATCGCACCGTCTGTTGCGACGGTAACCTGTATGATTTATACATGGATCAAAAACGGCAAACCCGATGTTTCGATGTGCTTAAACGCTTCCCTTGCGGGACTTGTCGGAATCACGGCAGGATGTGACGCACTTGACGCCTTTGGCTCAATGATAGTCGGCATAGTTTCGGGCATTTTGGTAGTTTTAGTCGTAGAATTTCTCGATTTAAAACTGCACATAGACGATCCTGTCGGTGCTGTCGGCGTTCATATGGCAAATGGAATTTGGGGAACGGTAGCTGTCGGACTTTTGGCAAACCCCGATGCTCCCGCAGGACTTTACGGACTTCTCTATACGGGAAATGCAAGACTTTTGGGCGTTCAGCTTTTGGGAATTTTGTCAATAATTCTGTGGACTTTGGTTACAATGCTTATAACCTTTAACGTAATAAAGAAAACCGTAGGACTTCGGGCAACTGCAGAAGAAGAAATCATGGGACTTGACTTGACGGAACACGGACTTCCTAACTCCTATGCGGATTTTGCAACAGCTACGCATATTGAATATAACCCTGATACGCCGAATAAGGTTTTGGGCGATGTTCCTGTTTCCGAAGCGGTTGAAGTACAGAAAATGCCGACATTTACCGAAGAACGCACAAATAAATTCACAAAGATTGAAATTATTTGTAAAGAGCGTATGCTCGAAAGCCTCAAAAACAGCCTTATCGATATAGGGATTACGGGTATGACCGTATCTCACGTTATGGGTTGCGGTATTCAAAAGGGTAAGCCCGAATACTACCGTGGCGTTGAGGTAGAGCCGAGCCTTATGCCGAAAATCCAGGTAGATATTGTCGTTGCAAAAGTGCCAGTAAGACAGGTTATCGAAACGGCGAAAAAGGTGCTTTACACAGGACATATCGGCGACGGTAAGATATTTGTTTACGATGTCGAAAATGTTGTAAAGGTAAGGACGGGCGAGGAAGGCTATGATGCCCTACAAGACGTAGAGTGATTTATCCTAAGCCGTATTCATATACGGCTTAGGAATTTGATGTTTAAGGAGATTACAGATTATGTGTTCAATTATGGGATACTGCGGCTGCGGTATGGATTATGACGAATTTAAAGCGGGACTCTTGAAAACACAATCAAGAGGCCCTGATGATATGAAAATTATAGATACGGGAAACGGTATTTTGGGATTTTTGCGTCTTTCGATTATGGGACTTCACCCACAGGGTATGCAACCCTTTGAGTTAGATGGCAGTTTCGTAGTCTGCAACGGTGAAATATACGGCTATGAAAAGACAAAAGCCGAACTGAAAGGAAAAGGCTATATTTTCAAAAGCGATTCCGACTGCGAAATCCTGCTCCCTTTATATAAGGAATACGGCGTAGAGATGTTCAAGGCTTTGGACGCTGAATTTGCACTTATTATCTATGACAGTAAAACGCACGAATATATTGCCGCCCGTGATCCGATCGGCATACGTCCGCTGTTTTACGGCTATGACGAAAAGGGCGTTATCCTTTTTGCGAGTGAGCCGAAAAACCTTATGGGCATTTGCGGTAAAATTATGCCGTTTCCGCCGGGACATTATTATAAAGACGGTAAATTCATATGCTACCGCGATGTCACCGATGTAAAAAAATATATAGATGATGATTTAAAGACAATCTGCGAAAACATACGTGAAAAGCTGGTTTCGGGCATCAAAAAGAGGCTTGTCGCAGACGCAAAAGTCGGATTTTTGCTAAGCGGCGGACTTGATAGCTCACTTGTTTGTGCTGTTGCGGCAAAGGAAAGCAGGACGCCTATAAAAACCTTTGCGATAGGTATGAGCGAGGACGCAATCGACTTAAAATATGCAAAACAGGTAGCCGACTATATCGGAAGCGACCATAAGGAAATCATAATAAATAAGGACATAGTCCTTGCAAATCTTGAAAAGGTCATAGAACTTCTTGCAACATACGATATTACGACGATAAGAGCAAGTATGGGAATGTACCTTATCTGCAAAGCAATTCATGAGCAAACGGATATACGGGTGCTTTTAACAGGTGAAATTTCAGATGAGCTGTTCGGCTATAAATACACCGATTTTGCACCAAATGCAGAGGAATTCCAAAAGGAAGCGGTAAAGCGTATAAAAGAGCTTTACGCCTATGATGTTCTTCGTGCGGACAGGTGCATAAGCGTAAATTCGCTTGAAGCAAGAGTGCCCTTTGGCGACCTGGATTTTGCGGAATATGTGATGAGCATAAATCCGGAAAAGAAAATGAACATTTACGGAAAAGGCAAATACCTCTTGCGAAAGGCTTTTGAGGGCGACTATCTGCCGTACGGAATTTTATGGCGTGAAAAGGCTGCATTTTCCGACGCGGTCGGACATTCCATGGTTGACTATTTGAAAGAATACGCAAATGGGCTCTATAGCGACGAAGAATTCAAAGAAAAATTGGCAAAATACGATTTTGCAAAACCGTTTACAAAGGAGTCGCTTTTGTACCGTGAAATTTTTGAAAAGTATTATCCGCATCAGGCGGAAATGATACCTGATTTCTGGATGCCGAATAAAAGCTGGGAGGGTTGCGACGTTGATGACCCGTCAGCAAGAGTTTTGAAAAATTACGGCAACAGCGGGATATGATTAAAGGAGACCAAATATGAAAGGTTTATATGACGAAAGGTTTGAACACGATGCCTGTGGTATCGGTGCAGTGATAAATATAAAGGGCAAAAAGGAACATAAGGTTGTAGATGACGCTCTTAAAATCGTAGAAAAATTAGAGCATAGAGCAGGGAAGGATGCAACAGGCGAGGTCGGCGACGGCGTCGGAATAATGGTGCAGATTTCACATGCCTTTTTTGCGAAAAACAGCGGTTTTGAGCTTCAAGATGAGCGTGATTACGGCATAGGAATGTTCTTTTTCCCGCAGGATACGCTAAAACGCAGACAAGCGATGAAAATGTTTGAGCTTATTTCTGAAAAGGAAGGCGTTTCTGTCATCGGTTGGCGTCAAGTTCCGACAAATCCCGAAATCTTGGGCAAAAAGGCAAAGGACAGTATGCCTTGCATTATGCAATGCTTTTTGAAAAGACCTGAAAATACTGAAAAAGGCATAGATTTTGACAGAAAACTCTATGTAATACGCAGAGTTTTTGAGCACAGCAATGAGGGTACTTATGTTGCATCTCTTTCGTCAAGGACAGTCGTGTATAAGGGAATGTTTTTGGTAGGACAGCTCAGAAACTTTTATCAAGACCTTCAGAGCGAGGACTACAAATCGGCGATTGCTATGGTGCATTCACGTTTTTCCACCAATACAAATCCCAGCTGGGAACGTGCACATCCGAATAGGTTCCTGCTTCATAACGGCGAGATAAATACCATAAGAGGTAATGTCGATAGAATGATAGCCCGTGAGGAAACGATGAAATCGTCGGTTTTAGCCGAAGATATGGACAAAATCCTACCGGCAATAGATGCAAGAGGCTCAGATTCTGCCATGCTTGACAATACCGTTGAATTTATGGTAATGAACGGCATAGATTTGCCACTTGCCATGATGATTACAATTCCTGAGCCTTGGGACAAAATAGAGGATATGCCGACAGAAAAGCGGGATATGTATAAATACTATTCCACAATGATGGAGGCATGGGACGGACCTGCGTCAATACTCTTTTCCGACGGCGATATCGTAGGTGCGACGCTTGACCGAAACGGACTGCGACCGTCAAGATACTATGTAACAAAGGATAATTATCTGGTTCTTTCGTCAGAAGTCGGCGTTTTAGATTTTGAGCCTCAAAATATTGCGGAAAAATCACGGCTTATGCCGGGCAAAATGCTTTTAGTCGATACTGTAAAGGGCGAGATTATCGACGACAGTCACCTAAAAGACTATTACGCTAAAAGACACCCATACGGCGAATGGCTTGACAGATATTTAAAGAAGCTTAAGGAATTGCCAATCCCTAATGAAAAAATCGAAGTTTACAGTCAGCCCGTACGTGACAGACTTTATAAGGCGTTTGGCTACACATATGAGGATATAAAAGATGTAATTTTGCCTATGGCAAAGGACGGCAAAGAAGCGACGGCGTCTATGGGCATAGATGTGCCTTTGGCGGTATTATCGCCAAACCACCAACCGCTTTTTAACTATTTCAAACAGCTGTTTGCACAGGTTACAAACCCGCCTATCGACGCAATAAGGGAAGAAATTGTAACAAGTACGTCGGTTTATGTGGGAAGCGATGGAAATCTGCTTTGCGACAAAGCGGAAAACTGCCGTGTTTTGCAGATAAATAACCCTATTTTGTCGGGCGTGGATCTCCTAAAAATAAAGGCATTATCGGGTGACGGTTTTAAGGCACACACAGTATCGCTTTTGTATTATAAAAACACCTCTTTGGAAACAGCTGTGGAGGACCTTTTTGTAAAAATCGATAAAGCCTATAAAAATGGTGCAAATATCATAATTTTATCGGATAGAGGCGTTGACGAAAACCATATAGCGATACCATCGCTTTTGGCGGTTTCATCTGTTGAGCAATACCTTATAAGAACAAAAAAGCGTACAAGCATTTCGATCATCTTGGAAAGTGCCGAGCCACGTGATGTTCATCATTTCGCACTGCTTTTGGGCTACGGTGCAAGAGCGGTAAACCCATATCTTGCAGACGAGGCGATTTATGAGCTTATTGAAACGGGCAAACTCAATAAGGACTTGTATGTCGCAATAGATGACTATAACAAAGCGGTGCTTGACGGAATAGTAAAAATTGCGTCAAAAATGGGTATTTCTACAATCCGTTCATATCAGTCGGCACAGATTTTTGAGGCAATCGGAATAAATAAAGCTACAATCGATAAATATTTTACCAACACAGTAAGCCGTGTAGAAGGCATTGGGATAAAGGAAATCGGCGAGTCTGTCGAGTGGTTTCATTCCCATGCCTTTGACCAATTAGGTCTTGGAGTAGATACAACGCTTGACAGCACAGGCGAGCATAAATTAAGGAGCGGTGCGGAAAAGTACGACCATATGTATAATCCGAAAACGATAGTTGCTCTTCAAAAGGCGACAAGACTCGGTGATTATGACTTGTTTAAGGAATACACCGCGATGGTTGATGATGAAACAAAACCGCATACGCTTCGCGGTCTTTTGGAATTTGCCTTTGATAAGGCAATGCCTGTACCGCTTGATGAGGTTGAGCCTGTAGAAAGTATTGTAAAACGCTTCAAGACAGGAGCAATGTCCTACGGCTCGATATCGCAGGAGGCACACGAGTGCCTTGCAAAAGCGATGAATATGATAGGCGGAAAATCCAATTCCGGCGAGGGCGGAGAACTTCCAAATAGGCTTTATTCCGACCTTTCAAGTGCGATTAAGCAGGTAGCATCGGGCAGATTTGGCGTAACGAGCGAGTACCTTATGAGTGCCAAGGAAATCCAGATAAAAATGGCACAGGGTGCAAAACCCGGCGAGGGCGGACATCTACCCGGCAAAAAGGTGTATCCGTGGATTGCAAAAACGCGATATTCAACACCGGGCGTATCGCTTATTTCACCGCCACCGCATCATGATATCTATTCTATTGAGGACTTGGCACAGCTTATCTATGACCTTAAAAATGCAAACAGAAATGCGGGTATTTCGGTAAAGCTTGTGTCGGAGGCAGGAGTCGGCACGATTGCCGCAGGTGTTGCAAAAGCAGGTGCACAGGTAATCTTGATTTCGGGATATGACGGCGGAACGGGTGCTGCACCGAAAAGCTCAATCCATAATGCAGGACTGCCGTGGGAATTAGGAGTTTCCGAAACACATCAGACGCTTATCAAAAACGGACTTCGTTCACGGGTAAAAATCGAAACCGACGGCAAACTTATGAGCGGAAGAGATGTCGCAATAGCGTGTCTTTTGGGAGCAGAGGAGTTTGGATTTGCAACAGCTCCGCTTGTTACAATGGGCTGTGTAATGATGCGTGTCTGCAATCTTGACACCTGTCCTATGGGTATCGCTACGCAAAACCCGGAGCTTCGCAAACGTTTTTGCGGAAAGCCTGAATATATCGTGAATTTTATGTATTTTATCGCTAAAGAACTTCGTGAGATTATGGCAAAATTAGGCATAAGAACGGTAGATGAAATGGTAGGCCATACCGAGCTTTTAAAGGTCAGAGAAAACAGCACTGCACCTATGGCAAAGCTCATTGATATGGACGGGATTCTGTATAAGGGCGAAAATGACGGAAAAACGCACTTTGATAAAGCCGATATTTATGACTTTAACCTACAAAATACCGTTGACGAAAAAATCCTTTTAAAAGATTTTGAAAAATCCTTAAAAACGGGCGAAAAATCGGCAACGGAAATCAAAGTTACAAGTACCGATAGAGCGGTAGGCACAATTTTGGGCTCGGAAATCACAAAGAATTTCAAAAACACCTTGCCCGATGACACCTTTACAGTAAACTGCACAGGCGGCGGCGGACAGTCATTTGGTGCGTTTATCCCAAAAGGTCTTACAATAAGGCTTTGCGGTGACTCAAACGACTATTTCGGCAAAGGCTTGTCGGGCGGAAAACTCGTCGTATATCCACCGGAAAAAAGCACATTCCGAGCAGAAGAAACCATAATAATCGGAAATGTTGCACTTTACGGTGCAACGAGCGGAAAAGCGTTTATTAACGGAGTGGCAGGAGAGCGTTTTTGCGTTAGAAATTCGGGTGCTGTTGCAGTTTGCGAGGGCGTAGGCGACCACGGACTTGAATATATGACGGGCGGTATGGCACTTATTCTCGGCAAAACGGGCAAGAACTTTGCCGCAGGTATGAGCGGGGGCATTGCCTATGTTTATGACCCGAATCATAATCTTTATAAAAACATCAACAAGGCGTTGGTTACGGTTGATGAGGTGCACGAGAGTAGCGATAAAGAGCAGATAAAAGTTCTGCTGAAAGAACATTATGAGGCAACAAACTCCAAAAAGGCAAAAGAAATTCTTGATAATTTCGAGAAAGAGGCAGGAAACTTCAAGGTCGTAGTACCGAGAGATTATAAGCGGATTTTGACCGAAATCTCCAAAAATAACGCAAAAGGCATGACGGATGAAGATGCTGAAATCGAAGCTTTTTATGCCGTTACAAAGGGGTGATGGAAAATGGGAAAAATTACAGGCTTTTTAGAATATGAACGCGACGAAAAAAAGCGGATAGATCCGCTTAAAAGGATTCAGAATTTTGACGAGTTTTATATCCCGCTAAGCGAGAATAAACGAAAAGAACAGGCGGCAAGGTGTATGAACTGCGGAGTGCCGTTTTGTCAGTCGGGTATGATTTTAAGCGGAATGATGACAGGATGCCCATTAAATAACCTTATCCCCGAGTGGAATGATGCCATATATAACGATAATATAGAAGGTGCACTTGCAAGGCTTTTAAAAACAAACAATTTCCCCGAATTTACGGGAAGAGTTTGTCCCGCACTTTGTGAGGCGGCTTGTGTAAACGGACGTGACGGTAAAAGCGTAACCTGTCACGATAACGAGCTTTATATAATCGAAACCGCATATAAAAACGGGCTGATAAAGCCAAATCCGCCCAAAGTGCGAAGCGGTAAAAAGGTTGCTGTAATCGGCTCCGGCCCATCGGGACTTGCGACGGCTGATTGCCTTAACAAAAGAGGGCATCATGTCACTGTTTTTGAAAAAAATGACCGCATTGGCGGACTTTTGATGTACGGCATACCGAATATGAAGCTTGATAAATCGGTTATTGAGCGAAAACTTGCCATAATGCGTGAAGAAGGCGTTGAATTTAAGGTAAATGCCGATGTCGGAAATACGGTAAAAGCAGACGAAATCCTTGAAAACTATGATGCAGTTATTCTTTGTTGCGGTGCGAATGAGGCAAGGGATATCAAAGTCTCAGGCCGTGATTGTGAGGGCATATATTTTGCGGTAGATTTTCTTACGGCAAACACCAAAAGTCTTTTAAATTCCGACTTTGCCGATAAAGAATATGTTGATACAAAGGATAAAAATGTTGTCATTGTCGGCGGCGGTGATACAGGTAACGACTGCTTAGGAACAGCCATCCGTCACGGTGCAAAATCGGTAATTCAGCTTGAAATGATGCCCAAACCGCCGGAAAAAAGGGCAGAAAATAGCCAGTGGCCCGAATTTCCGGGGATTTTAAAGACCGATTACGGACAGGAAGAGGCAATAGCGGTATTCGGAGCTGATCCGAGAATTTATGAGACTACCGTCAAGGAAATCATTTCGGAAGACGGTAGATTAAAGGCAATTAAAACTGTCAAGGTAGAATTTTCGGGCGGAAAGCTGACAGAAATCAAAAATTCCGAAAAGATTATAGATGCTGATATTATGATTATTGCAGCAGGATTTGTCGGCACTAAAAAATATCTTCCAAACGCTTTTGGTGTTGAGCTGACTGCAAGAAATGCGGTAAAAACAGACGAAAACAAATTTGCCACAAATATTCCTAAGGTGTTTACGGCAGGAGATATGCATATAGGTCAATCCTTGGTGGTAAGGGCAATAGCAGAGGGCAGAAAATGTGCGAAGGAAGTTGACAAATTCTTGATGGGTTATACAAATATGATTTGATTGAGGTGTAAGACTATGAAAACAAAATACATTTTTGTCACAGGCGGAGTTGTATCGGGGCTTGGAAAGGGCATAACGGCGGCATCACTCGGAAGACTGTTAAAATCGAGAGGACTTAAAGTTGCAGCACAAAAGCTTGACCCTTATATCAATGTCGATCCGGGAACTATGAGCCCGTATCAGCACGGCGAGGTATATGTAACTGAGGACGGTGCTGAAACAGACCTCGATTTAGGGCATTATGAGCGGTTTATAGACGAGGACTTGAATAAATACTCAAATTTAACAACAGGTAAGGTTTATTGGAATGTCTTAAATAAGGAGCGTCGGGGCGAGTATTTAGGCTCGACGGTGCAGGTAATTCCGCATATAACGAATGAGATAAAGGAGTTCGTTTATCGCGTAGGTAAAAAGACCGACGCAGATGTAGTAATAACCGAAATCGGAGGAACGATCGGCGATATCGAGTCACAGCCGTTCATTGAGGCAATAAGGCAAATTTCACTGGAAGTCGGCAAAGAAAACAGCCTGTTTATCCATGTTACCCTTGTCCCATACCTACATGGCTCGGAGGAGCATAAGTCAAAACCCACGCAACACTCGGTCAAGGAACTGCAAGGGATGGGCGTTGCACCCGATATAATCGTTTTAAGATGCGATGAACCGTTAGAGGAAAGCATTTTTAAGAAAATTTCGCTTTTCTGTAATGTCAAGCCTGATTGCGTAATCGAAAATATTACACTTCCAAACCTTTATGAAGCACCGCTGATGCTTGAAAATCATAATTTTTCGGAGGTTGTATGCCGTGAGCTTGGCATAAAAGCAAAAAAGGCGGACCTTAAAGAGTGGGAAGAAATGGTTGCAAAAATCAAGGCACGTGAAAAAGCGGTAAAAATCGGACTTGTAGGCAAATATGTAGGACTTCATGACGCATATCTGTCGGTTGCTGAGGCACTCCGCCACGCAGGATATTATTATAATGTGCATATAAAAATCGACTGGATTGATTCGGAGGAATTAACAGCCGAAAATTATGAGGAAAGACTCAATGGTCTTGGAGGAATCATTGTTCCGGGCGGGTTTGGAAATCGCGGTATCGAGGGTATGATACTTGCCGCGAAATATGCGAGAGAAAAGGGTATTGCGTATTTCGGGATTTGCCTCGGTATGCAGATTGCGGTGATCGAGTTTGCAAGGAATGTTTTGGGAATAATAGATGCAAATTCGGGCGAATTTGACGAACAATGTAAAAATAAGGTTATCGACTTTATGCCCGGACAGAGCGGAAATATCGCAAAAGGCGGAACACTGAGACTCGGTGCATATCCTTGTGAGCTGATGCCGAAAACAAAGATTTTTGAGTACTATAATCAAAATGAAATATCGGAGCGTCATCGCCATAGGTATGAATTCAATAACGATTATCGCGAAAAATTCCAAGAAAGCGGTATGACGCTTGGCGGTTTGTCACCCGACGGAACGCTTGTGGAAACGGTAGAATTGACCGAAAGACCGTTCTATATCGGTGTACAGTTCCACCCTGAATTCAAGTCCCGCCCAAATAAGCCACACCCGCTTTTCAAGGGCTTTATAAAGGCTGCCATAGACAGGCAATAAAAGTATATTTAAATTATAAAAAGGACTAAGTTGTATTATTTGCAGTTAGCCCTTTTTTTGTAATAAAAAGCCTTAAAATGCTTGATTTACCTTTTTAACTATGTTACACTACTAATTAGGATAGAAAGGGCGAAATATATGGCAATTTACAAAAATGCAAAAGTTAACGGAAAACTAACCGACATACGAATAGAAAACGGCAAATTCACCGAAATCGGTAAAATAGATGAAGACGGAATTGACTTAAAAGGACAAAATGTAATTCCCGGTCTTGTTGATATTCACACTCACGGAGCCATGGGCGTTGATGTAATGGATGGAGAAAATATTGAAACAATATCGGAGTATCTTTTAAAAAACGGCATAACCTCATGGCTTCCGACAACTATGACGATGGATATTCTTGATATAAAGAGGGTAACGGAAATAATCCCAAACACAAAAGGTGCAAAAATATTGGGATATCATATGGAAGGACCGTACATTTCCAAAAACCGCAAGGGTGCAATGAATGAAAAATATATCAAAAATCCCGATATTGCCGAATTTGAAAGCATTAAAAATGTAAAAATGATAAGCTTGGCACCCGAGCTGTCAGGGAGTATGGATTTTATCAAAAACTGCAAGGCGGTAGTATCGATAGGACATACGGAAAGCGACTATAAAACGGCAACAGAAGCCATAAAAAACGGTGCAAAATGCCTCACGCATATCTTTAACGCAATGCCACCGTTAAATCACAGAAATCCTGGTCCGATAGGTGCTGCCATAGATGAAAATATCTATGTTCAAGTGATATGCGATGGACTGCATCTTCATAAAAGCGTAATAAAAATGCTGTATCGCACCTTTGGTGCTGACAGAATGATTTTAATCAGCGACAGCATGAGAGCGACAGGACTTTCCGATGGTGAATATGAGTTTGGCGGACAGATGATCGATGTCAAAAACGGAGTTGCAAGGACAAAGGACGGCGTATTGGCAGGGAGCACATCAAATCTTATGGACTGCGTAAAAAAGGCCATTGAGTTCGGCATACCAAAAGAGGATGCAATAAAAATGGCGTCGGAAACTCCTGCTAAGCTCTTAGGCATAAAAAAAGGCAAAATCGAAGTCGGTTACGATGCGGATTTTGTAGTAGAGGATGGTGATTTAAATGCTATTTTTTTACATAAGGCACGGAGATCCCGTATATGATCCGGACTCCTTAACGCCATTAGGGGAAAGACAGGCAGAGGCTTTGGCAAAAAGACTCGCAAGATACGGAATTGATGAAATATATTCGTCAACATCGCAAAGAGCAATAGATACCGCAAAGCCAACGTGCGAAATATTAAAAAAGGGTATTACGGAGTTTGATTGGTGCAATGAAAAATATGCATGGGACGAGTTTACGGTCATAAAAGATGACGGAAAAAAAGAATGGGTGTTCGCTTCAAATAAATACAGAAAGATTTTTTGCAAACAAGAAATCAAAAATTTGAGAAATGCTTGGTACGAAGCTCCCGAATTTGCAAATTATGCGTTTAAAGACGGAATAATCAGGATAAATCGCGAGGTGGATGCATTTTTTAACACTCTTGGCTACAGTCATAATCGCGACGAAGGAGTCTATATTTCAAAGGAAAGCAATGAAAAAAGAATTGCCCTATTTGCACATCAGGGATTTGGAATGGCATTTTTGAGCAGCGTTTTAGATATTCCGTATCCTGAATTTACCTTGCATTTTGATTTATCACACTCATCTATGACAGTTTTGGAGTTTAAAGATGTTGACGGTGTTGTTCTTCCTAAGGTATTAACTCTGTCCAACGATTCACATCTTTACGGTGAGAATTTGCCGACAAAATATAATAACAGAATAGCGTTTTAATGTAAAAGAAGGTATAAGAAGTTAAATAAAATCGGCACAGAATGTGCCGATTTTATTGTATATGCTATGCTGTTTGGAATAGTATGAATTGTTTATTTTTTGCATATGGTGTATTTTCCGCTTTCTGCCTCTATTTTTGATTTATCAGGCATTATCAATACGGCTTTTTCGGGGACTTTTAGTTCAATAGAGAATGTGTTTTCTATATTTTCCCATTCGACATAAACCGTTCCGACAGGGGTTGCGACAGTTCCCTTTGCTCTGTTTCTTCCGAATATGTACGGCTCTATAAAAATAGTGCCGTCTTTATATGTAACGCCCAAGACTTTTGCGGTAAATTCATAAATTGCAACCGCACTCCAGGCGTGACATTCGCTTCTGACATCATCGCCCAATCGTTCAGGCGTCGTCGTACAGCCAAGCTCAACAAGCTTTCGGAAGGCGTTCATACATTCATCTACCGCATAATACATATCCGCTTTTTCAAACGCACGAAACAGGAAAAACATATATGCAAGTGTCCCTTTGCAGTTCAGTTTCATTGATTTTGCAAGAATTTGCCTTGCGTTATCTCCTGTTTCAATATCGCAGAGCACCGCCCAGATTTGCGGGTGCTGTGAAAAATGCGATTTATCCGTTGAATCGGCATATAAGCCTGTTTTTTCATCAAAGCATCTTGCTTTCACATCTTTTTTTATTTTATCTGCAAGATATAAGTATTCAGGGACATCCCTGTCAAGCCATATATGTATTTCACTAAGCCTTTCAAGCGTATATGAAAGCATAAGGCTATAAACACAGATAGGCTCTTTTGATATGATTTTCCCTGTTTCCTTATCATATTCTGTAGCCCAATCAACAAAATCCCATAGATTGCTTTTGGGTACCATATACCCGTCAAGCCTTTTTATAAACCAATCCACGATGCCGTCCGCTATAGGCAGATATTTCTTCAAAAATTCTCTGTCACCGAATCTTTTAAAATGCTCATAAAGCATCAGTATGAAAAATAATGAAAAGCAAGGTATATACTGTGCTGTCATTACGGGAAAACGGCTTTGTGTAAGTCCTCCCACGCGGTAGCTTACGGCAAAATCGTCTATCGCCTTTTCAGCTAACCGCTTATCTTCTGAAAGCTGATATGTAAAAAGCATCTGCAAATACGTATCCATCGTATATTGAAGCTGTTCATAATAAGGACAGTCCGTATATGTTTCGTGCATACACCGTTTTAGCGTATTTACGCTTATTTCAAACAGCTTGTTATCGATATCGTTCCCAAAATCATAATTTTCGGAAATCTCAATAGGATATCCTGTTTCGGTATATTCGATTTTTTCTATCGCTACAGCACCCTCTATGTCCACTTTCACATATCGGAAGGTACGCATCCAAAACGGCTCAAAAACACATTCTCCGTCAAACAGGATAATGTCGTAATCGCCGATTATTATGCCGTTTTCATCATCTCTTTTTCCTTTTATTATCCTGCCGTTCTCTTTAAATACCATAGATTCGGCATAAGTTAGCTTAACTACGCCTTTTCCCGTTAATCTGAGCTTTATATATCCGCAGGTAAGCTCACCTGCGTCAAAAATGCCGTTTTTTTGCCCGACAAAATCCCGTTTCTTAAAGTACATCATAGGAATAGTGCGTTTTTTTACGGGATTTTCCTGAACAGTATCAAAACTGTTTTCATCATCCATATCATAAAGCCCTTTAGTGCATACCGCATTTTCAAACTCGAGCTGTCTATATTCTGCCGCCACCTTTTCGTAAAGTGCAACGGCATTGTATGCCTCATATTCGGGCTTATGGAAAAATTCGATTCCATGCTCCTTTGCTACCAGCCAACTTTCATCCGTTTCAATGTCGCCCCATATACAAAGGCACATATTTCCGCTTCTTATAACCGATTCCAATGGCAGATAGTTATTCCTGCTTGGTTTATCGGACAGTTGCAACACCGCAACCTCAAGACTGTTCTCACCGCTTTTCAGATACTTCGATATGTCAAGCACGTCATAATATTTTATTTCCGACGATGCTCTTAAAGGACCTACCGCTACGAGCTTTCCGTTGATATACAGCTTATATCTTGTTTCTGCAAAGATATTGATAACGCATTTTTCGGGCTTTTCAGTAAAATATGTTTTTTTAAAACAGTAAACGGCATTTTCGCTATATATAAGCTGCCTTGATGTTATATTCATACCGTAAAATCCTTCCTTTTTTGTCTGTTATCTGATAAAAAAATCTTGTCTTAAAAAAGATGTATTTTCGCCTTTATTGAAACAATATCACAAATATTTCGGTAAGTCAATGATTTGCTTTTGATATTAAAAAAATACGAGGATTTTTATGCGGAAAAAGGGTAATGAATATAAAAAAATGCCCGATACACCGTTGACAAA
>JAFSSG010000042.1 GCA_017451145.1 Clostridia bacterium
CTTTTAAGCTCAACATCTTCGCCCTGAGGCCCTACGCCCCTATTATTTATCAGGAAATTATAAAGGTATTCGACTCCAGTCCATGAGGCAGTACGGTTTGACGCGTTTATATAGTACCAGCCAAAAATCGGCGTATAGTTCATAACTCCCGAACCCGCATAAAGACATTGCGACGCAAAGTTTGTACAATCTCCGCCCAGCTCCGAAAAATCGAAAAATTCGGGATTTCTGCCGTATGCCC
Source organism: Clostridia bacterium (assembly GCA_017451145.1). The sequence goes on from JAFSSG010000042.1 coordinate 242, forward strand.
ATTTATTTGCATATGCCACTGCTCTTTCCCTATCATATCTCATAATTTATCACCCTTTACTATTTTATGATAGTAATTGGCAAGTGACACAAAAAAGGCGGATATTTCCGCCTTTTATACCGTTTCCAACTGTTCAAGTTTTTTATAGTCAATCTTGCCAACAAGGGTTTTTGGCATCTCTTCAAGGAATTCTATTTCATAAGGCATCGCATATTTTGCGATATTCTTTTTACAGTATTCCATAAGCTCTGCCCTTGTTTCCTCCGTTTTCGGAATATCTGCTTTTAATCGCACAAACGCCTTTACCTTGTGCATTTTATATGCGTCGGGAACGCCTATGACGCAGCTCGAATCCACAAATTTATGTGCATTTAAGATGTTCTCTATCTGCAAGGGATAAACGTTATATCCCGAGGAAATTATCATCCTTTTTGCCCTTCCGTGAAAATAGACAAATCCCTCGTTATCCATAACGCCCAAATCGCCGGTATATACCCACGTAAGCCCGTCGGCATGGGTACGCAACGTTCTTGCCGTTTCCTCAGCATTATTGAGATACCCTTGCATAACGGTAGGTCCTGCAATTACGATTTCGCCCTCCTCACCGTAAGGAAGCTCAATATCTGTATCGGGTTTTACTATTTTTATATACATATCGGGAAGCGGAATACCGATACTTCCTGCCTTAAATATATGCTGCGGCATCAGACAACAGGCGTTTACCGTTTCGGTTGTACCGTAACCCTCACGTATTTTTACTGTGCTTTTATGATTCTTTAAAAATTCGTTAAACCTACCTGAAAGGTCGGTAGAAAGAGAATCGCCTCCCGAAAATACGCCCTTTAGACTGCTCAAATCTGCCCTGTCAAAACGCGGAATACGTAAAATCGCCTCATAAAGAGTAGGCACTCCGGCAATAAAATTGCATTTGTATTTTGTTATAAGCTTTGCATAGCTTTTCGGTGTAAAGCGTGGCACTAAAACGCATCTGCCGCCATGTGACAGCATAGCATGAATGCACACTCCAAGCCCAAACCCGTGAAAAAGCGGCATCGCCGTAAGCATACTGTCGCCTACTTTGAACGGGTTTGCTGATATTACCTCTTCCGCGAGTGCGTTAAAATTTCTATTCGACAAAAGTATGCCTTTTGTAACTCCTGTTGTTCCGCCGGAATATAGAATAACCGCGGTATCCTCCGCTTTCCGTTTTACTCTGTAATTATAAAAACAGCATCCCGAAAGACGCATAAAATCTTTCCAGCGGATTATCGGTGCATTTTGCGGAATTTTTCGGATTTTTCGCCCCTCTGTCAGCATATACCCCGCTTTAATCGGCTTTGACAGTTCGTCCTTCACACTTGCTATTATTATATTTGTAAGCTTTGTATTATGGCGGATCGCCTCGAATTTTCCGTAAAATCTATCAAGCGTAATAGCCGTTACACTTTCCGACTCGCTCAGGTAAAACTCTATCTCCTTTTCAGCTGCAAGTGGATGAATCATATTCGCGACTGCACCCACTAAATTCACCGCATACAGCATATAAACAGCTTGTGGACAGTTCGGAAGTGCGATAGTAACCCTGTCATTTTCGCGTACACCTATGGTTTTTAGTGCCTTTGCACACCGTTCCACTTCCTCTACCATTTTTTTGTAGCTGGTAGCCCGTCCCATAAAATCAAACGCCGTTAAATTTGGGTATTTATACGCCATGTTCTCTACCATTTCAAACATAGTTCCGCCGAAATATTCCAACTTATCCGGCACATCGCCCATTGAGGAAAGCCATGGGGTTTTAACGACCATTCCCATTGTCCTTTATACCTCCTCAGAAAGCGGTCTGTCCAAAAGCTCGGGTTTTTCCAAAATGTCCTTAAACAGTTTTATTGTCTTTGAAAAATAGTATCCGTCTGCGATCCGCTCGTCAACAGTAAAGCCTAAATCTACGCTGTCACGCATAGTGACATTTCCGCTTTCATCAAAAAACGGACGCATTTTTCTCTCCCCGACTATAACAAAAACAGAGGTTGTTCCCCAATTTGTCAGATGATGATAGCCCGAATGAAGCTTTATTGAGCCGAGATTTGTAAGTATTACCGATGACTGATACGGATCCGTTTCCAAAAGCGATGCAGGGACTTTGCCGTGACGTTCTAAAACGCATAAGAATTTCACGAGCGATTTTGCAAACCATCTCGGCATTTTATTGAATATGTCCATAACCTCGCTCGTTGCGTCTTTATTATCGCCCGTTCGGCAATATGTTACCTGACGGTAAATTTCGTTATGAATATCGTCAATCGTGTCGGTTTCTTTTGAATGAATAAATGCCAAGCCTTCCTCGCTCGAATCGGTAAACTGCTTCTTTATCACAAAGGACGCACTTATTTCATTCCTTTGATAAAGATTGTTGTTTGCAATAAATCTGTTCATTTTCGGTCTTAAAGTCACCGTTTTGAGAATTGCAGTAACTATCGCCTGAAACAGATTATACTTGTATTCGGGATTTCCGCTGTTTTTCTTTTCTAAATACTTGTTGAGATTGGTAAGGTCGATTCTTTCTGAAACAAACGCCTCATTATCGCATCTGTTCGGCATCATAATCGGCATCATAAAATGCATCGCGTCAACATTTCTCAAAAGTACACCGTCACGTCTGTCGCCGTGCCTACGTTTTTTGCCCATAACTATTTCTCCTAAAACTTTTTAGAATCTATATAATCACATGCAGACAATGCCGCAACAGCACCGTCTGACGCTGCCGTCGTTACCTGTCTTATCTTTTTTTGACGGCAATCTCCTGCTACAAAAATTCCGTCTTTTGCTCCGTTTAAATCGGCATCTGCTTTTGCATAGCCACGCTCGTCAAGCTCCAAAATGTTTGAAAAAGCATCATTTTGCGGAATGAGTCCGACTGCCAAAAATACGCCGTCAACCGAAAGTTCGCTTTTTTCACCGCTCTTCTCATTTTTTATGCGTATTCCGCTTAATTCGTTGTCACCCAGATACTCGGTGACAACACTGCCCAAAATGACTTCAACATTGTCCTTTAACTGCTCTTGAAGCTTTTTTTCGCCCGTCAAAAAGTCCAGATTTTGCACGATATACACCTTTTTGGCCAAATCCGAAAGCAAAATCGCCTCTTGCAAAGCAGAGTTCCCGCCACCTACTACTGCGACGGTTTTATTCATATAAAATGCCCCGTCACAAACGGCACAAAAGGATATGCCCTCACCTATAAATTTTTCCTCGTCGGGAAGCCCTAAAAGGCGGTGCTTTGCACCTGTTGCAACAATCACCGCTTTTGCCGAAAACTCTCCGCCGTCGGTTGTTACGGTTTTAATACCGTCACCGCTGACGCTCAAAACCTCCGCAGATTCCACATCTGCACCCTGATAAAGCACCTGCTCTACCAGCTTTTCGGCAAATTCATTACCTGAAAGTTCGGTAAATCCCGGGATATTTTCAACCTTTGGCGAAAATGTTATCTGTCCGCCAAAAGTCTCCTTTTCTATTACCAGAACTTTTTTATTCGCTCTTAACGCATACAGAGCGGCGGTCAGCCCAGCAGGGCCGCCGCCGATTACAATAATATCGTACATATCTTTTTCCTTACGCATTTATATATTTTTTGATATCCGATACGCCTGTGAACTTTGAAACCTCGCCGTCCGATATTACAACAAGCGTCGGTGCCTGTTTGATGCCGTATTCCTCTGCCATTTCCGGATGCTCATTTGCATAAATCTTTTCATATGCAATACCCGCCTTATCGAGCGTTACACCCGCAATCTTACAATTTGGGCAAGTAGGCGTTGCGAAAAGATATACTGCATCTCCCTCTGCTGAAATCTTCTGCACCTTCGGCTCTTCTACAGCTTTTTCATTTATTACGCCGTTTCTTGTTATCTTTGAATTTGCGATATCATATGTACGGCGGTCTTTATATTCCTGTGTTTTACCGTCGTTCCAATTCTGAACAGGGCGATAGTAACCTGTAATTCTGCTGTAAACCTCAGTCTTTTCGCCACACTCAGGACATGTTGCAACTTCACCTGCGATATAGCCGTGGTTTTTACATACCGAATAGGTAGGTGACATTGTGTAGTACGGCAATTTATAGTTTTCTGCAATCTTTCTTACAAGATTTGCAGCCGCACTCCAATCGGGAAGCTTTTCGCCCAAGAATGCGTGGAATACAGTACCCGATGTATAAAGAGTCTGAAGCTCGTCCTGAATATCGAGTGCCGAGAAGATATCCTCAGTAAATCCAACAGGCAAGTGTGATGAATTTGTATAATAAGGCGTTCCGTTTTCGTTTGCCGTTACGATGTCCGGGAATCTCTTCTTATCGTGTTTTGCCAAACGGTATGCCGTTGACTCAGCAGGAGTTGCCTCCAAGTTATAAAGGTCACCGTATTCCTCCTGATAATCGGACAGTCTCTCACGCATATGATTTAAAACTTCTATTGTGAAGTCTTGTGTTTCCCTATGCGTCATATCCTTCTTGAGCCAATTTGCATTAAGTCCCGCCTCGTTCATACCGACAAGACCGATTGTTGAGAAGTGATTGTTAAATGTTCCCAAGTAACGCTTTGTATATGGGTAAAGTCCGTTATCCAAAAGCTTTGTGATAACCGTTCTCTTTACCTTTAGTGACCTTGCTGCGATATCGAGCATTCTGTCAAGACGGGCATAAAAGTCCTCTTTGTCCTTTGCCTGATACGCAATTCTCGGCATATTTATGGTAACAACGCCGACTGAACCTGTACTTTCACCGCTACCGAAGAATCCGCCCGATTTTTTACGGAGTTCTCTTAAATCAAGACGAAGTCTGCAGCACATTGAACGAACATCGGAAGGCTCCATATCACTGTTTATATAGTTTGAGAAATACGGTGTTCCGTATTTTGCCGTCATCTCAAACAACAAACGGTTATTTTCGGTATCCGACCAGTCAAAATCTCTCGTAATCGAGTATGTCGGGATAGGATATTGGAAACCTCTGCCGTTGGCGTCACCCTCAATCATGATTTCGATGAACGCCTTGTTGACCATATCCATTTCCTTTTTGCAGTCTTTATACTTGAAATCCATTTCCTTTCCGCCGACGATTGCATTTAATTCTGCCAAATCGTTAGGAACTGTCCAGTCAAGCGTTATGTTGGTAAAGGGCGACTGTGTACCCCATCTGCTCGGCGTATTTACGCCGTATATGAAGGACTGTATGCACTGCTTTACTTCTTTATAAGTAAGATTATCTACCTTTACAAAAGGTGCTAAATAGGTGTCAAATGACGAAAATGCCTGTGCACCTGCCCATTCATTCTGCATAATACCCAAGAAGTTTACCATCTGGTTGCAAAGGGTGGAAAGGTGTGATGCCGGTGATGATGTAATCTTGCCGGGAACGCCTCCCAAGCCCTCCTGAATAAGCTGTTTTAATGACCAACCTGCACAATAGCCTGTAAGCATTGAAAGGTCATGGATATGGATATCGGCATTTCTGTGAGCGTTGCCGATTTCTTCGTCATAAACTTCGGAAAGCCAATAGTTTGCGGTGATTGCACCCGAATTTGAAAGGATAAGTCCGCCTACCGAATATGTTACGGTCGAATTTTCCTTAACACGCCAATCGTTTACCTTTAAATAGTTATCGACTATTGCCTTATAGTCAAGCATAGTTGCGTTAATATTACGCATTTTCTCATGCTGTTTACGGTAGAGAATATACGCCTTTGCAACCTCGTCATATCCTGCCTTAATCAAAACAGATTCAACGCTGTCCTGTATATTTTCGACGCTGATTTTGCCGTCTTCAATTTTCGGTTCAAAATCCGCAGTTACTTTCAGTGCCAAAAAATCTACTGTGTCAGGGTGATATTGCTTTTCACAAGCATCAAACGCCATCGTTATAGCGTCTTTAATTTTTGCGATGTTAAAGTCTGCAACTCTTCCATCTCTTTTTAGTACAACATACATTTTTTTATCCTCTTTCTTTAAATTACCTAATCAGTTTACCATACATATTGTATAAAGTCAAGCTAAAAAATACAATATATTGTGTTTTGTGACATTCGACAAATTTTTCCAAATTTCTTTAAAAAAAGTCTTTTTTTTCATTGAAAATCCGCAAATTTACTACACTCCGCGTATTTGTGTATTTTCCACAAATGCTTTTGCGGCAGATTTCATACTCTCCAAAACCTCCTTGGAAACGGCGGTCAAATTTTCGCCGATCAAGTTCCCGCTATCCTCAAAATTCTGCAAAAAATACTTCTTTGCTCCCTTTATCCACTCGGCTATCTTTAAAATGTCCGACTCGGTATGAAATTCGTTTACTACTGTTGTACGGAATTCGTAGTCAATGTCCGATGATTTCAAAAGATTTATGCTTCTTTCTATATCGGAAATATTGACATTTTTAATTCCTGCCGTTATTGCGTACTTATATTTGGAATTTTTGATGTCCATAGCGACATAATCGATAAGATTATTTTCCAAAAGCGTTTTGAGCCTTTCGGGGAAAGTGCCGTTAGTGTCCAGCTTAACACTATATCCCATTTCCTTTATTTTCTTGATAAAATCGGCAATATCGCCATTCATAAGCGGTTCGCCACCCGTTATGCAAACACCGTCCAAAAGCCCTGTCCTTTTTGAGAGAAAGTCCAAAATCTCCTCCTCAGAATAGGTTTGTGAGCTGTCAATATCGGTCACCAAAAGTGCGTTATGACAGAATGGACATCTGAAATTGCAACCGCCCGTGAATACGGTACAGGCTGTCTTTTCGGGATAGTCTAAAAGCGTCAGTTTTTGAAGTCCGTGAATTTTCATATTATTACCTCGTGCAAAAGATGTTCTCATTATATAACATAAATCTCCGCTTGTCAATCAATATATTGTAGAAAATTGTTAAATTTTGTATTTTTTTATCAATATATAGACGCTTATTATATAAAAAAGGCTTATAGGCAATAGCCCAAAAGCCCTCTTACCGACACTTCGCCGAAATTTATTACTTCGATTTTGCCGTCCGCTTCCGCCAAAAGTTCGCCCTTATCGCCTATTCCCACCGCATACATTTTTTTGTTTTTTCCGTTTTTGATTACCGTTATTTCACGGTTTATCGTGACGCACTTTTCGGAATATTCATCTCGGATTTTGCAAAACCCTTGCGAAAATTCATCTAAAACTGAAATAATTTCATTATATACTTTTATAATAAGCTCTGTTTCGTTCTGCTCCATCCCCGAAAACAATCGTATTGATGTGGCTTTTTCCGAAAGCTCTTCCGGAAATTCGGTATTGTTTGCATTTATACCGACGCCGATTGCAATAACGCCCGTTTTGCCCGTGATTTTGGTTTCTATTAAAATTCCCGCCACTTTTTTGCTTCCCAGAATTATATCGTTGGGCCATTTTATAAGTGATTTCGGGATTACTCTTGAAACGGCAAGTCCTACGGCAAGTGTCATTGCCGAGACATCCTCCGTTATCTCTTTCGGCTTTAAGAGAACTGTCATATAGATACCGCCTTTTGACGCCTCCCAAGTCCTTCCCTTTCTGCCCCTGCCGTTAGTCTGATTTTTTGTTAAAAAC
>JAFSSG010000043.1 GCA_017451145.1 Clostridia bacterium
ACCCAGTTGCCCAAATTGCGGAGCGCCCATCAAGAAGGTGAAAGAAATAAAAGTATATATTCACAGGGAAAAGAGGCTTCAAGGTAACGGGGTTTCAGGTTCAGTTTTTATAGATCAAAACAGGGTAGGCACGCTAAGCAATGGTAGTTCTTTTTATACCACAATTACACCCGGAAATCATACTATCTCTACAGAATGTACAACGACTTTTAGGGGGGATAGTAGCGGAAGAGGTGATGTACGAAATATAGTAGTTCCTGAAAAAGCAAGTCTGATTGATATCGAAATATATATCAAAATGGGTTGGTCAATCGGCACTCTTGCTATTGGGCAGATTGATATTCGATAATGCTAAATTTGCATCGATTTGTACTATTGCAATATGGTGGCTAATATTGATGACAGCACATATTTACCGCTTTTGTAAATCCACATAAAACAAGTACACTTTTTATGTAAACCGCATAGTATATTCCGAAAGGAGTATTTTTATGGCGTGGATTGCGGTTAAAAATGACAGCTTGATACCGAGCATTTCGGTAAATACAGAAGAAAAACGCATATTTTCCGACATTTTAAAGGGTTGTGTGTCGGAATATGCGTTTTTTCCGTTTGAAAGCATTACTTTGACCGTTTATGACAACTTTGAAAAGCCCGTTTTTGACGGCGTTATATCGCTAAATCCTGCTGAAAAGAGTATAATTTCTTTCACACAGAATCCCTCCGTCTTTTGCTACGCAAAATCCACCTCCCTTTAGGCAAGGGAGGCAAAAAACTCTTATGAGTAATGTAGGGGACGATGCCTACATCGTCCCGAAATGTTGTAAAACGGGCGGATGTGGGCATCCGCCCCTACGGTAAGCCATTTGTTGTTTTATCGTCGCGCATATACTCGATTTGGCAAGGAAAAAACCTCTTATGCAGTAAAGGAGGGTGGCACACGAAGTGTGACGGGAGGATTGTAAAAAAAACGGAACAAATAAAGATGTTTAAATATTGCTAATGTGCATCTTTTGACAGAAAAAATCCCTCAGTCAGCTACGCTGACAGCTCCCTTTAGGGCAAGGGAGCCTCATGGTGACCGAAAAGGAAGGTTATCTGCGAAACTGAAACAATTACAACTACCGAACGAACATGAGAAAAACTAATTACTAAGCCTCTCTTGCCTAAAGGGAGGGGGACCGCATTAGCGGTTGAGGGATTACACCTTTGCTAAACCTTAGCAAGACGCATTTTTTCAAGCACCTTTTTTTCTATCCGCGAAACCTGCACCTGCGATATGCCGAGCATTTTTGCGATCTCCTGCTGACTTTTATCCTTAAAATAACGCAAAACTATCACCTGCCGTTCCTTTGGCTCTACCTTTTCGAGCAGCTGCTCAATCAAAATCCTGTCGGTTATTATTTCCTCGTCATTTCCGCTCGAAAGGCTGTCCGAAAGCGTTTCGTCCGAATCGTCATAGAGTGCACGGTTTATCGACTCTGGCTCTCTTGCCGCGTCAAAGGCGCAAACCAAATCTTCACAGGATAGCCCCGTATTTTCGGAAATTTCCTTGATAGTCGGCTCTCTGCCGAGCGTGTTTTTCAATTCCTCTCTTGCTTTTATGCCCTTTTGCGCCGCTTGCTTGAGGCTTCGGCTGACCTTAATAAGCCCGTCATCGCGCAAAAACCGCCGGATTTCAC
>JAFSSG010000044.1 GCA_017451145.1 Clostridia bacterium
CTTAAATTTTGCTATATCCTTTGCTGTTCCCCATTCGGCGGAACCGTGTTCCCTGCCGGGCATTGTATTTCTTTTGCAAAAGATAGCATATATACAGCCGAGGGAATAAAAAAACAGGCATAAACTGCCTGCTCCCAATGATTTTAAATCAAATATATAAAAATCTTTGTCTATGCGTTCAAGTCCCGTAGATACCGCCTCCAACCTGCCGCTTATATCGGTTGCCTGTGAGTTCATATAGTTATAAGCACAGTTATTACCGACACCAAAAACAAGCACACCGCAAATCAGCATAAAAACAATTTTTGTTTTCATCTCGCATTTACCTCCCTGTGCTTGAGAGGTTCTGAAATGTCCTTATGATTGGAAACAAACTGTTTATTGCGGTTAAGGACTTCTTTCAGCGTTCTTTTGGGCTTCAACTCCTTCATATAGCATTTTTCTATGGCTTCATTTACCAATGTTGCATCCTTGCGCTGATATAAGACCTGATATACTCCGTCTTTGCTCTTTTTTACCGCAAAAGCTATACCCTGCTTTTTGAGCTGTCCGCATATATCTTTCAGCTTGATTTTTTCCTGTATATATTCGGTCAATTCCAAGTCACGTCCCTTGCGAACAAGGTCTTTTACGCTTTTCTTGCCCGATTCCTCTTTGTTATGATTTGACTTGTCCCTTAAATGTGTATACGATTTCTTCAGAACAGAAAACATCCAGCCGAAAAACTTTTCCGCACTGTGTTTTAGCACTCCGTGCCCTTGTTCTTCAAGCATTTAAGTCCCTCCTAAACTAAAAATGTTTTCCGTATCAACGGCTTGTGGGTGATCTCACCCTTATTTCCATAACTGTCATTCTTTCTTTTTCTCCTTCTTAAATCTCTGCGGAGTCACAAGCTCCTTATATTTCATTATGTCGGTCAATGTCTTTTTCTTCTTGTCACTCACCTTGCTTTCGGGCATTGGCACTGAAAACTCATAATCATCAATGGACTGCACGGGCTCAAAAACGCTTTGTGCCTTATCTATGATTTCATCAAGGTTATCCATCTCGTCCAAAATGCCCGAACACAGCTCGTTTATCAGTTTTTTGACTTCATCTATATCATGCACCCGTGAGGCATAGTTTTTAATAAACTCGCTGTACGATTTTAGTTTTAAAAATTTGCCTGTATCATATATCTCATTGCAACAATCTTTGCAATATCGTGTTATCTCATCGGCTTCATCGGGGAAATAGAGTGTGTAGTCAAGCAGCTGCAATAAAAAAACGGCTTGACTTCTGATTTGTGTCAGTTTGTCAAACCGTGCCCTTACTTTCGGTGTCATTAGATCGTTGATGTCAAACATACTCAATACTCATTTCCGTTTTCGCGCCCGCAGGTCATATCCATAATACCCTCCATCTGGTCAAGCAGTATGTCGTTCAGGTCGCACTGCGTATCCATAAAGCGGGAAAGCGTATCGGAAAGTGCGTTTACCTTGCTGCAAAGTTCATCAAATTTTTCTTTATTTATTTTACCGACAGACTCCGCAGGTTGTTTTTCGGCGAAAGAAATATTTTTTATTTTATTTTTCTCATTGTACTCCGCAGTGTATTTCGTACCGAATGAAATATTTTCCTCAATTTTTTCGTGCGGATACTCCGCAGCAGCGGAAACAGCCGTTTTTGGCTTGCTGCTTGCCTCCGCCATATCAAAAAAATCTACCAAACTAACCACTTCGGGTTCTCTTTTTGCAAACATCGGGAATTCATAGACGTAATAATCGCATTCAAGAAATTTGCCGTCTGCCGCACGTTTCTGTGTTCGTGAAATATAGCCCGCATTTATAAGTTCGTTGATACATTTCTTTACCGATGAAACGCTGTCCTTTACGGTATAAGCAAGCCCCGATACAGTAAACGCAGACTTTTTGGGCATTGATAACAGGGTCATCAGTAAACCGACCGCCTTCAGGCTGAGAGAGGTGTTTGTTAAATCTGTGTCTCCTAAAGAGATATTTTCCGAGTATTTTTTAATTCTAATTATTGCCATAAATTTGTCCTCCTGTATA
>JAFSSG010000005.1 GCA_017451145.1 Clostridia bacterium
ACTGCCGTCCTCTTTCAAGCTATGTTTATAGAGGAATAAGACCGATACACATATATAATGTAGGAAATTAAAAATATGCGATAAAAAATATCGCATATTTTTTTGAAAAAAGTATTGACAAATATCGAAAAAGGCGTTAAAATACTATTAACCTACTAAATAGATAGGTAAAAATATCAAGAGTACATATATGGAAGGACGGTTGGGGATATGTCAAAAATTTATAAATCTGCAGATGAATTGGTAGGAAAAACGCCTATTATGGAGCTTACACACATTGAGACGGAGGAAGGTTTAGAGGCTAAAATATTTGCAAAGCTTGAATATTTCAATCCCGCAGGTTCTGTTAAGGACAGGATTGCAAAAGCAATGATAGATGACGCGGAAAAAAGCGGAAAGCTCAAGAAAGGCTCTGTAATAATCGAACCGACAAGCGGAAATACGGGAATAGGCCTTTCCATGATAGCTGCGGCGAGAGGGTACAGGATAATAATTGTAATGCCGGAAACTATGTCGGTAGAACGCCGACAGCTTATGAAAGCATACGGTGCAGAGCTTGTTTTAACTGACGGTGCAAAGGGCATGAAAGGTGCGATAGCAAAAGCCGAGGAACTTAAAAATGAAATTCCTGACAGCATTATAGCAGGTCAGTTTGTAAACCCTGCAAACCCAAAGGCACATTTTGAAACGACAGGTCCTGAAATATACGGGGACTTGGACGGCAAGGTTGATATATTTGTTGCAGGTGTCGGAACAGGCGGAACGGTAACAGGCGTAGGCGAGTATTTGAAATCAAAAAATCCGAATATAAAGGTAGTTGCAGTTGAACCGCAAACTTCGGCTGTACTTTCAACAGGCGTAGCAGGTCCGCATAAAATTCAGGGTATAGGTGCGGGATTTGTGCCGGAAGTGCTGAACACAAAGATTTATGACGAAATTATACCTGTATCAAACGAGGACGCTTTTGCAACGGGCAGAAGAATAGGCAGGAGCGAGGGCGTTTTGGTCGGCATATCATCAGGTGCGGCAGCATATGCGGCGATAACACTTGCAAAACGTCCTGAAAACAAGGGTAAAAATATAGTCGTACTACTTCCCGATACGGGCGACAGATACCTTTCTACACCGCTTTTTGCAGAGGAGTAAATTTATGCTTATATCTACAAAAGGGCGTTATGCCGTTAGAATTATGATAGATTTAGCGGAGAACAGCGACGGAGAATATGTAGCGATGAAAAATGTTGCCGAAAGGCAAGGCATTTCGCTAAAATATATTGAAAGAATTGTACCGCTTTTAACGAAAGCAGAACTTATTGAGGGCGTTCACGGAAAAGGCGGGGGATACAGGCTCTGCCGTGAGCCGAACAGCATTACCGTTTCGGACATAGTGACCGCTGCGGAAGGCTCGATAGCACCTGTTGCATGTCTTGTAAGCGGAGCAAAGCCATGCGAAAGGAAAAATGTGTGCAGGACAGTTAAAATGTGGCAGGGTGCATATGAGCTTTTGGAGAATTATTTTAAAGGAATAACGATTTACGACCTCATGGAAAAAGGAGATTTTGACCGTAATCAAGTTGAATCAAAAAAGGAGACAAGAGGTTTGGATGTTTGGCAACTGTAATAGCAAAAAACACGGTTTTAAAAACCGTGTTTTTTGCTATTTATATTGCAAAAAGTGCTTTTTTATCGCCTTAAAAGTTTTATCGCTTATATAATGCTCAATCCTACACGCATCATCTGCGGCGGTTTTTGAGTCAACGCCGAGACTTTCAAACATCTTGGTAAGCGTATTGTGGCGGTCATAGACCTCTTCTGCCTTTTTTTTGCCTTTTTCGGTGAGGATTATGCCCTCGCGGTAATCTTCTTCGATATATCCGCCGTTTTTCAGGATTGACATTGCCCGACTAACTGACGGTTTTGAATAACCCATATACTCGCTTATATCTATTGAACGCACAGTTCCGCCCTTTTGCGAAAGAATAAGTATGGTTTCAAGATACATTTCCTTAGATTCTTCTACCGCCATAAATTTCGCCTCCAATCTCTTAAAAAATATTATATCACATTTTCTCATAAAATGCAAGAGAAATAAATATTGCACAAAATTTTAGTTAGCACAAGCTAACTAATTATTCACTATAACGAAAATTCAAAAATCGACCTTAAAATTATTGACAAGTTAGCTTTAGGTAACTATAATGTAATAGAAGTTAGCATTAGCTAACCCATTAGTGCAAAAGGGGTGAGTTTATGATTCCTATAAGCTTTGCAGACGTTGGAAAAGAATGTATTATAAAAAAGATAGGCGGAAGTCCTGAGGTTAAGAAGCATCTTGAAAATCTGGGCTTTGCAGTTGGAGGAAATGCTACGTTAATTACAGCTCTTGGCGGTAATGTCATAATTAAAGTTAAGGAATCACGGGTTGCTATAGACAGTGATATGGCAAATAAAATTTTAATATAGAAAGAGGGGGAGAGAATGAAAACTTTAAAAGATGCAAAAGTCGGGGAAGAGGTTCAAGTAGTCAAACTTACAGGAGAGGGTGCTGTAAAACGGCGTATTATGGATATGGGCGTTACAAAAGGCACAAAAATTTTTGTAAGAAAAGTTGCACCGCTTGGCGATCCGATTGAAGTCAAAGTACGGGGATATGAGCTTTCCATAAGAAAAGCCGACGCACAGATGATAGAGGTTGAATGATTTTTTTTAACAAGATGTTAGTCTCTGCTAACTAAGGAGGGTGAAAAATGAGTATAAAAATTGCACTTGCAGGAAATCCGAATAGCGGAAAAACAACGCTTTTTAACGCACTCACAGGCTCAAATCAATTTGTAGGGAATTGGCCCGGTGTTACGGTTGAGAAAAAGGAAGGAAAACTGAAAAAGCACACAGATATTACTGTTACAGACCTACCGGGAATTTATTCCCTTTCGCCATATACTTTGGAGGAAGTAGTTGCGAGAAACTACCTTATTGATGAAAAGCCTGACGCTATACTGAATATTGTAGATGGCACAAATATCGAAAGAAACTTATATCTTACAACACAGCTTATCGAGCTTGGAATACCTGTTGTTGTTGCCGTAAATATGATGGATATAGTAAAAAAGAACGGCGACCGACTTGATACAAAAACGCTTGAAAAACGGCTTGGTTGCAGGGTAGTTGAAATTTCGGCATTAAAGGGAACGGGAGTAATGGATGCGGCAGAAGAGGCGATAAATGCAGCCAAAAACGGAAAAATCGTGCCGCCACACGCATTTTCCGGACCTGTTGAACACGCAATAGCACATATTGAGGAAGCAGTTTTACATGATATGCCTAAGACGGCACAGAGATGGTACGCGATTAAAGTCTTTGAGCGTGACGAAAAAATCATAAATAAGCTGGAAATTGATAAAAAGACGCTTTCGCACATAGAGGAGGATATAAAATCTGCCGAAAAAGAGCTTGATGATGATGCGGAAAGTATCATAACAAATGAAAGATACGTGTATATTGCAGAAATCATAAAAACCTGTTATAATAAGAAAAATGCAGGTGAGCTTTCCTATTCGGATAAAATAGATAAGATTGTAACTAATAGATGGCTGGGACTTCCGATATTTGCGGTTATCATGTATCTTGTTTACTATATTTCTATGGTCGGAATAGGTGCAAAATCAACCGATTGGGCAAATGACGGACTTTTCGGCGACGGCTGGTATTTTTTGGGTATCGGACGCAGTGCGTATGAAGAGGTATCAGAGGAATATGCAAATAATTTAAACGCCGTAGATGCTTTTTATGAGCTTGACTTGGAGGCGGAAGATTTCGACGCTGATGCCACAATTACCGAAATGAGAGCGGTTGAGGGAAATGAAACGGAAACGGTTGAAATCGTTGACGAAGAAACTCTCGGTACTGAGGAAATGACGGTTTATTTTGACGAAGTTCCCGAAAATGCCGAAGACGGAGTAATTCCCGTATCATATAAAGATGCGGTAAATTATTTTGAGGAAAACGGCTTTACAGAGCCTGATCCTGCCGATTACGGCTTATGGATCAAGGGAATACCGACGCTTATCGGCGACGGCTTGGAAAAAGCGGGAGCGGAAGAATGGCTGTCAGGACTTATCTTAGACGGTATTGTAGCAGGTGTCGGAGCAGTTTTGGGGTTTGTTCCGCAAATGCTCGTTCTGTTCTTGCTCTTGGCATTTTTGGAGGCTTGTGGATATATTGCACGTATTGCGTTTGTGCTTGACAGAATTTTCAGAAAGTTCGGGTTATCGGGAAAATCATTTATTCCTATGCTCATAGGCACAGGCTGTGGTGTGCCGGGCATTATGGCAAGTCGTACGATAGAGAATGAGCGTGACCGCCGTATGACGATTATGACTACAACATTTATCCCGTGCGGTGCAAAAATTCCGTTCATTTCAATGATTGCAGGTGCGATTTTCGGGGGTTCGGCTCTGATTGCGACTTCCGCATACTTTATCGGTATGGCGGCAATAGTAATATCGGGAATAATGCTTAAAAAGACGAAAATGTTTGCAGGAAATCCTGCACCGTTCGTTATGGAGCTTCCCGCATACCACCTGCCGACGCTGTCAAATGTTTTGAGGTCAATGTGGGAGCGTGGCTGGTCCTTCATCAAAAAAGCAGGAACAATAATCCTGCTTTCGACAATCTTCGTATGGTTTACAAGCTTTTTCGGTTTTGCTGAGGACGGGTTCAGGATGCTTGCCGAGGATGAACTTGATTTATCTATTCTTGCGAGAATAGGAAGTATAATAGCACCTATTTTCGCCCCTGTCGGATTTGGAAATTGGGAGGCAACGGTAGCGTCGATAACAGGACTTGTTGCAAAGGAAAACATAGTAGGAACGATGGGTATCCTCTATGGCGGAAACGGAAATGCATATCAGGGAATAGGGGAGGCATTTACGAGCATTACGGGATTTTCCTTCTTGGTATTCAACTTATTGTGTGCACCGTGTTTTGCGGCAATAGGAGCAATTAAGCGTGAAATGAACAGCAGAAAATGGACATGGTTTGCAATTTCGTATCAATGCGGATTTGCATATGCAATATCGCTTATGATCAACCAATTCGGAAATGCATTTAACGGAAATGTCAATCTTTTAGGTTTTGTTGTTGCAATTCTGGTGCTTTGTGCTATGATATATATGCTGTTTTTCAAAAAGTATAAAGAGGCAACGACCTTAAGGGATGCGTAAAGCCTGAATTACTTATATTTTAACAGGAAGGATGGTTTAAGTATGTCAACGATTATTATAAGTCTTTTACTTGTTGCGATAGTAGCTGCAATAATTGTAAAAGTGGTAAAAAATAAAAAAGCAGGAAAATCTTCCTGCGGGTGCGGCTGCTCCGGTTGTCCCATGAGCAGTGAATGTCACAAAAAAAGCGGTGCGTAAGCACCGTTTTTTTATGATCTTGAAGGAAGTATCAAAGCTGCGATAAGGTATGCCAAGAGCCCTGTGCCGAGGCATAGGATTGAAATTGCCCAAATGAGTCTGATAACTGTCGAGTCAATATCGAAATACTCTGCAATCCCACCGCATACGCCGAAAATCTTTTTGTCCGTGTCCGATCTGTAAAGCTTTTTCATATCAATCATCTCCTAACAAGGATATTATACCATAATTTTCCGGAAAAACAAGAGAAAAATTAAGCGTACGGTTGATTTTTCCGGCACATTTATAGTATAATAAATCAAAACTCGATAAGGAACGGAAATGTTATGAAAAAAGTAAAAATAACAGTTATGAAAATGGCTTTTTACTGCGATTTAATCGAAAAGTATGAAAATCCCATCGAACACGCCTGTGATATGAAAATCGGGCAGGAATTTATCGCAAACGGATGGCAAAAACCCGACGGATTTTGCGATAGTGCATGGGACAGCGTTTCGCCGTTTGTTATGGCACTTTCACACGGAGCGGAAAATTTGTATGACGGTTGGATGAAAAACGGCAAATCGGCGATGATTTCCTGTAATGACGGATTTCGCCCTGTGAGTTTCCTATTAGAAACAATGGATGAAGACGCAGATTGAGGAGAATTTGCAGGAGAAGGAACTATCTTGACAACATTCGCTGGATGACGGTTTTATGTGTTGTCTTTTATCATGTTACCTATATGTTTAACAGCGAGGCGGTATCAGGTGTTGTCGGTTCGCATTAAGGAGGGAATACTCGCAAAAATAGATGATTTGGCAAAAAGGAGCAACCGTTCGAGAAACGAGCTTGTAAATATTTTGCTTGAAAATAGTGTTGATGATGTGGAAATTAGTTGAGTTACAACAAAAAAATCCCGAAAACCTTGAGTTTTCGGGATTTTTGATAGATACAAATTATCTCTTTGAGAACTGTGGTGCACGACGGGCAGCCTTTAAGCCGTACTTCTTTCTTTCCTTCATACGTGAGTCTCTGGTTAAGTAACCTGCCTGTTTTAATGCCTGTCTGTATTCGTCAGAATCAACCTCTAAAAGTGCTCTTGAAATACCGTGACGTATAGCACCTGCCTGACCTGTAAATCCGCCACCTTCAACTGTTGCAACAACATCAAATTTAGCAACAGTATTGGTAAGTACCAACGGCTGACGAACGATAACCTTTAAAGTATCAAGACCGAAATAGTCGTCAATATCTCTTTTATTGATTGTTATATTACCTTTACCCGGAATCAGTCTGACTCTTGCGATAGACGATTTTCTTCTTCCGGTTCCGTAGAACTGTTCTTTTGCCATCTTAAAAATCCTCCTTACTTAATTTCCTGAGTCCAAGCTTCAGGCTTTTGTGCAGCATTGTCATGCTCTGCTCCCTTGTAAACACGAAGACGTGTCAAAGCTTTTCTGCCGATCGTGTTGTTGGGGAGCATACCTTTTACGGCATACATCATAGCCTTTTCAGGATTCTTTTCCATAAGCTCGTCATAGTGGATTTCCTTGA
>JAFSSG010000006.1 GCA_017451145.1 Clostridia bacterium
ATGAAAAATTTCCTTTCAGTTATCTGCCACAGCAATGTTTATATTTTTTACCGCTGCCACACGGGCATGGGTCATTTCTGCCGGGGGTTTTCTTAGCCGTTACAGGCTTTTTGGAAAGTGAGCCGTCACCGCCCGTGTCAAGCGGTTTTGCCACCTGAACACGCTTGATTTCCGCTCTCGGCTTAAAGCTCAGGACATATCTTACCGTATCACGCTTTATGGCGTCTAACATTCCCTCATAAAGCTCACTGCCGACATTTCGATATTCAATAACAGGATCATGCTGACCGTATGCCCGAAGTCCTATCTCACGCTTTACGTGTTCCATTTCGTCGAGATGGTCCATCCAAAGCGTATCGACAACACGGAGCATCATTACACGCTCAATTTCACGCATATTTTCGCCAAACAGCTTACATTGCTCCTCATAACGATTATTTGCAATTTCCAAAAGTCTTTGGCGTATATCGTCCTTTGTTATTGTATCGAGTTCGCTCTTATTTATTTCAAACTCACCGTTTGCCATAAGATTTTGGTTTGCAAACTCGGTAAGTCCTTTGATATTCCAATTTTCCGGAATATCGGTAATGCCGATAAAATCGTCAAGTGCTGACTCTATAGTTGCCTCAATCATATTCTTGATTGTTCCTGAAATATCCTCGCCGTCCAAAACCATCTGACGCTGTGCATAGATGATTTTACGCTGTTCGTTCATTACCTCGTCATACTGCAAAACGTGGCGACGTGCGTCAAAATGACGGCTTTCCAGATTTTTCTGTGCATTTTCGATTGATTTGTTCAAAATTTTCGCTTCAATCGGCTCGTCCTCAGCAATTCCAAGCGTTGAAACCATATTTTTAACCCTATCTGAGCCGAAAATACGCATCAAATCGTCTTCCAAAGACAGATAGAATTTCGATTGACCGGGATCGCCCTGACGTCCCGAACGTCCGCGTAGCTGGTTATCGATACGCCTTGACTCGTGACGCTCTGTGCCGATTATATAAAGTCCTCCCGCTTCCTTTACTGCCTCTTGCTCGTCCTTTAATTCAGCCTTGAATTTATCGTTAAGCTCCTCAAATTTTGCCCTTGCCGCCAAAATATCGGCATCGTCCGTTTCGGCGTGACCTGTCGCCTCTGTCATTAGCATTTCGATTTTTTCGTCGGTCATTTCCTCGTCATTTGCTTTTTTTGCAATAAGCTGTTTTAATAGCTCGTGCTTTGCCAAATATTCCGCATTTCCGCCGAGAATGATATCTGTGCCTCGTCCTGCCATATTTGTTGCAATGGTAACTGCACCTTTTTTACCGGCTTGGGCAACAATTTCCGCCTCTTTTGCATGGTATTTGGCATTTAAGACCTCATGCTTTATACCCTCACGCTTTAAAAGTGCGGACAAGATTTCCGATTTATCTACATCAGTTGTACCAACCAATACGGGCTGTCCTTTTTCATTACATTCACGGATTTTGCGTATAACCGCCATATATTTGCCCTTTTCTGTGCGGTAAACGCTGTCATGCTCATCAATTCTTATAACAGGCTTATTTGTAGGCACTTCAACGCAGTCCAAACTATAGATCTGCTGGAATTCCTCTTCCTCGGTGAGTGCCGTACCCGTCATACCTGACAGCTTTTTATAGAGTCTGAAATAGTTCTGGAACGTGATTGTTGCAAGGGTTTTTGACTCGTTTTCTACATTTACGCCCTCTTTTGCCTCAATAGCCTGATGAAGTCCGTCGGAATAGCGTCTGCCGGGCATAATTCTTCCCGTAAATTCATCAACGATCTTTACTTCGCCGTCCTGAACAACATACTGTTTGTCACGGTGCATTACACCATTTGCGGAAAGTGCCTGATTTATATGATGCTGGATTTTCATATTATCCGGATCGGCTAAGTTATCAATATTAAAGTACTGCTCCGCCTTTTCAATTCCACGCTTTGTTAAGGTAGCCGTTCTCGCCTTTTCGTCAACGATATAGTCGCAGTTCAAATCATCGTCTAACACCTTGTCATCTTCCTCGGTTACAACCATTTTTTTGAGGCTTTTTACAAATTTATCCGCTGCTTTATAGAGATCGTTTGCGGCTTCGCCCATACCAGATATGATTAAAGGCGTTCTCGCCTCGTCAATAAGGATAGAGTCAACCTCATCGACGATTGCATAATTATGTCCTCTTTGAACCTGCTGTTCCTTATATGTGACCATATTATCCCTTAAGTAATCAAATCCCATTTCGTTATTTGTTCCGTAGGTAATATCGGCACCGTATGCGGCTTTACGCTCATCATTATCAATGTCATGGATAATAAGGCCTACCGAGAGACCTAAAAATTTATAAACCTTCCCCATCCATTCAGAGTCACGCTTTGCCAGGTAATCGTTTACCGTAACTATATGCACACCGTCACCCGTTAGTGCGTTAAGATATGCGGGAAGCGTGGAAACAAGTGTTTTACCTTCACCTGTTTTCATTTCTGCAATTCTGCCCTGATGCAGAATAATTCCGCCTATGACCTGCACATAAAAATGCTTCATTCCAAGCACACGCCATGAAGCCTCACGCACAACCGCAAAAGCCTCCGGCAAAATACTGTCTAAGTCTTCTCCGTCTTTTATCCGTTTTTTAAACTCCTCAGTCTTTTCCGCAAGTTCTTTATCGGAAAGCAACTGCATTTGCGGTTCTAACTCCATAACCTTGTCCGCAATCGGCGTAACCCTTTTTAGCTCTCTTTGCGAATAAGTACCGAATATTTTATCAAAAAGTCCCATAATACACCTCAAATTTCGATTTATTTAGCAAATACATTCCCATAATATACCTATTTTACATTATAACACAAATCGTTAGGAATTACCATACTTTTTTTGAATTTTTTGTAAACTTTTAGGGAGCACTTTAAGGTGCTCCCTATCTTATCTTTTGCCGATATATATAATCAGCACAATATTGGCTGTAATTGTTTACCCTCTAATGCAAGTTCCGCACAAGGTATGATTTTCGTCATATCCGCAACAAGCGAATTCGGCTTTTTTTCGCAGTCGTCCTGACCGAACGGGACAAGGTAGATATGTTTGCTGTTTAGTAAAAAGCCTATGTTTTTTGCGGCGTTTCCAAGTCCGTCATTTGTAGAAACAGCGATTAAAACGGGCTTCCCGCCACGTAAATGTGCTTTTGCCGCCATAGTCACCGAGCTGTCGGCAATACCGTTTGCAAGTTTTGCAAGGGTGTTGCCCGTACATGGTGCTATGATAAGTAAATCCAGATAACTTTTAGGACCTATCGGCTCCGCCTCTTTTACCGATTTTATCACGGGATTTCCGCAAATCATTTGAAGCCTTGCTATAAAATCCTGAGCGTTACCGAATCTGGTATCGGTAGAATAAGCGGTTTCGCTCATTATCGGTATTATATTCGCATCAGTTACGGAAAGTTTTTCAACCTCCTTTATCACTCTTGCAAAGGTGCAAAACGAGCCGGTCATCGCAAATCCGACAGTTTTGCCTTTTAGTTCCACATTTTACACCTCCGTTTCCGATAAAATGTTCATTATCGTTTCCTTTATGATCTTTCCGGAGGTTATGGGTGCGGTTTTTCCCGGAAGAGAAAGTGCCCATATTACGTTTTTTTTAAGCTTTTTTGCCATTTCAAAATCGACTCCGCCCGGCTTTGACGCAACATCGAGTATAAGCGTATCGCATCGGATATTTTTAAGCGTTTCGCCGTCTAAAACACGTGCAGGAACGGTATTTATAATAAGGTCAAACTCCGAGACCGCATTTGTTAAAGCCTTAGTATGTACCGATTTTAAGCTCTTTTCCTCTATCCACGCAAAATCCTCTAATTTTCTCGCCGAAACAGTGACATCGCTTCCCAAAAGCTTGAATTTTTCCGCAATGACTTTGCCGACACGCCCATAGCCTATAACTAAAACACGGCTTCCGAAAATCGTTATCGGCATTTCGGAAAGTGCAATCTCAATGACTCCCTCCGCTGTCGGAATGGCGTTTTTTATTATAAGCTCTTCCCTGTTAAAATAGTCTATATACCTTATTCCCTTGCCCTGTAACATTTTTTCCGCATCAAGCGGCATTTTTGCACCTAAAACAAGACAATTTTTGTCTATTTTTCCGATAATATCAAAAAGAGCTGTTTTCGTTTTTGAAATAGGTGCGTTTAAAGTGACACCATCACTGCTCGTCGGGACAGGGAAAATTATAATATCGGCTTTTTTTAGCTTATCAAGAGGGATTTTGCCCTCAGAAAGACCGAGTGCGGTAACGTCAAAATCTTCCTTTTCCAAAAGGTTTTTGACAGTTTCCTGCCTTAAATCGCCACCCAATATGAATAAAGACTTTTTCACTATCCATACCTCCTTTTTACCATAATATGAAAAAAGACTTATTTTGTTAATCTTTTGTACTGTCGGATTTTTTGAAATTGCGGTAAAAGTGTTGCAACAATCCCTCAGTCACTCCGTGACAGTTTTCCGCTGGTTTTATAGTCGCTCTGCTCACCTTCGTTCGCATACCTCCTTAAAACCGAACCAATTACGCCTCATTTTTTCTGCCACAGGCAGCATTTCGTCGTAATTGCCCTTTACACAAGGGAGCCTTAATAGATTAGCTTTATAAAAAGCCATCATTTTTCAAAAGCCCTCCTTGTGTAATGGCAAGGGTGGGCAAATACAAGTGAATGTGGCAAAAACTTGTCACAAAAAAATCCCTCTTTTGAGGGATTTTTTACTTCAGCACTACTCGGTGGAAGACCTTTTTACCTTTTTTTACAATCATTCCGCTTTCGCCTATATAGCTTTTATCAAGTACCAGATTTACATCTGTTATCTTATTATCGTTAACGGTAAGTCCGTTTTGCTGAATAAGACGTCTTGCCTCCGCTTTTGATGCCACAATGCCGATTTCTGTCAGCAAATCCAAAATGCCCTTTCCGTCTATTTCGGAAATTTCGGTAGTCGGCATATCCTCGCTCACGCCACCTCCTGAGAACACCGCCTCAGCCGCATTTTTAACCTGATTTGCAGCGTCTTCGCCGTGTACCATTTTAGTAACTTCATATGCCAGGATTTTCTTTGCCTTATTAAGCTCCGCACCTTCCCATTTTTCCATTTTACGTATCTCGTCCATAGGAATAAAGGTTAAAAGCTTTAAGCATTTTATAACGTCCTCGTCGCCCACATTTACCCAATACTGATAAAAATCGTACGGTGAGCATTTATTAGCATCAAGCCACAAAGCACCTTTTGCCGTTTTGCCCATTTTTTTGCCCTCTGATGTGGTCAAAAGAGTAAATGTCATACCGTAAACCTGTTTATTATCCTTACGGTGACAAAGCTTTATACCGCCCAAGATATTTGACCATTGGTCATCGCCGCCAAGCTCGATTTTACATCCGTATTTTCTGTTCAGCATAAGAAAATCGTAGCTCTGCATAGGCATATAGTTGAACTCCAAAAAGGACAAGCCCTTTTCAAGTCTTTGCTTAAAGCACTCGGCAGTAAGCATTGCATTTACCGAAAACTGTGAGCCTATATCACGGATAAATTCAACATAATTGAGGTTTAAAAGCCAATCTGCGTTATTTACCATTATCGCCTTTCCGTCTGTAAAATCAACAAGGCAGGAAAGTTGCTTTTTAAAACACTCGGCATTATGCTCAATCGTTTCCTTTGTCATCATCTGACGCATATCCGTTCTTCCCGACGGATCGCCGATATACGCCGTTCCGCCACCGATCAGGGCTATTGGACGGTGACCGTGATCCTGCATATGCTTCATAACAACCATCTGCAAAAAATGTCCTACGTGAAGGCTGTCAGCTGTCGGGTCAAAACCTATATAAAAGGTTACCTTCTCTTTTCCTAAAAGCTCCCTGATTTCCTCCTCATGCGTTGTTTGTGCAATTAAGCCTCTTTCTTTCAGGACGTCAAAAACATTCTCTTCCGCCATTTTTTCTCTCCTTTATGATAAATCCTCAACAAAAATTTCTCTTACTCCGTTATCTTCACGCTCTTCCTTAACCTCAGGCTTATTATCCCTTGTATCGAAAAACTTTTTCGCAACCTGCGGGAAAAGTGCGTAGCTTAAAACATCTTCCTCTGATTTTGCAAAATCTTTGGTTTCCTCACGGTATTTCGGAAGCTCCGGCTCTATTAAATCGGCAGGACGGCAAGTTATTACCTCATCATCGCCGATTGCCATACGGCGTACCTCCTCATTTACTTCGCCCGGAAGTTTTCCGTATTCGCCACGCAATATGCCTTTGGATTCCTTGCTTATCATCTTATATCTGCCCATAAGCACATTTAAAACCGCCTGTGTTCCGACTATTTGGCTGGTCGGTGTTACAAGTGGCGGATAGCCGAAATCTTTTCGTACTCTCGGAACTTCCGCTAATACCTCATAATACTTATCCTCAGCATTTTGCTGTTTTAACTGCGATATAAGATTTGAGAGCATACCGCCGGGAACTTGGTACAAAAGTGCATTTGGGTCAACATTTAAAACCTTGGGGTCTAAGATGCCCTCCGCTTTTAATCTGTCCGCAACTTTTCTGAAATGCGTTGCAGCTTCGGAAAGCTTGTTTAAATCAAGTCCTGTGTCACGCTCTGTACCTTTTAGCGTTGCAACCATTGCTTCTGTTGACGGATTTGATGTGCCGTTTGCAAGTGGCGACAGGGCACAATCCACAATATCAACCCCCGCCTGTACTGCCATAAGGTTTGTCATATCGCCCGTACCTGCGGTATTATGCGTATGAAGGTGTATCGGAACACCGATATTCTCTTTTAGTTTCTTGACAAGTTGGTAGCAATCGTAAGGCAGGAGCAGATTTGCCATATCCTTTATGCAGATTGAGTCTGCACCCATCTTTTCGAGCGTTTCGGCAAGTTTTACGAAATAGTCTATATTATGCACAGGGCTTACCGTATAGCTTATTGCCGCCTCACAATGCCCACCGTATTCTTTTACGAATTTTATTGCCGACTCCAAATTTCTCGGATCGTTTAACGCGTCGAAAATTCTTACGACATCTATGCCGTTTTCAATTGATTTTTTGCAGAATTCCTCTACAACATCATCGGCATAGTGCTTATATCCCAAAATATTCTGACCGCGAAAGAGCATTTGCAGTTTTGTATTTGGCATATTCGCCTTTAAAACGCGTAGTCTTTCCCACGGGTCTTCATTCAAAAACCGCATACATGCGTCAAATGTCGCACCGCCCCAACATTCAAGCGACCAATAGCCTATGCTGTCGAGGAGCTTACACGCAGGAATCATATCCTCCGTTCTCATTCTCGTTGCCGCTTGTGACTGATGTGCGTCACGCAAAATTGTATCTGTTATATATAATTTACTCATAAACTATCCTTTCCCGTATCAACCAAAGAGTGCTAAAAGCACACCTGCCGCTATTGCAGAGCCTATAACTCCCGCAACATTCGGTCCCATTGCGTGCATAAGCAGGAAGTTTTTCGGATTTTCTTCCTGACCTACCTTTTGCGAAACCCTTGCCGCCATAGGAACAGCAGAAACTCCCGCACTTCCGATTAGCGGATTTATCTTTTTCTTTAAGAAAAGGTTCATAAATTTAGCCAAAAGTACGCCACCTGCCGTACCTATTCCGAACGCAACTATTCCCATTGCGAGTATGCATAAAGTGAGAGGTGACAGGAAGGTTTTTGCAGTCGCTGTTGCTCCTACCGAGACGCCCAAGAAAATTGTCACTATGTTCATAAGCTCATTTTGAACTGTTTTTGCAAGTCTGTCGCAAACTCCCGACTCGGTAAGCAGATTTCCGAACATAAGCGAACCTACGAGCGGTGCCGCTGACGGCACAAGCCATGCCACAAATATTGTAACAACTATCGGGAATATGATTTTTTCTGTTTTGGAAACAGGACGAAGTGCAGTCATTACAATACTGCGTTCCTTTTTAGTTGTAAGTGCCCTCATG
>JAFSSG010000007.1 GCA_017451145.1 Clostridia bacterium
GTTGGCTGGCACGACCAGGTTCAGCGCCGATTCGACCGGGTCCGAGGCCGACAGGCCGGCCGGCTTGTGCACCAGCACGATTTGGAGATACATATTAGCAGATAAATACAGCCCGCAAAGCCTTGCACGCTCTATTTATGTGCTAAATATCATATCTCCTAATATATACAGTATGGGCAAACAATTCTGTTTGCCCATAAAGATACTATATTTATTTTCTAAGACCAAGCTTAGCAACCAATGCACGATATCTTTCGATATCTTGTTCTTTTAAGTAGTTCATAAGATTTCTTCTCTTACCAACCATCATTAAAAGACCGCGTCTTGAATGATTATCCTTTTTATGAAAGTTCAAATGCTCGTCATTCAAGTGGTTGATTCTCTCTGTTAAGAGTGCAATCTGAACTTCGGGAGAACCTGTATCACCCTCATGAGTAGCAAAACTTGCGATAATCTCCTGTTTACGCTCCTTTGTCATATGGTTTCACCTCCTATAATTTAACTATCCCCCAATACTGAGAAACCGTTGGTGATTCGGCTAACCAAGTATGGGTTTTTCGTAATTTACCAAAATAATTATTTGCGTCCAAACTTCTTGTTGAACTTATCAACACGTCCGCCTGTATCTACCAGCTTTTGCTTACCTGTGTAGAACGGGTGGCATTTTGAACAAATTTCGACCTGAATATTCTCCTTTGTCGAGCCGACTTCAATCACTTCACCACAAGCGCATCTTATTGTAGTCTGCTTATATTCAGGATGAATTCCCTCACGCATTATTTTGCCTCCTTTTCCTTATTTTTAAACTGTGCAAATTGCACCGAATAGCAGTATATCATAACTTTTTTCATTTTGCAAGAGTTTTTTTGTAAATTTTATTTTTCGGCAATTTTTTCTTAAATATCAAACAGAGTTGTCGGGTCTAATTTAAATTGCAACATTTTTGCGGTATCTCTGCCACCGTCTCCGCCTTTTCTTTGCACAAGTATATTCCCGAAAGTGATACTTCCTTTTGGCGAAACTTTTATTTCTCCTCTATCATAATGTTGCAAAACCTCATTTATATTTTTCAAAACCCACCTGCTGTTAGTTTTAGTTTTTTGTGCGACAAGCACCCATTCTGCAGAAAACTGTCCTCTTCCTTTAATTATATCACTTAATATTAGTGTTTTGTTTTGTTTAAACCATTCTATGACCGTTTTCTGCTTTTCAGGCTCCATTTCATTTAAAAACATTCTTCTTTTATCTTTTGTATTTGCTTTATACGGTGGTTTTTCGCCTGTAAAATACTCCAAGATTTCATAGACATCGTCCGGTATATTCCATAATTCTTTATAATGTGATAACCAACGTTTATCTACTTGATTAAATCCTTTTGAACTGCTAACCAATTTCACCTGTATGTTTTCTGTATCAACTGCACTTTTTAGTTTGACTTGTACCTGAACATTTACATCTGCTTTGTATCCCAATAACACAGTTGCTTTTACATATTCGATATTATTCAAGTCATATTGCATAATAACTAACCATTGTCTTGCTTCTGTATCCGTTTCCCAATGATTGAATTTTTCTGCAATTTCTTTTTCGTTTTGAAAACCATTTTTTGCTGTCATAGAGCCCCTTAATACTAAATTATCCACTTTTTCCCCCTCGATATATTCTAAAAGTGATTTGCCTATTTTGCTTATAACTGAAACAGTCATTGCATTTCCCGCTTGTGACAATATCTTGCTATTACTAACATTTCTCGATTTTTCTGCCAAGCTTTTTGGAAATCCTTGCAACAACAATCCCTCATATCCGCTCAGCTTTTTCAGTTTCCCATTCTTAACGTAAAGAATACCGTGTCTTCCTGTTCTTAAGGTAGGTACTTTCCCCTTATATACTCTTAAATCGCTTTGTCGCCAATCTAATACCAAATAATCTTCTTTAAGCAGTTTTTCAAAATCAAAATTACCTCTGTTATACTTATTATTCAAGTATTTCTGCCATGTAGGATTATTCATATCTAAAACTTCGTTGTCTGTATCTATCAAATAATCTTTAATATTTGGCTTGTCTGTTGGTTTTGGCCAATTAAAAGCACCTTTTGATATGTCCTTTTTTATACCTACAAAGTATATTCTTTCCCGTAATTGCGGAACTCCGTAATCTTCCGAATTAAGAACTCTGTAATCAACATTATACCCTGCATCATCAAGTGCTTTAATTATAGTTTTTAAAGTTTCCCCATTATTATGATTTACTAACCCCTTTACATTTTCCAAAATGAAATAAGGTATATTTTTTTCTTTTAGTATTTTTATAAGTCCGTATATGATCTGTCCTCTACTATCTGAAAAACCTTCTCTTTTTCCTACAATGCTAAATGTTTGACAAGGAAAACCGCAAATTAGTATATCAAAATCCGGAAGTTTTTTCGCATCTATCTTCATCAAGTCGCCATAGTTTTTTTCTTTTTCACCAAAAAAAATCCTATATGTATTATCTGCCGCAAAATCTATTTCGCTATACGCCACACATTCAATATTATTCTGTCCAAGACCCATCCTGCCTCCGCCTATTCCGGCACAAAAGTCCATAAACTTCATAATCCAAGTTCTCCTCATTATTAGATAAAACAAATCGTCTGTATTATATCATATACTTGTCTAAAAATCAACAAAAATGCAAAAAGAGGCTATAAAAGCCTCTTTTAATTCATTTCTGTTCTTGCTTCTAAGGCTTTGGAAAGCGTTACCTCGTCAGCATATTCAATATCCGCTCCCATAGGTATTCCGTGGGCAATTCGCGTGACCTTTATATTAAACGGTTTTAACAGCTTTTGTATATAAACAGCCGTCGCCGTACCGTTTACAGTCGGGTTTGTCGCCATAATCACTTCTTCCGTTTCGCCGTTTGTGAGCCTTAAAAGAAGCTCCTTTATCCGTATATCGTCAGGTGAAATATTATCAATCGGGGAAATTGCCCCGTGAAGCACATGATAAAGTCCGTTATACTGTCCCGTTTTCTCGATTGCGGACACATCTTTGGGCGTTTCAACAACACAAATAACGCTCCTGTCACGCTTTTGCGAACCGCAAATATGACAGGGCGATGTATCGGTCAAATTCTGGCATACTTCGCAAAATTTTATTGAGCTTTTTGCTTCTGCAATAATCTGTGACATCTTTTTTGCGTCTTCATCACTCATAACATCAAGCACATAAAACGCCATACGTTCAGCGCTTTTTCTTCCGACGCCGGGGAGCTGTGCAAACTGCTCGATTAAGCTTTCAATAGTCGGTGAATACATAGCTACCTCTTACTAAAACATTCCGGGAAGATTTATGCCCCCCGTTAATTCGCCCATGGCACTTTCCATAAGTGCTTCCGCCTTTTTAATGGCGTCATTTACCGCAACGGTAACCAAATCTTCCAGCGTTTCAACATCTTCGGGGTCAACCGCCTCAGGCTTTATCGTGACTTTGATTATCTCCTTTTTGCCGTTCATCTTAACCGTAACGGCACCGCCTCCTGCTGTAGCCTCGACCTCTTGCTTTTCAACATCGGCCTGGATTTGTTCCATTTTTTCCTGCATCATCTGTGCCTGTTTTACCACATTCGGCACTTTTTTGTTCTGGTTCATTCCGCTTCCGCCAAATCCCTTATACTTACCCATTTTTTATTCTCCTTCTCTTTCATTTTCGTCCAAAAATTCTTCTTCATCATCATTGTCAAATTCGCTCTGCCGAAAATCATCACTCTGCGGTTCATATCCGACAAACTCTGAGCTGTCCATATCCTCAACAAGCTCAGGGAATTTTTCGCCCAGATTTTCTATGCTGTTGTCATTCTTATCAGCTTTATCGGTAATTTTCCAACAATCAATGAAATTGTCCTCAATATCCTCAAAAAACGCCGTTTTTACCACTATATGCGTTCCTATCATCTGCTCGGTTACATCTTCGATTTCCGCTCTGCGTTTATTGACAAGCTCCTTTGTCATAGCCTCGTCTTTATCGAATATCAGTATGATGCCCTCGCCGTCTATGGTGACTTTTCTGCCCTCTATACCCGTCACATACGGATATTTTCTCACCGTTTGCCTTGATATTTTTTCCCAGCTCCGTGCCGCCGTAACGCACGGTGTGTCGGGAGTAAGCTTACTTACATCTATCGGCACAAAAAGCCGTGCCGAAGGCTCACTCGGTTTTTTTAAAGGCTTTTTTTCGGGCTGTTTTTCCTCTTCTTTTTTTACTTCGACCTTTATTCCCTCTTCAATCTTTTTCTCAAGGACGGCTATCCTGTCGGAAAGCGCGTCATATGAATTATCAAACTCAGGTCTTGTCAGCTTGATTAACGCAAGTTCGTAAATTATGCGTGGCTCTTTTGCCCATTTTGCCTCATTTTTTGCAGACGACAAAACCGTTATTGCGTTTGCGATTTTTTCAAACGCTGTACGCTCCGCCTGTGCTTTAAGCTTTACTATTTCCGTTCCCTCACGGTCAAGCATGGTTTCAGGGTTATCGGTAACTTTGCATATAAGCAAATTCCTGTAATGCCCTATGAGGCTGTCCATAAAATTATTTAAGTCCCTGCCGTCTGCCATAAGCTTTTCTATTACCGAAAAAATCTCCGCAGAATTTTGCTCATTTACCGCGTCTGCCATAGCAAAAAGCGGAATGCTCCCCGCTATACCAAGTGCCGACGAAACAGCTTCATATGTAAGATTTCCGCCTGTTTCGGAAACACACCGTTCCAAAATGGTGAGTCCGTCACGCATGGAGCCGTCGGCAAGTTGTGCCAAAAGCCCGAATGCATCATCGGTTATGGAAAGTCCCTCGCCCATTGCCACTTCACGCATACGGCGGATAATATCCTCTGCTTTTATACGCTTAAAATCAAACCGTTGGCATCTTGACAAAATCGTTTGCGGAACTTTATGTGCCTCAGTTGTTGCCAGAATAAAAACGGTGTGTTCGGGCGGTTCTTCCAGAGTTTTTAAAAGTGCATTAAATGCACCCTGCGACAGCATATGCACCTCGTCAATTATATAAACTCTGTATTTTGCCTCAGTTGCCACATAACGTGCGTCCTCAATGATTTCTCGGATATTGTCAACGCCGTTATTTGATGCGGCATCTATCTCGAAAACGTCCATGATACTGCCGTTTGATATGCCACGGCATACGTCACATTCATTACAAGGTGAGCCGTTTTTGGGATTTTCGCAGTTTATGGCCTTTGCAAGAATTTTAGCAACGGTAGTTTTTCCCGTTCCCCTTGTACCGCAGAAAAGATATGCATGAGAAACCTTGCCCGTTTCCACCTGATTTTGAAGAGTTTTCGTAATATGCCTTTGCCCTACGACATCTTCAAAAACGGCGGGACGCCATTTACGGTATATTGCCTGATATGCCATACAAATCTTCCTTTCTATCCCAACATTTAATAAAATAAGGCTCAAACCGAGTTTTTCTGTATCGCACAAAGCACTCTGCTTATTGCTGCTTGGTTCCCCATCTGACAAGGTTCACAGCTCTTCGTCGTACAGGACTCGGTTATCATCGCCCTACAACTTTTGATTATACTATACTTTATAAAAAACTTCAAGCATTTTATTATATTTTTTCAAGTTTCGCCATTGACGCCATAAGCCGTTTGGTTTCTCCGCTGTCAAGTTTTACCTCTAAAAGTGCGTCCTTTTCAAAACGCTGAACAGCAGTTATTGTGCCATCGCCGAACTTTTGATGCCTCACCCGTTCTCCTGCGGAAAAATCGATTTTTGGTGCATCAAATGAGGCGGCAGATGAAATTTTGCCGAAAATTTCGGTTTTTGCACGTTTTACCGTCTGCGGAATTTGTATGCTGTCCGAAAATCTGTCAAACGGCGACACGCCGTCCTCTTTCAAAAACTCGTCCGGAATTTCCTGCAAAAACCGTGAATTTACCTGATGCGTCGTCTGTCCATATACGGTACGGCTCTTTGCGGCGGTGACATAAAGCTGTTTTTTCGCCCGTGTTATTGCGACATAGCAAAGACGGCGTTCCTCCTCTAAGTCCTCGCTGCTGTCCATAGACCTTACAGACGGGAAAAGTCCCTCCTCCATTCCGCTTAAGAATACATACGGGAACTCCAATCCCTTAGCCGAATGGATTGTCATTAAAACGCAGGTGTCATCGTCTTCATCATATCCGTCTATATCGGAAACGAGCGAAACATTTTCCAAAAAACCTGCTAAACTCGGTGTTTCCTCCGATTTTTCATACTCGGAAACTGCCGACAAAAACTCGCCCAGGTTATCGATTCTTGTTTTTGATTCAACCGTATTTTCAAGCGTCAATGCCGATACATATCCCGTGTCATTTAACACCTTCTCGGCAAATTCTGTAAGGGGCATTGTCTTTTCCGCCTTTTTAAGCGAAAGTATCATCGAGCAAAACTCAATCAGCCCCGAAGCCGACCGCGACAGGTCATTATATGAATTGGCATTTTTTGCAATCTCGAAAAAGCTTGTGGCAAAATCCGACGCCAAAGACGATATTTTTTCAAGAGTTGTCCTGCCTATCGAGCGTTTTGGCTCATTTACGATTCTTGCGAAGCTAAGGCTGTCATCAGGGTTATGTATAAGCCTTAAATATGCGATAATATCCTTTATTTCCTTGCGGTCATAAAACCTCAGTCCGCCGACAACCTTATACGGAATTCCGCTACGCATGAAAAGCTCTTCCAAAATACGCGACTGAGCGTTTGTACGGTATAAAACCGCAAAATCGGAGTATTTTTCACCCATTTTGTGCTCTTTTTCGATCTCGTTTGCTATATATACCGCCTCGTCACGCTCGTTATATCCGATATGAAGCTTTATCCTTTCGCCTCGCTCATTTTCCGTCCAGAGCGACTTGTCCTTTCTGCCTTTGTTATTATGTATGACCGCATTTGCGGCGTCTAAAATAACCGAAGTCGAACGGTAATTCTGCTCCAGCTTGATTACAGTACAATCCTTAAAGGTATGCTCAAAATTCAAAATATTCTGAATATTTGCACCCCTGAATTTATATATACTTTGGTCATCGTCGCCCACAACGCAGATATTTTTATACTTATCCGCAATCATACTTATAAACTTGTATTGGCAGTTGTTTGTATCCTGATATTCATCGACCATTACGTACTGAAAACGGTTTTGGTATTTTTCCAAAATTTCAGGGTTTTCCTCCAAAATTTTCACGGCAAAAAACAGGATATCGTCAAAATCTACAGCGTTATTCGCTTTTAATTTTTTCTGGTAAAGCTCATAGATTTCGCCTATTTTCGTTTTTCTGTAATCGCCGTATGCCTCTTTGTAAAAATCATTCGGCGAGAGCATGTCGTCCTTTGCTTTGGAAATTATAGACGAAACCAGACGGAAAGGATAGTTTTTCTCGTCAATGTCAAGCTCCTTATAGCAATCCTTCATCACCGTTTTTGTGTCGGCACTGTCATAAATGACAAAGCTTTGTGAAAATCCCAAAACTCCGATATGCGACCTTAAAATTCGTACACATGCGGAATGGAACGTGCATATCCACATATCTTTTGAAAGGTCGCCTATTATGGTGTTTACCCTGTCCTTCATCTCATTTGCCGCCTTATTTGTAAAGGTTATTGCCAAAATGTTATAAGGGTGTATATTTTTTGTTTCTATTATATATGCAATTCTGTTCACTAAAACGGTAGTTTTTCCGCTCCCTGCACCCGCCAGGACAAGTACGGGTCCGTCAGTCTTCTGAACGGCCTGTTTTTGCATATTGTTAAGACCTGTTAAATCCAAAATTATTCCTCCAAATTTTTACTGATTAGAGTATAACACAGTTTTAAAAAAAATTCTATAATTTTTTCAAAGTTCCCCCAAAACTTCAATATCTTTTTAAGTATTGAAAATGGCTGATTGGTTAATTTAATAGGGTAGTTTCGACTTGCGGGACGACAAATTTGAAAGGATTTGATGGTTATAAAAACAAAAAAAAGTTTTAAAAAATCATTTTTATTATTGCCTTTAATATTGTTTTTAGCCATTTACAATTCGATTCCCGAAAAAATAACAATATTTGAAGGGCAAAAAGGAGCTATGCTTTTCGGAATATCCGCAAAAGCCGATAACTACGAAATCAAAAGCGTTTCCGGTCTTCCAAAATCCTATGTCATACCCTCCGGAGAAGCGATAGGCGTAAAGCTCTATACCGACGGAGTTATGGTCATAGGCTTGGGAACGGTTACAGACGATAGCGGAAAAAGCCACGAACCCGCAAAAAATGCAGGTGTTATGGTGGGCGACAGGCTTGTTGCGGTAAACGGCATTTCCGTGTCCGACACAGACGGCTTAAAACGGCTTGTAAACGCCGATAACGGACATGTCGAGCTATCGATTGTACGTGATGAAAACGTATTCATTCTTCCCATAAACGCCATTTATTCCAAAGACACAAATTCTTATCTTTTAGGTCTTTGGGTGCGTGACAGTGCGGCAGGTATCGGAACTATGACATTTTACAATCCCGAAAATTCCACCTTTGCCGCTGTCGGTCACGGCATTTGCGATTACGATACCAACCTGCTTATAAAAGCTGATAGCGGTTCTATCAATTTTTGCAAAATCAAAAGCGTTAAAAAAAGCGAAAACGGGGAAATCGGCGAGATTTTGGGCGAGTTTTCCGCAAAAACGGAGGGCAATATTCTGCTGAATTCCGAAACGGGAATTTACGGCAAAACCTCCTCTCTTCCTGACATCAAGCCTGTACCCGTTGCGTCGAGATTTGAGCTTGAATCGGGATATGCAGAGCTTTTATGCGATGTTGACGGGACAGGGCCAAGAGCCTATCAAATCGAAATTACAAGGATTTCAACATCTGCTAAACAGTATGGTAAAAGCTTTGTTTTTAAAGTGACCGATTCATCTCTTTTGGAAAAAGCGGGAGGTATCGTTCAGGGCATGAGCGGAAGTCCCATTCTGCAAAACGGAAAATTGGTCGGTGCGGTAACACACGTTTTTGTGAATGAGGCGTCAAAGGGCTACGGCATCTTCGCCGAAAATATGCTCGACCAAACTAATATTATAAAATAGGAAAAAGGCACTTTCCAAAGTTTTGAAAGTGCCTTTCTTATGCGGTTTTTGTCGCATTTTGGCGAATTATGGATTTTACTAAAAAAAACCAAAAAAAATCTTAAATAATTTGCAAAAAAAGCAAAAAAACTATTGCCATTATTGGAAAAATATGGTAGTATTGTGGTGAAAAGGAGGTATCTTTCTACTATCTTGAAGTGATTACCCTACAACTGAATAGCATAAGTACGGAAGGTGCTTTTTTTCGTTTATAAAAGCATTTCTAAGGAGGAATTTTTATGGAAAAAGTATCTGTACTTATTGCAGATGACAACAAGGCGTTTGCAGACAATCTTTTTGATTATCTTAAAACGAAGGACGACATTGCAAGTGTTAACGTTGCGTATGACGGTGAAGAGGCTTACGGTATGATTACCGAGATGAAACCTGATGTTGTGCTTTTGGACATAATTATGCCAAAGCGTGACGGCATAAGCGTTATGAACAGGATTTCAAACTCGCATCTTGCCAAAAAACCTATGACAATCGCTCTATCCGTTACGTCGAGCGAAAGAATTATGAAAGCATGTCAGGATTCAGGCTGTGAATATTTTCTTTTGAAACCGCAGACGAATGACGCAATTTACGACACAATCCGCAGTTTCGGTCAAAAGACCGGCAGGACAAGCTTTGAAGTTATTTCAAAAGATGACAAAAAGGACTATGATTTAGAAGCTTTGGTAACCGATTTTATCCACGAGTTAGGTGTTCCCGCTCACATAAAGGGTTATCAATATGTGAGAACGGCTATTATGATGGTCGTAGAGAATATGGAGCTTTTAAACTACATAACCAAACAGCTTTATCCTGTCATTGCGAAAAAGTACAGCACCACCTCATCAAGAGTTGAACGTGCGATAAGACATTCCATAGAAGTCGCTTGGAGCAGGGGGCGTCCTGAAACGATGAACAAGATTTTCGGTTACACAATCGATACAGGCAAGGGTAAGCCTACAAATTCCGAATTCATCGCAATGGTTGCTGACCGAATCCGACTACAAATCAAATAATGATTTGAAATGCTTATAAACGATTCCTTGACCGCAAAATCGACAAAGAAATTTGTCGATTTTTTTCTTGCATATTTTTGCATTTTTGTGATTATTTATGCATAAAACTGTATTTTTTTTCTAATTCCTATTGACATTTTTTTTTATTTATTTTACAATACAGTATTATAGAAAGGCAGTGAAAGAAAATGAAAAATGCATACTTAATCGGTGTATTGGAAAATGTGAAAAAGAGAAATGCGGGTGAGCCTGAATTTATACAGGCAGTTACCGAAGTTTTGGAAACTTTAGAACCCGTAATCGAAAAGAGACCTGACTTGGTTGAAGCAGGTGTCGTTGACCGTTTGGTTGAGCCTGAAAGACAGGTAATCTTCAGAGTTCCTTGGGTTGACGATAACGGAAAGGTGCAGGTCAACAGAGGTTTCAGAGTTCAGTATAACTCCGCAATCGGTCCTTATAAGGGCGGTTTAAGACTTCACCCATCAGTATATCTGGGAATTATTAAATTCTTGGGCTTCGAACAAATCTTCAAAAACTCACTTACGACACTCCCTATGGGCGGTGGCAAAGGCGGTTCGGATTTTGATCCTAAGGGCAAATCCGACGGCGAGGTTATGCGTTTCTGCCAGAGCTTTATGACAGAGCTTTCAAAGCATATCGGTGCTGACCTTGACGTTCCTGCCGGAGATATCGGTACAGGTGCAAGAGAAATCGGATATATGTTCGGTCAGTATAAGAGACTCAGAAACGAATTTACAGGCGTTTTGACAGGTAAAGGTCTCACATACGGCGGTTCACTTGCAAGAACTCAGGCTACAGGCTACGGTCTTTGCTACTTCACAGACGAAATGTTAAAGGCTAACGGCAAGAGCTTTAAGGGACAGACAGTCGTTATTTCAGGTTCCGGAAATGTTGCAATCTATGCAAATGAAAAAGCTACCTCAATGGGTGCTAAGGTTGTTGCAATGTCCGACTCCAACGGATATATTTATGACAAAAACGGCGTTGACTTAGCTGCAATCAAGCAGATCAAGGAAGTTGAAAGAAAGAGAATCAAGGAATACTTGAACTACCACCCGGACGCAACATATACAGAAGGCTGCAAGGGCATATGGACTATTCCTTGCGATATCGCTCTTCCTTGTGCAACTCAGAACGAAATTGACGGCGAAAGTGCTGCAATCCTTGCTAAAAACGGTTGTTATGCCGTTGCTGAGGGTGCAAATATGCCATCTACTCCGGAAGCTATTGAAGTTTACTTCAAGAACAATATGCTTTACGGTCCTGCAAAGGCCGCAAATGCAGGTGGCGTTGCAACATCAGGCTTAGAAATGAGCCAGAATTCGCAAAGACTCTCATGGACCTTTGAAGAGGTTGACGAAAAGCTCCACGGCATCATGGTAAGCATCTTCAAGGCTTGTGAAAGTGCTGCAAAGGAATACGGCATGGAAGGCAACTATATGGCAGGTGCAAATATTGCAGGTTTCTTAAAGGTTGCTGAGGCCATGAAGGCTCAAGGTTGCGTTTGATAACTAAATTTAAAATCGCAGTGATTTCTCACTGCGATTTTTTTATTTAAGTCTTTTAACAAGATAGGGTATCGTCTTTTCAAACTCCACGCCGTACCAATGTCTGTCCTTATCGGGCATGGTCACCTTGATACATTCTACAACATAGTCAGCTGCAAGTTTTAACGCGTCTTTTATTCCCATACCCTGCATAATTCCGCCGATTGCAACAGAGGAGAAAATATCGCCTGTGCCGTGGAATTTCGCGTCGATTTTATCATTGAAATAATAGAAAAATTCGTCCTTTTCGCTATCGTACATAGCCACGCCCAATTTATCGGGCTCTAAGCTTACGCCCGTTAAAACAGGCATTTTTATACCCATATCCGCAAATTTTTTCAAAATGCCCTCAACGTATTCTTTGTCATATCCCTCTTCGATATACGGAATATCAAGCATAAATGACGCCTCGGTAATATTCGGAACTATGATATCAGCCTTTTGGCACAGCGTCAGCATATGTTTTGCGAACTCAGGCGTAAATCCCGTATAAAGCTTTCCGTTATCCGCCATCGCAGGATCAACAAAAGCAAGTGCTTTGCCCTTCTTTTTATCAATAAACGCTTTCATAAGGTCAATCTGCTCAAAAGAGCCTAAATATCCCGTATAAATTGCGTCAAACTCTATCTTTTCGCTGTCCCAATGCTCAAAAATCTTGGTTATATCCTCCGATAAATCGCGGAATGTGAAATTCTTAAATCCGCCTGTATGCGTAGATAAAACCGCCGTCGGCAGTATTGCCGCTTCGACGCCCATCGCCGAAATTATAGGTAGTGCCACCGTTAAAGAGCATTTTCCGAAACATGATATATCTTGTATCGTTACTATTCTTTTCATTTTTTGTCCCTCTTTTCAATTCCCACTGATTTAGTATGCTTTATTATATCACGCATAAAAAAAGCTGTCAAGCATTTTAAAATAAAAAGCCGTCACTAAGACGGCTTTTATTATGCGTTGATCTTCGCAAGTTTTAAAGCAAGTTGCGATTTCTTTCTCGCAGCTGTATTCTTATGAAGAATACCCTGCTTTACGCCCTTGTCGAGCTTTGATACGGCCTCATCAAACAAAGCCTTAGCCTCGTCTGCTTTATTTTCTGCAACGGCTGTCTCAAATCTTTTGATAGCTGTCTTTAACGCTGTTTTGTGCATTTGATTGATTAAAGTTTTCTTTTCAATAACCAAAACACGCTTTTTTGCCGACTTGATATTAGGCATAATAGTCACCTCCGAGTAAATAATTACATAATACCCCGCTATTCTATCACACCAAAACGAAAAAATCAAGCACTTTTTTATTTTTTTTTATTTTTCTTTAATAACCCATTTTGCCGTCAAGACTTTCGTCATTGTCGATCCATTCCTGCACCTTTATAATTCTGTACTCGTCTTTGGTGTCGCGGATAACAACAGCGTCAATTCCTGCGTTTATAACCATTCTCTTGCACATGGAACAGCAGCAGCTGCCGTTTACAATGCTCCCGTCTGACATTTCCAAGCCGACAAGATACAGTGTTGCACCTATAAGCTCATGACGTGATGCGGAAATTATAGCGTTTGCTTCTGCGTGTACGCTTCTGCACATTTCGTATCTTTCGCCACGCGGAATCTGCATTTTTTGGCGTATGCATATTCCCAAATCACTGCAATTTTTTCTGCCTCTCGGTGCTCCGACATAGCCGGTTGAAATGATTTCATCATTCTTTACGATTATCGCACCGTAATTTCTGCGGAGACATGTGCCCCGCTCCGCTACCGTCTGTGCGATATCAAGATAATAGTTGCGTTTATCCCGTCTTTCCATATGTACCTACTCCTTACATTAGTTTTTTATAGTATTCAAGCGACTTATAGTGCTTATCGCTTTTACTCAAAATATATGCTTCGCAGATTTTTGCAAGGGATTTTACCGAAAAATCCGCTATTTTAAAGGAAAACAGCCGTTTCGTATCAGAATTTAATATGTATTTCATCGCCTCTATCACATCGCTTGAAAGAGGCAACATAGCAGATGTACTGCAAGAATCACAAACTGCTCCGCCGGATAAGGAAAATGCGGAAATACCGTCTGTTTTACCGCATTTTATGCACATTTCAAGATTTGGCTCATATCCTGAATACTGCATCATTTTAAGCTCAAATACCGCTTTTGCCAAGTTTATGTCAAGCTCTTTATATGAAAGTGCATAAAGGGTGTTTAAAAGTAGCGTTAAGGGGCTTTTGTCCTCAGCGGAAAAAACATCGCCCGTAATATCCAAAAAATAGTTCGCAAGGGCAAGTTTTGTTAAGTCCTCCGATATGGGATAAAAGGTTTCAATTATCTCCGCAGACTCTACGCGGTAGATATCGCCTTTGCTTTTAACCAAAACAAATTCGGCAAAACAAAGGGGCTGTGCCGCCGTTCTCATACGGCTTTTGTTACTGTTTACGCCATAGACACA
>JAFSSG010000008.1 GCA_017451145.1 Clostridia bacterium
TACGCATCCTGCCAGAGCATATTTTCATCCGCTTCCGCAATTTCATTCTCTGCCAAAAGCTCTTCAACCGTTTTGCCCTCATATTTTGCGTAGTTAGCAACGGTAAGCTTTGACTTAAATTCAGACTCGGTGGTTTTTCCGGTAACCTCTTCATCTTCAACGCCAAACTCCTCAATAAGCTCGTCAACCGTCATGTCGCGGTCCTTTGCTATATCTGAAACAGTTGTTTCCTTTTCCGGTCTTTCGGGCAACATAGCCTTAATGTTATCCTTTAATGCATATCCGCCCAAACCCAAGAATGCTACTATCAATACTGTAGCTATAATACTGAAAAGCGGCGAACCTTTCTGCTTTTTTTGTTCTGCTACCGGCTCGTTTTTTCTTTTTTGTCTCGCCTGTCTTTCGCTCATTTTCTTTTCCTCCGTTTATTTCATAAGAAGTTTACCAATCTACTATACCACTTTTTTAAAAAAATTGCAAGATAAATTTTTTATCTTAGCAAAAAGTAGGCGAAAATCACCGCACCCAAAATTATTCTGTACCAGCCGAAAGGCGTAAAATCATGCTTTTTAACAAATTCGACAAGGAATTTGATTGAGAATACGGAAACAATATACGCCGTAGCCATACCGACAAGCAAAAGCCCCAGCTCTCCGCCACTCATATCAAAACCGTATTTTACAAGCTTTAAAAGACTTGCCCCAAACATTACCGGCACTGCCAAAAAGAAGGAAAACTCCGCCGCAACAGCTCTTGATGTCCCTAAAATAACCGCTCCCAAAATCGTCGCCCCCGAGCGTGACGTTCCGGGCACTAACGCCAACATCTGAAAAACGCCCATCAAAAGTGCCGTTTTATATGAAATACCGTCTATTGAGAGAATTGTCGCTTCTCTTTTCCGCTTTTCTACTATTATAAATGCTATGCCGTAAACTATAAGCATAATTGCAACTATGTACCAATTATACAGTTTTTCGTCGATGAAGTCATCACAGAGCAACCCAACTACTGCGGCGGGAATTTCCGCAACAAGCACCTTAAACCACATAGTCCATGTCGCCTGTTTTTCCTGCTCCGTTTTCTTTGGCGAAAACGGGTTCAGCCGATTAAAGTAAAGCGTTACTACCGCCAAAATCGAGCCGAACTGTATTACAACCAAAAACAAATCCACAAAGTCCTTGTTTTTTCCGCCAAGAAGATGTATGAACTCATTTGCGAGTATCATGTGCCCTGTGCTTGAAACGGGCAACCACTCGGTTACGCCTTGTATTATTCCTAATATTATCGCTTTAATTACTTCCATTTTTTTCTCCTTTTATCAATACAATCTGCTGTAAATCTTCGTAAAAAAGGTCACTCTTTTAACATATTTTTCCGTTTCGGCATACGGCACTTTGAAAAGAGTTTTGCCGTCAGAGGAATAATTTTTATCGCAAAGCCACTTTGACACATTCCCCATTCCGCCGTTATATGCCGCGAGTGCCGTTTCGGTATTTTCATATTTATCAATCAGATATGAAAGATAGTAGCAGCCCATTTTTATGTTTGTTTCGGGGTCCTCTGCCATATCCGCTTCATATTCTATTCCGAGCTTTTCCGCAATCCAAAAAGCCGTTTCGTCGGTCAACTGCATAAGTCCTCTTGCAAGTCCCGAATGTGCCTTTTCGTTAAATCCGCTCTCGGCATAAATCACGCCCGAAACCAAGTATTTGCTAAGCCCGTACTCATCTGCGTATTTTTCTATGGTATCGGCATAATCCATAGGAAAAAGCCTATAAACCGCATATACTCCCATGCTGAGCAAAAGTGCCAGGCTCAGTATAAAAATAATTATTTTTTTCATTTACCGAATCCTTTTTAATATTTCCGTTATGTCAATCTCTCCACCGTTATTTTTAATAATAAAATCGCAGTTTTTGATGTAAAAGCCGTCCTCCTGCTGTGCCGAAATCCGCTTTTCCGCATCTTTTTCGGTTATTTTGTCACGGCTTTTTATCCGCTCCTTGCGAATCCCTCTGTCCGCAAGAACTCCTATCATAAAATCGCACTTAAATCCGCTCTCGATAAGCACCGCTCCGTCAACAAAAACGGTATCGCCTTTTTCTTTATCTATCCTTTTTTGTATGTCCGCCAAAATATATTTATGCGTGATTTTGCCCAGCTTTTCAAGCTTTTTCGGCTCGGAAAAGACGATTTTTCCTATTTTTTTCCGGCTCGGCTTCCCGTTTTCTATAACGCTCTCGCCGAATTCTGCCCTGATTTCCTCGACACATTCGGCTTGTTCAAGACAATTATGTGCGACCTCGTCGGCATCTATCACAGGATAACCCGCCATTTTAAGCTGTGCGGAAATGTGACTTTTTCCTGCTCCGCTTCCGCCCGTTATTCCTATTACTTTTTTATTTTGCATCATACCAACTCTTTCCCTCAGACATATCCGCAACGAGCGGAACAGACAGGCTTACGGCATTTTCCATTTCGTTTTTCAGAATATTTTTTACCGTTTCCTTTTCCTTTTCGTACGTTTCTATGATAAGTTCGTCATGCACCTGCAAAATAAGTTTTGACCTAAGTCCCGAATCCTTTAATTTTCGGTAAATCCTGACCATTGCAAGTTTTATTATATCGGCAGCAGTACCCTGTATAGGCGTATTCAGTGCCACTCTTTCTCCAAAAGCGCGGGTATTGAAGTTTGATGATGTGATTTCCGGAATATAGCGTCTGCGGTTTAGCATCGTTTCGACATACCCCGTATCACGTGCCGTTTCCTTTATTTTTTGCATATAATCTCGGACACCGCTGTATTTTTCAAGGTAATTTGCGATATATTCCTTTGCCTGTTTTACCGAAATCTTAAGGTCCTGAGAAAGCGAATATTCGCCTATTCCGTAAACAATCCCGAAATTGACCGCTTTTGCCGCTCTTCTCTGCTCCTTTGTCACCATATCCTGCGGTATTCCCAAAACCTGCGACGCCGTAACGCTATGGATATCCTCATTTTTCAAAAATGCGTCAATCATATTTTTGTCCTTGGAAATGTGTGCCAAAACTCTAAGTTCTATCTGCGAATAATCGGCGTCAAGGAAAACGCACCCGTCCTTTGCGACAAACATTTTCCGCATCTGACTGCCAAGCTCCGTCCTTGTCGGGATGTTCTGCATATTAGGCTCTGTTGAGCTTATTCTGCCCGTCACGGTGGTCATTTGGTTGAATACCGAGTGTATCCTGCCTGTTTTCTCATTTATCACCGCCATAAGCCCGTCGCAATATGTGCTTTTCAGCTTGGAAAGTGTGCGGTATTCCAGAATTTTAGGGATTATCGGGTGCTTGGTTTGCAATTTTTCCAGCACTTCGGCGTTTGTCGAATATCCGCTTTTTGTCTTTTTTAACGGCTTTAATTCGAGCTTTGAAAAAAGTATTTCGGCAAGTTGCTTCGGTGAATTTATATTAAATTCCTCACCTGCCAATTCATATATTTCAGTAACAAGACCGTCGATTTTTTCTGCGATTTGCCGTGAAAATTCTTTTAAACGGTCTTTGTCAATAAGAACGCCCTCCTTTTGCATATCCGCCAAGACTTCGCAAAGGGGCAGTTCAACATCATAATAAAGCCGTTCCTGTCCGTTTTCCTTTAATTTTTCCTCCGTGATTTTTACAATCGGCATTACGGCAAGAACCTCTTCCGCTAAGGAGTTTTCCTCATCATCAAAAAGCGAAAGCTGTTTTTTTGCCGAAAATTCATAGCCCAAATACTCATACGCCAAATCGGAAACGGTATATAACGGGCGTGACGGATTTATCAGGTATGACGCAATCGCCGCGTCATAGCAGACGCCGTTTATTTCATAGTAAACATACATATCCTTTATGTTTACGGTGTATTTTTTTATATCTCTGTTTTGCAGAATGTCAAGAATTATGTCCTCTGTTTCGCCGTTTACCTCTACCCCGTACCCGCAATTTCCCACAGCAAATGCGGCACTTTTCAGCTTTCCCTCCGAAAGCTCAAAAAGACAGGCGGTTTCGCCGTTTTTGCGGATTTTGTTTTCAAGTTCCCGCATCCTTTTGCCGTCACTTACAGACGCAGTTTCCGTTCCCTCCAAAAAATCGACTTTTTGGGGTGTTTCCTCTTTGGTTACGCCTATTCGCTGTATGATTTTGTTGAGTTCAAGGCGTTTTAATATATCGTAAACCTCGCCGTTATGCGAAAAATCCCGAGGAGCAAATGCCTCAAAATCAAGCTCTATCGGGACATTTCTGTCAATAGTCGCAAGTGTCTTTGACAAAAACGCCACGTCCTTGTCTTGCAATAATTTTTCGATATTTTTTGGCGTTATTCCAAAGCCGTTTATATTTTCATAAAGATTTTCTATGCTGTGTGCCGACGCAATTATTGCCATAGCCGTTTTTTCGCCTATGCCGTGAACTCCCGGAATATTGTCCGAGCTGTCGCCCATAAGTGCTTTTACGTCTATAAACTCCTTGGGCGTTACGCCATAACGC
The DNA here is from genome assembly GCA_017451145.1 of Clostridia bacterium. Next base: position 4,504 of record JAFSSG010000008.1, read on the forward strand.
TCGAAAACCGCACCGTCATCATAGGAATCGGTTTCCGTGTTACCGCTTTTTGTCACTGTTAAAAGGATTTTCGTGCTTTTTGAGGCGAGTTGCAGGTCGTCCTTATCGCCCGTTGCAATCAGACATTCTATGCCGTCCTTTTCGCAAACCGCCGACACCGTACCGATTATATCGTCCGCCTCAAAGCCTTCTTTTTCAAGCACACAAACTCCCATAGCCTTTAAAATGTCCTTGGCAATCGGGATTTGTACCCTTAATCCGTCGGGCATAGGCTTCCTTTGTGCCTTGTACTCTTTATACATTTTATGGCGAAAGGTCGGTGCTTTTAAGTCAAACGCCGCACAAACATAGTCGGGCTTGTAATCGTCCATAAGCTTCATAAAGGTCATAAAAAAACCGTAAATTGCGTTAGTTGGCGTTCCGTCTCTTGCCGACAGAAACTTAACCCCGTAAAATGCACGGTTTATGAGGCTGTTCGAGTCAATTATGAGAAGTTTTTTCATATTTATATTAACTCCCGTTCCAAAATCAAGCCTGAAAAAATCGCCGAGAACGCGGTATGTACAGGTGATTTTTTATATATTTTCTATTTGCCAATCGATCGGTGCTTTATTCATGGCGATCAGCATATTATTGACCTTTTCAAAATGTCCGCACCCAAAAAAGCCACGGTTTGCCGAAAGCGGACTCGGATGTGCCGCCGTAAGAATAATATGCTGCGGTGATGTGATAAGCTCCTCTTTTCTTTTGGCGTCATTTCCCCATAAAAGAAAAATAACAGGCCTTTTCCGCTCATTCAAAAGCTCGGTCACCTTATCGGTAAACTGCTCCCAGCCCTTTCCTTTATGCGAATTTGCTTCACCGCCTCGCACCGTGAGCGACGCATTCAGCAAAAGCACTCCTTGCCTTGCCCATTTTTCAAGAAAGCCGTTATTCGGAATATAAAGCCCCAATTCATTTTTGAGCTCCTTATATATGTTTTGTAATGACGGCGGAATATCTACGCCTCTTTGCACCGAAAACGCAAGTCCGTGTGCCTGGTTTTCCTCATGGTACGGGTCCTGCCCGAAAATTACGACTTTCGTGTCCTCATAGCTTGTCCACTTAAACGCCTTGAAAATGTCTTCTTTGTCGGGATAAACCCGTCCGTTTTGATATTCCGTTTCCAAAAAGGCGTCAAGTTCTTTTATATATTCTTTTTGAAGTTCGTCCGCCAAAAGTGCGTCCCAATCTCTTGCTCCGATTTTCATATGTGCTATCCTTTTCCGCTCTCCTCAGGGCTTCATTGCATTATATGCCATACGTGCCGCTTCTTCCGATATGGTACAGCTCATCGTATATACGGGGATTTTGGAAAGAACGGTATCAACGCTTTTTAAAAGTAAATCCATATCCCGTTCATCATACGGTCTTACCGTTTGTGCAAGTAATTTCGGCAGCACGGCTCCGCCGTTTTCACGGCGTATTTTATTCTCCTTGCCACGCTCCAAAAAGCATATACCTGCAAGGTTTGCTTTAACATTTATGTTAAGGTCGGTTTTCCCGCTCCACGGTGTGCCGTAAGCAAAAATCCCGTCCTTTTCTATTCTTATCGCCGGTTTATCGTCATTCAAAATCTTTGCCCTGTCCTTGCCGAACGTCTGTTGCCAGAGTGACGTATGTGTGGATTTGCCTACACCGCTCGACGCCGAAAAAAGATATGCATTCCCGTCCATCAGCACAGCTGATGAATGGAGCATAAATCCGCCAAAATGCAAAAGTCCCGTATAGAAAACACTGCCTGTATAAACATATTCGCAAACGTCCGGAGTAAGCCCCTCTGTTTCCTGACATTTTGTTTGCAGAAAGTCGTCGGAAATATATATAGTCATATCCGGCTTTTTGCCGTTTTCGATACGGTACGCTGCCGCCTGTTTTTTCATTCTGTCATATTTATATCCTAAATCAACCGTCAAATCGGCTATTCTGTGTAACTGCACCTTCCCGCCTCCTTATTTTCTCACTCTTTTATATGTGCAAAAGCTTATTATATGTCCGTTATCCTCGATTTCTTCCGATTCTGTTAAAAGCTCCCAATCCGCACTTTCGTCAAGGTTTACCATAAACCTGTCGCAGTCGGCAAATTCGTGGACTTTTGTTATATAACACACATCGCAATACTCCAAAAGCTGTTTATATACGCTTTCACCGCCTATGACAAAGGCGTCGTCTCCCACGCCGTCAAGCGACAAAAGCTCTTTTATGCTACCTGCCGTTTCCGCACCTTCTATACGGAAATTTTTGTCCTTTGTCAAAACAATATTCCGCCTGTTTTTGAGCGGTTTTCCGTTTGGAAAGCTTTCCAGATTTTTTCTGCCCAAAATCACCGTTTTTCCCTTGGTTGTATCCCTGAAAAACTGCATATCCTTCGGTATGTTAAAAAGCAGGTCATTGTCCTTGCCGATGCCCCAATTTTCCGATACGGCAGCAATAAGTTTCATTTTGGTCTCCTTATATCGCAATAGGTATTTTTACATCAAATTCGTTGAATTTGTAGCCGTCTAACTTGAAATCGTCAAGCGACACCTTGTAAAAATCGGTCAATTCCCCGATTTCCAGCTTTGGTGCGTCAAAGGTCGGACGTGAAATAAGCTCCTCGACAATCGGGATATGTCTGTCGTAAATGTGTGCATCGGCAATAACATGCACAAGTTCGCCGACTTTAAGTCCCGAAACCTTTGCAAAAATATGCACCAAAAGGGCATATTGTACGACATTCCAGTTATTTGCCGCCAAAAAATCGTTGCTTCGCTGATTTAAAATTGCGTTCAGCTTCCCGTCTTTTACGCTGAAGGTAACCGAGTATGCACAAGGATAGAGCCTCATTTCCGACAAATCGGCATGATTATATATGTTGGTTATAATCCTGCGTGAGTTCGGGTTATTTTTAAGGTCAAACAAAACCCTATCTACCTGGTCAAATTCGCCCTCTTTATATTTATGCTTTATTCCGAGCTGGTATCCGTAAGCCTTTCCGATGCTTCCCGTTTCGTCTGCCCACTGGTCCCATATATGACTCTTTAACTCGTGGATATTGTTCGATTTCTTCTGCCAAATCCATAAAAGCTCATCAAGTGCCGATTTCCAATATGTACGCCTTAACGTCAAAATGGGGAACTCTTTCGACAAATCATATCTGTTCACTATTCCGAAAACGCTTTTCGTGTAAGCACTCTCGCCGTCCTCCCAATGCGGACGCACCGACATCGACTCATCGGTAACACCGTTTTCCAGAATTTCCTTGCAGTTTTTTATAAAAATTTCGTCTGCGTAGCTCATTTTACACCTCTTTTATAATAATACCCTTCTATTATATCATAGCAGGTAAAAAAAGACAATATTATAGTAGTGAATTTTTTTATTTTGCGGAGTGATTTTATGGATTTTGTATGGACTTTTGCGGTTTTGGTTTCGCTTACTTTTTCCGCATTTTCGGGTTTTCCCGAAAAAACGCTTCAAAGCGGAGTTTTTGGGGCAGGGGAGGCGGTAAAAATCATAATTTCTCTTGCCGGAACTCTTTGCTTTTGGTCAGGGATTTTGCGTATTGCCGAAAAGGGCGGAGCGGCAGCCTTTTGCCAAAGGCTGTTATCGCCCGTAATCCGCCGTCTTTTTCCTAAGACAAACCAAAGGAGCAAAATAACAATGAATCTTATCGCAAATCTTTTCGGTGCGGGTAACGCCGCAACCCCTGCCGGTATTTCCGCAATGGAGGGCATGGACAGGGAAAACGGAAAAAGTCCCCTTCCAAGCTGCGAAATGGGCAGATTTGCCGTTATGAATACGGCAAGTATCCAACTTTTTCCGACAACCGTTATAAGTATTTTGTCCTCTCTCGGTGCAAAAAATCCCTTTTCCATTGTACCGTATGTGTGGATATGCTCTTTTTCGGCACTTTTTACGGCACTTTTAACACAAAAACTGCTTTTCGGAAAGGACAGGTTATAAATGACGTATATTCTCCCTGTTTTAATAGCTCTTGTGCTTTTTTCCGCCATAAAAAACAAAGCTCCCGTTTATCAGCTTTTTTTGGAGGGTGCGGAAAACGGCTTAAAACTCCTGTTTTCCATTCTTCCGCCTATGATTGCCGTACTTTCAATGTCGGCAATGCTTAAAGAATCGGGACTTATGACCGCTTTTTCCCATGCCGTTTCGCCCATTGCCCAAAAAATCGGAATACCCGCCGAAATTCTGCCTTTGGCACTTCTTCGTCCCTTTTCGGGCGGTGGCTCAATAGGGCTTTTGACCGACACCGTAAAAACCTACGGTGCGGACAGCCGTATCGCCCGTACCGCATGTATCTTATGTGCCTCAACCGAAACGACTTTTTACACCGTTTCGGTATATTTTCGCAAAACGGGCGTAAGACGCTTAAAATCCGTCATTATTGCTGCCGTTATCGGCGATTTGACGGGACTTTTATGTGCCTGTTACCTGACTAAGATAAATTTTTAACAATTTTTCCAAATTGTCTTGAAAAAATTTGCTTTTTGGGGTAAAATACACCTGTCAGGGATTTTTCCCGAAAGAAAATTTTATGCGAGGTGTTTTTATGCTGAACAAGAAAACGGTAGAAGATATTGAAGTAAAAGGTAAACGCGTCTTGGTACGATGCGATTTTAATGTTCCTCTTGACGAAAATCGGAACATAACAGATGACACGAGAATTGTAGGAGCTTTACCTACGATTGAGTATCTTATAAAGAACGGTGCAAAGGTCATTCTCTGCTCACACATGGGCAAACCCAAGGGCGAACCGAAGCCCGAGCTTTCTCTTGCACCCGTTGCAAAGGCACTTTCCGAAAAGCTCGGAAAAGAGGTCCTTTTTGCCGCTGACGATAATGTTGTCGGCGAGAATGCAAAAAATGCGGTTGCAAAAATGGCAGACGGCGATGTTGTTCTTTTGGAAAACACACGTTACCGCGTCGAAGAAACAAAGAATGTTGACGAATTTTCAAAGGAACTTGCGTCCCTTGCAGATGTGTTCGTAAATGACGCTTTCGGTACGGCTCACCGTGCACACTGCTCAAACGTCGGTGTTACACAGTATCTGCCCGTTGCGGTTTGCGGATACCTTATCCAAAAGGAAATCCAATTCTTAGGCAACGCTGTAAACAATCCTGTAAGACCTTTGGCAGCGATTTTGGGCGGTTCTAAGGTTTCTTCAAAGATTTCGGTTATAAATAACCTTCTTGAAAAGGTCGATACCCTTATTATCGGCGGCGGTATGGCATACACATTTATGAAGGCAAAGGGCCTGTCAATCGGAACTTCACTTTTGGAGGAAGACTTTATCGGTTACGCATCGGATATGATGAAAAAGGCAGAGGAAAAGGGCGTTAAACTGCTTATTCCTATCGATTCCGTTGAGGCTTCGGAATATTCAAACGACGCAGAAATCAAGATTTCCGAAGGCGGAATCGACGACGGATTTATGGGACTTGATATCGGTCCTAAGACAATAGAATTGTTCTCTGATGCTTTAAAGGACGCAAAAACTGTTGTATGGAACGGACCTATGGGCGTATTTGAAATGCCGAATTTTGCAAAGGGCACAAACGCCATTGCTAAGGTTTTGGCAGAGCTTGACGCAACTACCGTAATCGGCGGTGGCGACAGCGTTGCGGCTGTAAACAAGGCAGGTCTTGCTGATAAAATGACGCATATTTCAACGGGCGGCGGTGCTTCCTTAGAATTCTTAGAGGGCAAGGATTTGCCCGGCATAGTTGCTATAAACGATAAATAAACGGAGGATAAAATAATGGCTAAATATGTTGTTGCTGGAAATTGGAAAATGAACAAGCTTCCCAGCGAAACTTATGATTTTGTAAAATCTGTTGCAGCTGCAACAGAAAATGCAGGTTGCGAGGTTGTATGCTGTACGCCTTACGTATGCCTTTCAAAAGCGGTTGAGGCGGCAAGTGGCACTCACGTAAAAATCGGTGCGGAAAATCTGCATTTTGAGGACAAGGGTGCATTTACCGGCGAGGTTTCCGCAGATATGCTTAAGGATTTGGGCGTTACTTATGTAATAATCGGTCACTCGGAAAGACGTCAATACAATGCCGAAACCGACGAAACGGTCAATTTAAAGGCAAAAAAAGCGCTTGAAAAGGGACTTATTCCCATCGTTTGCGTTGGCGAATCGTTGGAACAGCGTGAAGCAGGAATCACAATGGATTTGATTTCCATTCAGATTAAAAAGGCGTTTGCGGGAGTTTCCGCAGAAGACGCTAAAAAGGTCGTTATCGCATATGAGCCGATTTGGGCAATCGGCACAGGTAAAACCGCAACAAGCGAACAGGCAGAGGAGGTTTGCGGAGGCATCCGCAAAATTCTCGCTTCTCTCTATTGCGATAAGTGTGCTGACGAAATCACCATTCAATATGGCGGAAGTATGAAACCGTCAAACGCAAAAGAGCTTATGGAAAAGCCGAACATCGACGGCGGACTGATTGGCGGGGCATCACTTGTTACAGATGATTTTGCGGCAATCGTAAAAGCGGCTAACTAATAAAAACGGGCGGTTTCGCCCGTTTTTAAAACACGAATTCTGGCTAAGGAGATTTTAAAATGAAAAAACCAACAGCTTTAATAATTCTTGACGGGTTCGGCATAAACGAGGCTGTCGAGGGAAATGCGATAAAAGCGGCAAAAAAGCCGAATATTGACAGCTATTTTGCAAACTACCCAAACACTCAGCTTGACGCAAGTGGTATGGCGGTAGGCCTTCCCGACGGGCAAATGGGAAATTCCGAAGTAGGTCACACAAATATCGGTGCAGGACGGGTAGTCTATCAGGAGCTTACGAGAATCACAAAATCAATAAATGACGGCGACTTTTTTGAAAATCCTACGCTTTTTGGTGCTGTGGAAAACTGTAAAAAGCACGATTCCGCTTTGCACTTTATCGGACTTTTGTCCGACGGAGGCGTTCACTCGCATATTGAACACCTTTTCGGGCTTATCGATATGGCAAAAAGAAACGGACTTACCAGAGTTTTTGTTCACGCTGTTCTTGACGGCAGAGATGTGTCGCCCACATCCGGCGTTTCCTACCTAAAACAGCTTCAGGACAAGCTTTTAGCGTCTGTCGGCAAAATTGCGACTGTCAGTGGCCGTTACTATGCTATGGACCGTGACAACAATTGGAACAGAGTTGTAAAAGCGTACGACGCAATGGTAAACGGCAAAGGCGTTTATACCGACGATATTATCGCAACTGTCAAGAAGTCATACGAAACTAAAGACGAAAACGGTGCGTTGATAACCGACGAATTTGTTATCCCGACGGTTGTCACCGAAAACGGTGCACCTGTCGGCAAAATCGGAGAAAACGACTCGGTTGTATGCTTCAATTTCCGTCCCGACAGGGCAAGGGAAATCACAAGAAGCTTTGTGGATGCCGAATTTACCGGCTTTGACCGCAAATTTTTCCCTCTTTACTATGTATGTATGACGCAATATGATGCGTCTATGCCGAATGTGCATGTCGCATTTTTACCGCAGGTATTAAAAAACACCTTTGGCGAATACATATCACAGCTTGGTCTTACACAGCTCAGGATTGCCGAAACGGAAAAGTACGCACACGTTACATTTTTCTTTAACGGTGGCGTTGAAAACGTGTATGAGGGCGAGGACAGAAAGCTTATACCCTCACCTAAGGTTGCAACGTACGATATGCAGCCGGAAATGAGTGCGTACAAGGTCGCCGACGCTTGTGTTGACCTTATAAACGAAGATAAATATGACTGCATAATCCTGAATTTTGCAAACTGCGACATGGTAGGACATACGGGCGTTTTCGATGCGGCTGTAAAGGCGGTTGAGGCTGTTGACGAATGTCTTTCTCGGGTTGTTTCCGCAATTTTGGAAAAGGGCGGAAAGGTGCTTATCACCGCTGACCACGGAAATGCGGACAAGATGTTCGACCCCGAAACAAAAGCGGTGTTTACCGCACATACGACAAACCCCGTTCCGCTTATAATTTTGGGTGCAGGAGACCTCAAACTAAAACGCGGAAAGCTGTGCGATTTAACGCCGACAATGTTAGACCTTATGAACATTGAAAAGCCGTCGGAAATGACGGGCGAAAGCGTTATTATAAAATAAAAAAACGGAGCATTTTGCTCCGTTTTTTATTCGCTTTCTAAGAATGTTCGGACTTTTAAAATATTTTTTGGTTTTACCGCAAATTCGTCTATGCCCATTTTCAAAAGCTCGGAAATTTTGTCGGGTTCAGAGGTAATATCCCCGCAAATTCCGACGGAAATCCCGTTTTTACGGGCATTTTTCACTGTCAGCTCTATCAGCCCCATAACTGCCGTATGGGTTTTATCAAAAAGCTCGGAAAGTGACGGATTTTTTCTGTCCATAGCAAGTACGAACTGTGCAAGACTGTCTGCATCAATCACAAAAAAATCACAGATTTTTGCTAACTCTTCCGAAATGATTGCCGATGCAGGTGTTTCTATCATTACTCCTACGGGAATATTTCCGTCAAAATCCGCCTTTTCTGCTTTAAGTTCGGTTTGTACTTCTTTTATCAGTTTTTTGACCGTCAAAACCTCATATTCCGAAACGACCATGGGAAGTAAAAGCCTTACTTTTCCGCAGACAGACGCCTTTAACACCGCACGGAGCTGGGTTTTGAAAAGGTGCGGATATCTCAGGCAAAGCCTTATCGAACGCATTCCGATTGCGGGATTTTTTTCACCGAAAATGCCGAAAAATGTTCCTTTTTTCTCGGCACTTATATCAAGGGTGCGGATTGTGACCTCTTTTGCTTTGTCTAAAACTTTGCGGCAGGCGTCAAATTGATACGCTTCGCTCGGAAAAGTGTCGCTTTGGGAAAACAAAAAATCACTTTCGAAAACCGCTCCGTCACTCACTTTCACACCTTCGCTTTTGGCTTCCTCAGGAGCGGAAACTGTCGCTAATATCCGCACATTCCGCCCCTTTTTCTTATGCTGGGTTTTTATTTCTTTTTCCTTTTTTATAAGCTTTTCAATGACCGCTCTATCAGGCTCAACATATACTGTACCCGAATATCCGTCTATCGCAACCCTTTTACCGTCAATGCTGTCCCTTATTTTTATTCCGCTGACAGCAGGGATTTTCATGGATTTTGCCAAGATTGCCGTGTGCGACGTGGCACTGCCGTACTCTGTAACAAATGCGGAAATTTTGCTTTTATCCATCTGCATCATCTCGCTCGGCGATATACTGACGGAAAAAACTATGGTATTTTCCGCTTCTGCCGTTGGAATAACCCGTTTTTTGCCCCTCAAAAGTGCCACAATCCTGTCGGAAACATCTTTTATATCTCCTGCACGTTCTCGCATATATGCGTTATCTATATTGCGAAAAAGTTTTTCAAAGTTGCTTGATGTCATTAAAACCGCCGTTTCCGCATTCATTTTTTGCTTTTCTATAATATTTAAAACCGACTCGTTATAATACTCGTCCTCGACCATCATTTTGTGTATGGAAAAAATCTGTGCTTCCTCTTCACCTATTTCTTCCCTTGCTCTTTCAAAAAGTTTTTCGAGCTCGTCGATTGCAAGTGCCTTTACAGCCGTATATTTTTCGCGTTCTGCGTCTTTGTTTTCGGCATATTTTTTCACTACAACATCCTCGCTACGCCGATAAACACACGCCGTTCCTATCGCAATTCCTCCGCAAACCGCATTTCCTTTCCATATATTCATATATTTTCTCTCCCAAAAATTTTTCCCTTCCTTTTGTATTGTTGCTTTTTTTATACCGTTTATGCAATTTATTTGCTTGTTAAAATTGACAAATTCAAAAATGGGTATTATAATGAAAGGGATATTTTTTGAAGAGGTTTTTAAAATGTATAAAATTGTAAAAAAAGAAATTCTTAATCCTACTGTTACAAAAATGGATATTCTTGCCCCTGCTGTCGCAAAAAAGGCAGAGCCGGGGCAGTTTATAATACTTCGTGCGAGTGACGACGGCGAAAGAATACCGCTGACCGTCGCCGATTATGACCGCGAAAAAGGCACAGTTACCATAATTTTCCAGATTGTCGGTGCTACTACAAAAGAGCTTAACAAAAAAAACGAGGGCGATTTTATTCCTGATTTTGTTGGACCTTTGGGAAAGGCGTCCGAGCTTGACGGACTCAAAAAAGTCGCCGTTGTCGGTGGTGGCGTTGGCTGTGCAATAGCATATCCCGTCGCAAAAAAACTCAGCGAATTGGGTGCAGAGGTACATTCTGTCGTAGGTTTCAGAACACGCGACCTTATTATTTTGGAAAAGGAATTTTCCGACGTTTCCGACAAAATGGTGATTATGACGGATGACGGAAGTTACGGCGAAAAAGGGCTTGTTACCGACGCACTTAAAAAGCTCATAGAAGATGGCAACAAATACGACGAAGTCATTGTTATCGGCCCTGTTATTATGATGAAGTTTGTATCCCTTTTAACTAAGGAATACGGCATAAAAACCGTTGTCAGCATGAACCCCATTATGATTGACGGAACGGGTATGTGCGGCGGCTGCCGTTTGACAGTCGGCGGAAAAACAAGGTTTGCCTGTGTTGACGGCCCTGATTTTGACGGCCACGAGGTTGATTTTGACGAGGCGATGAAACGCTCGTCCGTTTATAAGCCGTTTGAGAAAAAGGCGTATGATGAGGCTTGTAATCTTTTTAAGGAGGCGAAATAGTTGTGCCTAATATGTCACCTATAAAAAATCCGATGCCGTCACAGGCACCTGATGTACGAAATAAAAACTTTTCCGAAGTCGCTTTGGGCTATTCCGAAGAAACGGCAATAGACGAAGCAAAACGGTGTCTGAACTGCAAAAATATGCCATGCGTTTCAGGCTGTCCCGTAAAAATCCACATTCCTGCATTTATACAGGAGGTGGCAGCGGGGAATTTTGAAAAGGCATATGAAATCATTGCCAAATCCAGCTCACTACCTGCCGTTTGCGGTCGTGTATGTCCGCAGGAACGCCAATGCGAGAGCAAATGCGTACGCGGAATAAAAAGTGAAAGCGTTGGGATAGGCAGATTAGAGCGGTTTGTTGCCGATTGGCATAACGAAAACGTGAAAACCGCACCGAAAAAGCCCCAGTCAAACGGACACAAGGTTGCAATAATCGGCTCAGGACCTGCCGGTCTTACCTGTGCCGGTGATTTGGCGAAAAAGGGCTATGATGTGACAATTTTCGAGGCACTGCACTTAGCAGGAGGCGTTTTGGTTTACGGAATACCCGAATTCCGTCTTCCCAAGGCAATCGTGCAAAAGGAAATTGACGGACTTAAAGCTTTGGGCGTAAAAGTTGAAACAAATATGGTTATCGGCAAGGTTTTGTCGATTGACGAGCTTTTGGAAAGCGGATTTGACGCAGTATTTATCGGCTCGGGTGCAGGTCTTCCGAGATTTATGGGCAGTCCCGGCGAAAACTTAAACGGCGTATATTCGGCAAACGAGTTCTTAACCCGTGTAAATCTTATGAAAGCGTATCGCGAAGGTGCAAAAACGCCGATAAAGCACAGCAAAAAAGTTGCCGTTGTCGGTGGCGGAAACGTTGCAATGGACGCCGCACGGTGTGCAAAACGGCTCGGTGCAGATGATGTTTATATCGTTTATCGCAGAAGCGAGGCAGAGCTCCCCGCAAGAGCGGAAGAGGTTGAACACGCAAAGGAAGAGGGCATTATTTTCAAAATCCTCTCTAATCCTACCGAGATTTTGCCCGATGAAAACGGTTTTGTCGGCGGAATAAAATGCGTGGAAATGGAGCTTGGCGAACCCGATGAATCAGGAAGACGCCGTCCGAAAGTCAAGCAAGGCAGCGACTTTACAATAGATGTTGATTGCGTGATAATGGCACTCGGAACAAGTCCGAATCCGCTTATAAAATCGACAACAAAAGGTCTTGAAACAAAGGATTGGGGCGGAATTATCGCTGACGAGGAAACGGGCGTCACGACAAGAGCTCACGTTTATGCCGGTGGCGACGCCGTAACGGGAGCCGCAACGGTAATCTTGGCCATGGGCGCAGGAAAAACCGCAGCTGAGGCCATTATGCGAGATATTGAAGGCAAATAGATATACACAAAAAAGACAGCATAAAAAATGCTGTCTTTTTTGTGAGCAAATCGTAAGCCGGGTTCTGTCGTGGACGGTTATCTGTCTGTGACAAAAGGTTACCCTTTTGTTCATGCCATCAGTCGTGCATTGCCGAGCAGACTTAATTGCACTGTCGATGTTGCTTCGGGTGGGGTTTACACGGGAATTCAGTTACCATCATCCCTGTGAGCTCTTACCTCACATTTCCACACTTACCGAAAAATCGGCGTTTATTTTCTGTTGCACTTTCCTTGAAGTCGCCTTCACCGGCCGTTAACCGGCACCCTGCTCTATGAAGCCCGGACTTTCCTCACGTATATTTCTATACCCGCAACCGCCTGATTTACTCGACTAAATTATATTACTTTCTTTTTTTTATGTCAAGCTAAATATTTTATGAGGTATCTCCCTGCCAAAACCAAGCTCAATACCGCAATCAAGACGACCGCACTTCCGCCAACATTATTTTGCCGTTTTATCTCCCAAACACCGTACGACGCAGTTTTTACCGCAGAAACCAACGCAATTACAAAAACAACAATCGCCGCCATTTACTCTCCACTCCTTACTAAAAGCCCCGTTCTTCGTACCGAAAAATCCACTTTTACCTCTATCTGTGCGTTTTTATACCCTTCTTTCCAGTTATACGCCTCAAAATCTCCGATTGTTTTAAAGTTTCGCTTTGCATAGCTTCCAAACCCGACAATGTCTGTTCCAAGCAGTTTTGTTTCCTCCAAAAATCCCATAGCCTGACGCTGTATTTCACTTGCTGCCACCTTCGAAAACGCTTCAATTTTGTCTTCTATACTCCCATTTTTCGCACCTTGCGTTATTTCCGATTCGAGATATAGCATGACCTTGATTTTCGGCGTTTCAAAGCGTGTATCTACCGATATTTTCGGGCGTTTTTTTTGCATCTGCATAACCGTTATCGGCGTTTCTTCCCTAAATTGATAGGAAACGAAGCTACTTTGATATTCGCCCGTTAAAATATTGAAAATCTCGGTTTTTATGTCTCCGATTTCCGCAATTTTCCTGTCCCCGTCAAAGACGGCCATTCCCGCAACCTGTATTTCACCGCTTCCCGTTTTAATTTCTCCTGCCGTATAGTCGCCAACCTCGTACTGATAGCCCGTTTTTTCGTATTCCACTTCTCCTTCCTTTTTCACCGACGCACATATCGGCATAACAGCACCCTTTTCGCCGTTATTGAAATACAGAAAAAAGTCCCTGCTCATATCCTGCGGAATGAATCCTGAATAGTCATTTTCAAAAATCATCGTGTAGTATCTTACCGGATTTACCTCTGTTTTCGGGTTTACCGCCTCCAAAAACTCCTTTGCTGTGCCCTTGCTCACCGCAAAATATATGTTCGGGCGTATTTCCACGCTCCTTTTTACCGTTTCTAAAAATTCCGAAACGCCCCTTTTTGCAACTTCATCTGAAAAAACAACAAGCTTTGTGTGCGAAAGGACAAATTTTTTACTTATTATATGGTTTGCTATATTTATGGCAGGATAAATATCGGGTGCTAAAACCGAAATGTTTTCTATGCTTTCTTCACCGCCCTTACCGCCTGATTCATTAGAGCCGCCGCTTATTTTATCGGGGTTTGCGAACTGCAGGGTTATATTATATCCCATTTCGCTGTCTTTTGGCATATCAATACCTATGGCTACAACGTATCCGAGTGTTTCGGGTTCTTGGGCGTCTTTACAACTTGCAAAGCAGACCAGAACAAGAACTATGACCGCAATTTTTATAAATCTCATTTTTCCGCCTTTCTTATTGCCATCTTTTTCCTTGCATATAGCAAAGGGATGAATATCGGCAATAAATATACAATCGGTATAGTTGCAAAATCTGCAATTTGGCTGTTTTTCAGCACTTCCGCAATGGATATAGGCTCTGATGCAATCAGCGTTATTATTGCGATTATGCCGTAAGATACCGCGTTTCTGTCCTTTAAATCAAACGCCTTGGTAAGCGTTTCTGCGATAATAAAGATGTAAATCGATGAATATAGTAGCTGTGATATTTCCCATATGAACTCAAAAAATGCCTCAAACCGCTGAAAATACTCTCCCGCACGTATCATTTTTGAAAGCTGGTAAACGGGCAGGAGATATTCTTTTGAAAGCGGATATGCATAGCACAGCACATAGCAAAGACAAATCAAAAACATTGTAATTGTCGCGATAAGAAGCGCTTTTCTCCCGCTTTTCTTTGGGATTCCTATGTCTTTAAGGTGCGGAAGAAGCAGGTTTATTGCGAGAATATCCCCAAAGCAAGAAAGGTTTTGGATTCCGCCCTTTAAAATGCTTTTTGTCCCGTTTCCCAAAATCGGAAAAAGATTATTAACATTATACGATTTATATAGAAAGAAAACGATAATCCCTAAAAATAAGAGGCAAACAGGAAAGAATATTGCATTTACCGTAGCTATTGCGGAAATTCCGCTTTTTTGACCGATTGCGATCGTTACCGCAAGTAAAATCAAAATGTATTCTATCTCTGTGCGGGGCAGCAAAATGAGCTTTACCGATTCGGAAAACATTCTTATTTCGGTCACAAAATTTACCGAAAGAGCCAATACTACAAGCATGGAAACCGCGATTTTTAGCGGTTTTCCGCCCACCCTTTCGGATATATCTATAATTGATTTTCTGCCCGATATCCGATATGTTAAAAAGGATATTTCCATTAACGCCCATGCCAAAAACGCCATATATATTACCTCTAACCATGCCGCATTTGCACTTGTTTCGACAATAGTTCTCGGAAAAGCAAAAATCGCCTTTACACTGAGCAAATTGGCAATCAAAAGTGTCATTTCCTTTTCATTTATTGCCTCGTTTTTTATCATTTTAATTTTTTTCTCCTTTTATGAGATTGGTTTAAATGTTTCACGTGAAACATTTACTTTTCGCTTTGCCATTTTTTGCTTATTTTATCACTTCTTTTTGGCTTTTTCGTTTTTAGATAAGGCGGTCTCTTTTCCGTCTTCCATGCAGGAGGCACAAAAAGAGCGTTTTTTATCAGCTCATTGCCCGGCAAAGGCGATAAAAACGGTATTCCAAAGCTTGTGCTTCCCGCAATCAAAACCGAATAGGTAAAAATTCCCAAAGCTATTCCGAAAAAGCCGAAAGACGCACCGATTAAAACAAAAATCAGCTTTAAAATGCGGTAACTCCAGCTCAATGAATAGTCCGCTGTCGCAAAAGAGCCTATGCCGGTTAAGGAAATTATAATAATCATTATCGGGCTTACTATTTTTGCCGACACCGCCGCCTGTCCCAATATAAGACCGCCCACAATTCCCAAGACCGAGCCTATGGGACTGGGCATTCTTATTCCTGCCTCGCGTATCATTTCAAAGGAAAAGTCCATTAAAAGCAGCTCAATAACGCTTGGAAAAGGCACATTTTGTCTTGACGCACTTATTGCATAGAGAAGATATGTCGGGAGCATTTCCGCATGATATAGCGTTATTGCCAAAAACACGCCCGGCAGCAAAACAGAAATCAGTCCTGCGATAAGCCGTAACGCCCGAGACATATTTGCAAAATTTGTTCTCAAATATGCGTCTGACGCACTGTGCATCATTTCATATGCGTTCGTCGGCAAGATAAGTGCTCTTGAGCTTCCGCCCAAAATAACGGCAACACGCCCCTCCGAAACCGCCCTCGCCACTCTGTCCGGCCGTTCCGTTGCGATAATATGCCCCGTTATCATTAGAGGGTTTTCCTCTATCAGCATAGAAATTTCTTCTATTGAAATAACATAATCAACCGAAATTCCGCTTATTCTACGCCTTATTTCTTCTATAAGGGTGCTGTTTGCGACATCTTTTAAGTACATCATCACTCCTTGCGTTTTTGAAACGTTGCCGACTTCGATTTTTTCGCAAACAAGCTTTTCTGTCTTTAAAAACTTGCGTACCTGTGCGGAATTTCCCCTCAGCATTTCAATAAACGCCTCTTGCGGACCGTATATCGACTGTTCATTTTTGGCTCTTTCTACGCTCCTGTGCGGCCAACCCTTTACATCAGCACAAAAGACGCAGTCGATACCGTCAATAAAAACACCGCAACCGCCAAAGTTTATCTCATCTATCGCATCTTCAAATGTATCCGCTTTCTTGACCTGATTATGCGTTATGAGCGTTTCCTCGATTCTGTTTTTGCTGTATTTTTTGTCCTTTTCAAGATACGGAATTTCCAAAAGCGGTTTTATAATACCGTCATCTATCATTTTTGTATCGCAAAGACCGTCATAAAACACCAAAAATGCCTCTATGTCGCCTTTTAAACGGATTTCTCTTATGACAACATCGCTGTTTTTAGGATAATCAAACATTTTTTCGATCTGTCTTCTGTTTTCTTTAATGCTTCTCGAAATCGCTGTCGCGGTTTTCGGCGTCTCCTTCTTTCGCACGTCATAAATCGGAGCATTTTCATCCTTTTTTAGTATAAATTGCTCCCTTTCGTCTTTATATTGATAAAGAAAATATCCTTTTATATTATCTGCAAAGCTCATACAACCCTCGTCTTTTATTTCTTAATATATTTTTTCCTCTTTTGGCAAAATTATTCAAAAAAGATAAAAATGTTTCACGTGAAACATTTACTTTTTTTTTTTTTGTGATATAATATAGTGGTAATTTATTATGAACGGGGAATTATTATGGGAAAAATTATCTCTATTTCCAATCAGAAGGGCGGAGTGGGAAAAACTACTACTGCTGTGAATCTTGCTGCCTGTCTTGCATATAAGGGCAAAAAGGTTCTTCTTGCGGATTGCGACCCGCAAGGGAACGCCACCTCCGGCGTCGGCGTAGAAAAAAGCGAGATAGAGCTTTCGGTTTACGATTGCCTTGCGGACAAAAAGAAAACGAAATCCGCTATTTTAAAAACAAAAATAGGCGGACTGTCGGTAATTCCGTCACTTCCCGCACTTTCTGCGGCAGAAGTCGAACTTGCGGGAGAGGATAACAGAGAGCAATTTTTGAAAAATGCTCTTTCTTCCATTTCGAGTGACTATGATTTTATAATTATCGATTCGCCTCCGGCTCTCGGTATGCTTACAATCAACATTATGACGGCGGCGGACAGCGTTTTAATACCGATACAATGCGAATATTTTTCGTTAGAAGGACTTTCGCAGATGGTCAGCTCAATAAAGTACATACGCAATTCCTTTAATAAAAACCTTGAAATCGAGGGGATTTTAGCGACAATGTTTGACTCCCGAACCAACCTTTCAAGACAGGTTTTAGAGGAGGTAAAAACGCACTTTGGCGACAAGGTTTTTTCGACGCAAATTCCTCGAACTGTACGGCTTTCCGAAGCTCCCAGCTACGGTCAGCCTATCATAAAATATGATATTACTTCAAAAGGTGCAGACGCATATTTTGCATTGGCAAGAGAAGTTATAAATAACAATAAGAGGTGATAAAATGGCAAAAAAAGGCTTGGGCAAGGGACTTGATGCCCTTTTTGCAGAGGATATACAAAAAGACGGCATAACGGAACTCAAGATTACAGATGTGATGCCCAACAAAAACCAGCCGAGAGAACGCTTCGATGAAGACGCACTTTCGGCACTTTCCAAATCCATAAAAGAATACGGCGTAATTCAGCCTATTGTTGTTACAAAATCGGAAAAAGGCTATAAAATTGTCGCAGGGGAACGCCGTTGGCGTGCCGCAAAAGTGGCCGGACTTAAAACAATCCCTGCCGTTGTACGCGAATATGACGGGCGTACCGTAAAGGAAGTCGCACTTGTTGAGAACCTGCAAAGAGAAGACTTAAATCCGCTTGAAATAGCCGAAGGCTACCGCTCACTTATGGACGAATACGAGCTTACTCAAGAGGAAATAAGCGAAAGGCTTGGCAAAAGCCGAAGCTCTGTCGCAAACTCTTTAAGGCTTTTAAATCTTGATGAATTCACAAAAACGAAGCTTGTTGCGGGTGAAATAACCGAAGGACATGCCCGTGCCTCACTTACGCTTCCGGAAGGACCGGTTCGAGAATTTTTTATAAACAGAATTGTCGATCAGGGGCTTAATGTACGTCAGGCAGAGCTTTTCGCAAAGGAGCTGTCAAAAACGCCGACGCACAAAAAAGAGAATGCTTTAAAATCGGCATACAAAATCGAGCTTGACCGCATATGCTCACGATTAGAAGATCGATTTGGCACAAAGGTAAGCTTTTCGGGTACGCAAAAAAAGGGCAAGATCGTGTTTGAATACTACGGAAACGCCGATTTGGAACGGCTTTTGTCCCTTTTGGAACGGAGGAAATGAGATGACGCTAAAAAATGATGACAACAAATCGTTTCTTATGTATATTTCGCTGATATTTGCAGTTGCGATAGTTATGATAATCGTTTCCTTTTTTGCACAGACGCATCTTGACAAGTCCCGTCCTAATGAAATCGATATGGAAAAAGTCGATTTGTCGAACAAGGCGGCACAGGTAAGCGAGGAAAATATGCAACTTGTGGAGCTTAACAAGGCATTAAAGGACGCAAATAACGCTCTTACGGCGGAGAATGAGGAGTTAAAAGCCTCACTCGACTCCTTGCAAAAGGAAAATAAGGCATATGCGGATTTGATAGTTGTTTCCGAAAAGCTTTTAGGCGGAAACAAGCAATCGGCAAGAACGCTTTTGGAAAATATTTTCACAGAGGATTTGACAAAAGAACAAAAAGATATTTATGACAGATTAGTAAAGAAAACAGAATAAAAGAGGTAAGAAAAATGATTGACATTAAAATTTTAAGAACAGAGCCCGAGAAAATAAAAGAGGCTTTAAAGAACCGAAACAACGACCTTGATATAACCCCTGCCATTACGCTTGACGCAAAAAGACGCAGTCTTTTGGTCGAGGTCGAAAAAATGAAGGCAACCCAAAATGAAATCTCGAAAAAAATCCCGTCAATGAAAAAGGCGGGTGAGGACACATCGCAGATTTTCGCTGAAATGAAAACGCTTTCAAACGAGATAAAAGAGCGTGATGCCGAGGTTTCGCAGATTGACGACGAGCTTAGAAACTTTATGCTGAGAATCCCGAATATCCCGTCGGCAAAAGCTCCGATAGGCGTTGACGATTCCGAAAACAAGGAAATCCGCCGTTGGTCCGAGCCGAGAACGTTTGATTTTGAGGCAAAGGCACACTGGGATATCGGCACAGGGCTTGACATTCTTGACTTTGACCGTGGTGCAAAGATTGCCGGTACACGCTTTACCGTCTATAAAGGACTTGGTGCAAGGCTTGAGCGAAGCGTTATCCAATACTTTTTAAATACTCACACGGAAAACGGCTACACCGAGATTTTCCCGCCGTATATGGTAAACAGGGCGTCGATGACGGGCACGGGGCAGCTACCCAAGTTTGAAGAGGATGCGTTCAAGGTTGCAAATAATGGGTATTTCCTCATTCCTACGGCAGAAGTTCCTGTTACAAACCTGCACCGCGACGAAATTTTGGACAGCAAAAAGCTTCCTATAAAATACTGTGCATACTCCGCATGTTTCAGAGCCGAAGCAGGTTCTGCGGGACGTGATACAAGAGGACTTATCCGTCAGCATCAGTTTAATAAGGTTGAGCTTGTCAAATTTGTAAATCCGCAAAACTCCTATGACGAGCTTGAGTCACTTACAAACGACGCAGAAAAGCTTTTGCAAGGTCTTAACATCCCTTACAGAGTGGTTTGTCTTTCCACAGGCGATTTAGGATTCTCCTCAGCTTGTACCTACGATATCGAGGTTTGGATGCCGAGCTACAACAGATATGTTGAGATTTCCTCATGCTCGAATTTTGAGGACTACCAGGCGCGTCGCGCGAATATCCGTTTTAAAGACGAATCCGACGGAAAAACACGGTTTGTGCATACGTTAAACGGTTCGGGACTTGCTGTCGGCAGAACTGTTGCGGCAATTCTGGAAAACTACCAGAACGCCGACGGAACTGTTACCGTTCCCGATGCACTTATCCCTTATATGAATACCGACATAATAAAATAATTGCAGACAATGTCTGCTTTTATTTTGAGATAAAAGTTTTTCAATTTTTCAATGGCAAAATTGCACAAACTTTGTATTTTTCACAAATTTTAATTATTAGGTATTATGTAAACCAATGAATATTTTTATCCACACCCATAAATTTTTGATTTTAATAAAACTTGCCCTATTTTACGTGGTTTTTCGGAGTTATCCATCTTATCCACAGGGTTATCCCTCTAATTTGAAGGATTAAAAAGTGGCATTATTGCGTGATTGAGGAAAATTTTGTTGGTTTACAAAAATTTATTTCAGTTTTTCACATTTTTGTGAGAATTTTTGTGGAATTTTGTCGGACTTTTCAAAATGTTTTCCGAAAAACGACGGTTTTATGCGGATATTTACCAACGCAGAAGTTATCCACAGGTGTGGATAGAAGTTGTATAAATGAATTTTTATGCACGAGAGGATTTTTATGATTACACCGCGTCTTCAAATGATTTTAGATAATGTAGTGTCCGACTCGGTTTGCGATATCGGGACCGACCACGCTTATATCCCTATTGCCCTTGCAAAAAGGGGCGTTAAGGTTATCGCAACCGATATAAACAGCGGTCCGTTATCAGCGGCGAAGCGAAATGTCCGTAAAAACGGGGTAACCGTTACGCTGTCGCAGGGTAGCGGTCTGTCGCCCATACAAAAGGGCGAGGCAAAGGAAATAATAATTGCGGGTATGGGCGGAGAGCTTATCGAAAAAATAATCTCTGCCGATATTGAAAAGGCACGTTCTACCCGTCTTTTGCTGCAACCCATGAGCTGTCAGGCGGAGCTGAGAAAATTTTTGCACACACACGGGTTTATAATAGAAAAGGAAGATTTAGCGGTTGAGGGGCACAAGGTCTATAATCTCATTATTGCCAAATCGGGAGCGTCTTCCGTTCCGCCGTGCGAAATCGACCTGCATTTGCCACCTTCCTTATATTCTCACCCGCTTTTTCCTAAACTGCTTTCAAAAAAGGAACGCGAATTTTCAAAGCAGTTTAACGGTTTATCACAGGGAAAAAACAGCGATTTTGCCGAGCTTGAACGGCTCAGATTACTGCTTTCCGATATCAAAAACATAAAAGAAAGGACTGGTTTTGTTTTATGAAACTTAAAAATATTGCAGAGCTTATTGAAAAAGAGTTTCCGCTTTCAGATGCGTATGAATGGGACAACTGCGGACTTTTGTTTGGCGACGGGGATTGGGAAATTAAACGAGTTTTGCTCTCCCTTGATGTAAATAACGCCGTTCTCGAAGAAGCAAAAAAGCACGACGCCGACCTGATTATATCGCATCATCCAATCCTTTTCGGCGGAACAAAGAGGATTGACGCAAAAACGCCTGAGGGAAAGCTGATTTTAGGGCTTTCGGAAAACAAAATTGCCGTTTATTCGGCACATACAAACTGCGACGTCGGCAAAAACGGCATAAATGCAAGACTTGCCGAGCTTTTTGGGCTTTTAGGCACTCAGGTTTTAGAGGAAAACGGTCTGGGCAGGATAGGAAAGCTGAAATCGCCTATGACATTCGGTGATTTTGCGGTGCTGACAAAGGAATTATTAAAAACGCCCTTTGTGCGTATTTGCGGAGATAAAACGGCGTCTGTCCGCCGTGTCGCCGTAGCTTCCGGAGCGTCCTCCGACGCAATTCCGACGGCTATCGAAAAAGGCGCTGATGTCATTATAACAGGGGATATGAAGTATCACGATATGATAAATTACGGCGAAGCGGGGATTTGCATTATCGATGCGGGGCATTACCCTACCGAGATTATCGTAACGGATATTTTTGAGAGCATTTTAAAGGATTGCGGTCTTGCCCTCATAAAATCCGAAAATCCCGATATTTTTGAGTTTATATAACTTTTACAAAAGGAGAAAACGAATATGACAGATATAATTTTAATGGTTCTTGACTCTGTAATTTTGATTTTTGTTGTTATTCTTGCCCTGAAAAAATCGGGCGACTCAAAATCCGCCGAAACGCTCCGGCTTTTAGGCGATATGATTGCACAAAATCAGAAGAACACCGACGAATATCAATCTAAAAAATTCGGTGAAATCGACAAAAACATAACCGAAAAACAGGCGGAGATGAATAAAGCGGTCGTAGATAGCTTAAACGCTATGGAAACGCGGTTTAAAACCTTTGAGCAAACTAACGAGCAAAAGCTCGATTCTATGCGTGAGCTTATTTCAAAAAGCCTTTTAAAAATGCAGGAGGACAACTCCAAAAAGCTGGAGGAAATGCGTCAGACGGTCGATGAAAAGCTACAAAAATCGCTCGAAGAAAATATGGCAAAATCCTTCAAAATGGTAAGTGAGCGGCTGGAGCAGGTTTATAAGGGGCTTGGCGAAATGCAAACTCTTGCCGTTGGCGTGGGAGACCTGAAAAAAGTCCTTTCTAACGTGAAAACACGCGGAATTTTAGGCGAAATCCAGCTCGGTGCGATTTTGAAGGAAATCCTTTCCCCCGAGCAGTATGACGAAAACACCGTAACCGTTCCCGATAGCCGAAATCCCGTCGAATTTGCGGTGAAAATGCCGAGCGGTGACGGTTTTGTCTATCTTCCCATCGACTCAAAATTCCCCGCAGACGCATTTTATGACCTGCAATCCGCATATGACGTGGGCGACAACGAGCTAATAAAAGCCTCGCTTAACACACTTTTGTCCAGAATAAAAATCTTTGCAAAGGATATTCATGACAAGTATATCGAGCCTCCATATACAACCGATTTTGCGATAATGTTCCTGCCCTTTGAGGGACTTTATGCAGAGGTTGTAAATCAGGGAATGATTGAGGTTTTACAGAATACATATAAAGTAATGGTTGCAGGGCCAAGCACAATGGCGGCACTTTTAAATTCACTTCAAATGGGCTTTAAAACTCTTGCTATCCAAAAGCGGAGCGTTGAAGTCTGGAACATTCTTGCGTCGGTAAAGACCGAATTTGATAAATTCGGCGATGCACTTGCCGCAACCCAAACAAGAATTGAACAGGCTAATAAGGAGCTTGACAAGCTTGTCGGCGTGAGAACAAGAGCAATACAGAAAAAATTAAAGGCTGTTGAGCTGATGGACGCACCTGCCGATATGTTTTTGGAAACGAATTTGGAGCAACCTGAGGACTGATTTTTGGCATAAATCCGTCATTTTGTCAAATTATGTAACATTTTTTTGTTAATTTTATAACAATATTATTAAATTTTTAATTTTTTTAAAAAGAATATAGCATTTTTTATGTTTGTATGCTATAATTAGAATGATTTTTTATGATGTATTAAAGGAGGATACAAATGAGCAATCTCGCAACCGTACCCTTTAAGGGCACAAAAGAACAGGAAGAAAAATTAAGAGAGGTAATTAAAAAGCATGCAGGGGAAAACGGTGCTGCAATTCCCGTGCTTCATGAAGCACAGGATATTTACGGATATCTCCCGATTGAAGTGCAAAAAATCATTTCCGAAGGGCTTAATGTGCCTCTTGCCGAGATTTACGGAATTGTCACTTTTTACACCCAGTTCTCCCTTTATCCAAAGGGCGATTATGAGGTAAGCGTTTGCCTTGGTACTGCTTGTTACGTAAAAGGTTCAGGAACTATTCTCGAGAAAATAAAGGAGAGGCTTGGCATAGATGTAGGTCAATGTACTCCTGACGGAAAGTTTTCGCTAAACTCTACCCGTTGTATCGGTGCGTGTGGTCTTGCTCCTGTTATGACGGTTAATGACGCCGTTTACGGAAGACTTACTCCCGCTGACCTTGACGATATTTTTGCAAAATATCAGGGATAAGAGGTTTTTGTATGTTGCTTTATGATATAAAGACTCTTCTTGATGCCGAGATTTTAAGCGGCGAAACAGAGGAGGTTCTTAAAAACAAAGATATTCACACCGCTTGTGGCTGTGACCTTATGAGCGATGTTCTCGCTTTTGTTAAAGATCAGTCCCTTCTTCTTACGGGACTTATAAACGCACAGGTTGTGCGTACTGCTGAGATGATGGACATCGTTGCTATTTGCTTTGTGCGTGGGAAATCACCGTCTGATGATGTTATCGCACTTGCAAAGGAAAAGGACATAACTCTTTTATCAACATCTCAGCCTCTGTATCTAGCCTGTGGAAAGCTCTATGATGGCGGATTACGGGGTTTAAAAAATGATTAAGGAATATGTTATTTCAGGCGACGATTTTTCCCTTGCGGGTGAAGCGTCAAGTAACTTTAAAGCTCTTTTGAAAAAGCTTGGCGTTCCCACAGACACAATCCGCCGTGTTTCAATAGCTATGTATGAGGCAGAAATTAACACTATCGTTCATGGCGGAGGCGGAACTTGCGTTGCGGAAATTGAGGGCGATAGAATTAAAATAACCTTTACTGACCACGGACAAGGTATTTCCGACATATCCATGGCAATGCAAGAGGGCTTTTCAACGGCAAGTGATAGGGTTCGCGAACTTGGATTTGGTGCAGGTATGGGGCTTCCCAACATAAAAAAATATACTGATGATATGATTATCGATTCAACTCTCGGGGAGGGCACAACTATAACACTCATCATAAACTTGTGAGGTGATTCTGTTTGGAATACTTCCACTCAGTTCTGTTGGACAGAGAAAAATGCCACGGCTGCACAAACTGTATTTCTCACTGTCCCACCGAAGCAATCCGTGTAAAACACGGTAAAGCAAAGATAATTAAAGAACGCTGTATCGATTGTGGCGAATGTATAAAAGTGTGTCAGTCTCATGCCAAAATTGCGGCAGCTGACGACTTTGATGCACTGAAAAACTTTAAATATAATATCGCAATGCCCGCTCCTTCCTTTTACAGTCAGTTTCGCACCGATATCAGCATTGACGCGATTTTGACTGCCTTTATAAAAATCGGCTTTGACGATGTTTTTGAGGTTGCCAGAGGTGCAGAATATGTGAGCTTTGCGACAAGAGAGCTTTTTGCATCAAAAACGCTTAAAAAACCTGTTATAAGCTCTGCCTGTCCTGCTGTTTTACGGCTTATACGGGAACGTTTTCCCAATCTTTTGGAAAACATTCTTCCGATAATTTCGCCAATGGAGGCGGCGGCAATCCTCGCAAGAAAGGAAGCAAAGAAAAAAACAGGACTTTCAGACAGCGAAATCGGCGTATTTTTTATAACGCCGTGTCCTGCGAAGGTTACAAGCATAAAATCTCCGCTTACACTTGAAAAATCAAATGTCAGCGGTGCAATTTCGGCGAAGGATGCATTTTCTAAAATCCGCCCCATAATTGAGACAATTGACGAGGTTTTGCCTCTGTCCGTTTCAGGTCGTGACGGTATTATCTGGGCAAAAAGTGGTGGAGAATGTGCGGGTACGGGACTTGAAGACTGTATGTCGGTTGACGGCATTCATAATGTAATAAACGTTTTGGAGGAAATAGAATACGGCAAGGTCACAACTCTCGACTTTATCGAGCTTTCTGCATGTACCGGCGGTTGCTCCGGCGGTGCATTAAATATAGTAAATCCGTTCCTTGCGTCAAGGCGTATCTCTCAACAGGCAAAAAAGACAAAGGCTCTTAAAACGCCTAAAAATTTTGATATTTCTCGGCTTGATTGGAAAAAAACCGTATCTGAAAGCACTCCTGAGGCACTTGATGCCGATTTGTCTGTTGCAATGCAAAAAATGGAAGAAATTGATAAACTGCTAAAACGCCTTCCTAATCTTGATTGCGGTTCTTGCGGTGCTCCAACCTGCAAGGCTCTTGCAGAAGATATTGTAAGAGGTTTTGGCAGTGAAAACGACTGTGTTTTCTTAATGAGAGAAAAGGTTTCGGCTTTGGCAAAAGAGCTTTTTGACCTCAACGAAAGCCACAATAAAGGAAAGAACAATGACACTATCTGAACTTTCAAAAACTCTTGAATTAACCCCGCTTACGCACGGATTTGAGGACAAAACCGTTTCCGGCTGTTATATCGGCGACCTTTTAAGCTGGGTTATGGGCAGAGCCCAATCGGGCGATGTATGGATTACCATAATGAATAACATAAATATTGTTGCTGTTGCGACTCTCACCGACTGTGCCGCAATTCTTCTTTGCGAAAACGTTTCGCTTAGTCCGGAAATAACGGCAAAGGCGGAAAAAGAGGGCGTCGCGGTGTTTTCCAGCGAGAAAACGGCGTTTGAACTCGCCGTAATGCTTGAAAAGGCGATGAAATAGAGAATAGTATGATTTATTATGATTTTCACATTCATTCCGCTCTTTCGCCATGTGGCGATGAGGATATGACGCCAAACAATATCGTAAATATGGCAAAAATCTGCGGTCTTGATGCAATTGCCGTTTCCGACCATAACACCGTAAAAAACGTTTCCGCTGTTATGGAAGTCGGAAAAAGCTTGGGAATAACCGTTCTTCCCGCTATGGAGGTTGAAACGGAGGAAGGCGTTCACATTTTAACGCTTTACCCTTCGCTTTCGGCGGCAGAGGAAGTGGCAAATGCGGTTTATGCCGCTCTTCCTGATATTAAAAACCGCCCCGAAATTTTCGGTCAGCAGATTATTATGGACAGTAACGATAATATAACCGGATTTGAGGAAAAACTCCTCATTTCCCCATGTGCAATTTCAATAAACTCGCTTTTTGATATGGTAACGGCAGTTGGCGGACTTTTTGTTCCCGCACATATTGACAGACATTCCTACAGTATTTTAACAGCCCTTGGCTTTATGCCACAGGATTTGGATATAAAAATGATAGAAATTTCCAAAAAGACAACCGATGTTTCCGCATATCTGGAAAGTAGGCCCGAGCTTAGTATGTATAAGGTTTTACGCAATTCTGACGCACATTATCTTGAAAACATTTCTGAGCGTGAGGAGTTTTTGGAAATTGAAAATGCTTTTGATATTTTCGGATAGGAGATAGGCTTTATGAAAGAATTATCGCTTCATATCCTTGATATAGCCGAAAATTCGGTTAAGGCGAAGGCTTCTTTAATAGAAATTGCCGTGTCGGAGGATGAGGAAAAAAATCTTATCGAAATTGAAATAAAAGATAACGGGTGCGGTATGAGCGAGGAGTTTTTAAATCGCGTTAAAGACCCGTTTTCCACAACACGCACGACACGCCGCGTCGGTATGGGGCTCTCGCTTTTTGAAGCGGCGGCAGAACAATGCGGCGGAGCACTTGAAATTTCATCAAAAGAGGGCGTCGGAACAGACGTTTTGGTCACATTTACGCTAAACCATATTGACAGAGCTCCGCTCGGCGATATGGCAGGAACTATGCAGACCTTAATCGGCGGTTCTCCCGACATAGACTTTATCTACCGCTACAAAAAAAGCGGCAAAGAATTTTGTCTTAATACGGCGGAACTGCGAAACGAATTGGGCGACGTTCCGCTTGACACACCTGAAGTCCTTTTATGGATAGGCGATTTTATAAATGACGGTATTAACGAACTCTAAAAGGGTTTGAAAATATATATTTTGAAAATAATTATTATTTTTTAGGAGGGGTTTTATGAAAAGCATAGCAGAATTACAAGAAATACGCAACCGTGCTTTAAGTCAGGTAAACTTGCGTAAAGACCGTGAAGACGGTATTCGCATTGTTGTCGGTATGGCTACTTGCGGTATTGCGGCAGGAGCAAGACCTGTTTTAAACGCTTTTGTGCGTGAAGTTGATGCAAGAAAGCTTTCAAATGTTATGGTTACTCAGACGGGATGCATAGGTATGTGCCGTTTAGAGCCTATCGTTGAGGTTTATGTTCCGGGACAGGAAAAGGTTACTTATGTCCATATGACAGAGGACAAGGTTGCCCGTATCGTTGCTGAACATATCATAAACAACAGACCTGTTACGGAATACACCGTAGGTAATGAAACAAAATAATCTTTGGGGGTTAGAAAAATGAACATATACAGAGCTCATATTCTGGTTTGTGGCGGTACCGGTTGCACATCCTCCGGCTCGGCTGCAATTCAGGAAGAATTTGAAAAACAGCTTAAAGCAAACGGACTTGAAAATGAGGTCAAGCTTGTGCAGACAGGCTGTTTCGGTCTTTGTGCCTTAGGTCCTATCGTTGTAGTTTATCCTGAGGGTGCTTTTTACAGCGAAGTAAAAGCAGAAGATGTAAAAGAAATTGTTGAAGAACATCTTTTAAAGGGAAGAATAGTTGAAAGACTTCTTTACAAGGAAACAGTTGAAGACGATAAAATTAAATCCCTTAACGAAACTGCTTTTTACGCAAAGCAAAAGAGAGTTGCACTCCGTAACTGCGGTGTTATAAATCCTGAAAACATTGACGAATACATTGCAACTGACGGTTATCAGGCATTAGCTAAGGCTTTGACCGAAATGACACGTGAGGAAGTAATTCAAGTCATTAAAGATTCCGGACTCCGCGGCAGAGGCGGCGGCGGTTTCCCGACAGGTATGAAGTGGGAATTCACATATAAAGCTGCCGGAGATAAGAAATTTGTCTGCTGTAACGCCGACGAAGGCGACCCGGGTGCATTTATGGACCGTTCCGTATTGGAAGGCGACCCCCACGCAGTTATCGAGGCTATGGCAATAGCCGGTTATGCGGTTGGTGCTGACCAAGGCTATATCTATATCCGTGCAGAATATCCGATCGCTGTTGAAAGACTTAAAATAGCAATCGGACAGGCACGTGAATACGGTCTTTTAGGTAAAGACATATTCGGCACAGGCTTCAATTTTGATTTGGATATAAGATTGGGTGCAGGTGCGTTTGTCTGCGGTGAAGAAACCGCACTTTTGACCTCTATCGAGGGTAACCGCGGTGAGCCGAGACCTCGTCCGCCGTTCCCTGCAGTTAAAGGTCTTTGGGGCAAACCAACCCTTTTAAATAACGTTGAAACATACGCAAATATCGCACAAATCATATTAAAGGGTGCTGATTGGTTCGCATCAATGGGCACGGAAAAATCAAAGGGAACAAAGGTTTTCGCTCTCGGCGGAAAAATCAATAACACCGGCTTGGTTGAAATCCCCATGGGAACAACTCTCCGTGAAATTATTGAAGAAATCGGCGGCGGCATACCAAACGGCAAAAAGTTCAAGGCTGCTCAGACAGGCGGTCCTTCAGGCGGTTGTATCCCTGCGTCTTTGATAGATACGCCTATCGATTACGATTCACTTATGGCAATCGGTTCTATGATGGGTTCAGGCGGACTTATCGTTATGGACGAGGACAACTGTATGGTTGATATCGCAAAATTCTTCTTAGAGTTTACCGTTGATGAATCCTGCGGAAAATGTTCTCCTTGCCGAATCGGAACAAAGCGTCTTTTGGAGATTTTAACAAAAATCACCGACGGAAAAGGCACAATGGAAGACCTTGACAAGCTCGAAAATCTTTGCTATGCGATAAAATCCTCCGCACTTTGCGGACTCGGACAAACAGCTCCAAACCCCGTTTTATCGACTTTGCGTTATTTCAGAGACGAGTATGAAGCACATGTTAAGGATAAAAAATGTCCTGCACATGTATGTAAAGCCCTTGCTCAGTACAAAATAAATCCTGAGAAGTGTAAGGGTTGCAGTCTTTGTGCAAGACAGTGTCCTGTTAACGCTATTTCGGGCGAAATCAAGTCGCCGTTTGTAATTGACCAAGATAAATGTATCAAGTGCGGAGCTTGTCAGTCAACCTGTAAGTTCGGTGCTATAGACAAGGAATAAGAAAGGAGTGATTGATATGGTAAACTTGAAAATTAACGGTCAGGAAGTAAGCGTACCGGAAGGTACTACTATTCTTGAAGCTGCTCGTGGGATTGGTATCAACATTCCTACTTTATGTTATCTTAAAGATTTAAACCAAATCGGTGCATGTCGTATGTGTTTGGTTGAGGTTAAGGGTGCAAGAGCCCTACAGGCTGCCTGTGTTTACCCTGTTGCTGAGGGCATTGAGGTATTCACAAACACCGAAAAGGTGAGAAATGCACGTCGTACAACATTGGAGCTCATTCTTTCAAATCACGAAAGAAAGTGTCTGACATGTATCAGAAACAGAAGCTGTGAGCTTCAAGCCTTAGCTGACGAGCTCGGCATTGACGATATCCCGTTTGATGGCGAAAATATCAAGCACGAAATCGATAACAGCTCAACATCACTTGTTCGTGATAATAATAAATGTATCCTTTGCAGAAGATGTATTGCTGCTTGTGATAATCAGGAAATATCTGTTATTTCTGCGGTAAACAGAGGCTTTAAGACAGAAGTCCGTGCCGCATTTGAACAGCCGATGAAGGATGTTGCCTGTGTATTCTGCGGACAATGTATCGTTGCTTGTCCTGTTGGAGCACTTTACGAAAATTCGCACATTCCGCGTGTAAGAGAGGCTCTTGATAATCCTGAAAAGCACGTTGTTGTTCAAACAGCTCCTGCTGTAAGAGCAGCTTTGGGCGAAGAATTCGGTCTTCCTATGGGCACTCCCGTAACAGGAAAGATGGTTGCGGCACTGCGTAGATTGGGATTTGATAAGGTGTTCGATACCGATACGGCTGCCGACCTTACCATTATGGAAGAGGGCACAGAGTTTATCGAAAGATTTACAAAGCAGGAAAAACTTCCGCTTATAACATCCTGTTCACCGGGTTGGGTTAAGTTCTGTGAACATTATTATCCTGAATTTATAGATAACCTTTCCACAGCAAAATCGCCTATGGAAATGTTCGGTGCTGTAATTAAATCATACTATGCTGAAAAAGCAGGAATCGACAAGAAAAACATTTACTCGGTTGCAGTTATGCCTTGTACCTCCAAAAAGTACGAAATAAGTCGTGATGAACATTCGACAAGCGGAACACAGGATATCGACGCATCACTTACAACCCGTGAACTTGCAAGAATGATTAAACAGGCAGGTATCGACTTTAAGTCACTTCCTGATGAAGAATTTGATCAGCCCTTTGGTATGGCAACAGGTGCGGGTGTTATCTTCGGTGCAACAGGCGGTGTTATGGAAGCTGCTATCCGTACAGTTTATGAGATTTTAGAGGGTAAGCCATTAGAGAACCTGAATGTAACTCCTGTTCGTGGCTTAGACGGTGTGAAGGAAGCTACGCTTAAGATTGCAGGTAAAGATGTTCGTGTTGCAGTTGCACACGGAACAAAGAACGCCCGTATTATTCTTGAAAAAGTAAAAGCAGGTGAACACTATGACTTTATCGAGATTATGGCATGTCCGGGCGGTTGTATCCACGGTGGCGGTCAGCCGATTGTTGACTCTAAAACAAAGGCAACGACTAACGTTAAAGCGCTCCGTGCAAAAGCTCTTTATTCAGAGGACGAGGCATCAACACTTCGTAAATCTCACGAAAATCCGTATGTTCAAAAGCTCTATGAAGAGTATTTCGGAAAGCCGTGTTCACATAAGGCACACGAGCTTCTGCATACGACATATACAAAACGAGATAAATTCTAATAAAAAAAGAGGCGTACGCCTCTTTTTTTATTTCGTTTATTTTTGTATTTTCTCATTTATTTTTGTCACATAGCCGTCGCGGACACCGCATTTTTTAACATGTATGCTGTTTGAACCGAAAAATTCGGCAATCTCTCGCATTATGACAATCCCGACCGCTATGTTGTCGTATCTGCTTTTAAAAATCTTTTTAATTACCTTTTCATCATTTTCATCAATGAATTTTAATATGTTTTCTATTTCGGAAACCTTGATTATGTCGGCATTTTCGCCTGACAAAAATCTGTAAAGCTTCAGTGCGGATTTTGCCGTTCCGCCCATCATATATATCTTTCCCGTTTTTTTGCCTTTTTGCGTTTCTAAATTTTTTTGTATGTATTCACGTAATTTTATGATTTCGGATTTTTCCAGCTTTTTCCCTTTTGAAAATCTGTTTTTAACGCGTCTGCATCCTATCGGGCGTGACATTGACGACGTCAGCTTTCCGCCGTTAAAAATGAGAATCTGTGCACTTCCTCCGCCTAAATCTACACCTATTCCGCTTTCTTTTTTCGAAATCGTGCCTAAAAGTCCGTAAAAATCATATTCCGCTTCCTGTTTTCCAGAAAGAACATCAATTTTAATGCCCGTTTCGTCAAAAACCCGTTTTACGACATTTTCCCTGTTCCGCAAAACCCTTATTGCGTATGTTCCGAAAGCAAAAATCTCTTCGTCTTCCTTTAATTTTTTAAGCTCCGAAACGGTTTTGCACAGTTTTTCTATGCCTTTTTCCGATAAAATGCCGTTTTTCGTGTCGCTTATTATTTCGGACGCCATACCATAATTGGAAACGCTTTTCCCTTTGTCATATGTAACAAGACGGATTGTGTTTGAGCCAATATCAATAATATTTATCATAACACTCCTCCTTTTTGCTACATTTTTTTATTAGTGATGGTGATGTCCGCAGTCGCAATCCCCGTCATGATGCTCACAGTCGTCCTCGTAATATCCCAAAAAGTCCTCTCTTGTTGTTTTTATTATCTCATTTTTTGAGATATCCTTGATTTCGATACAGCCGTCTTTAAAACAGCGGATTATGGCAGACGCGTCTTCCTTTTCCGCATATTCTGTAGCCACATTTATGTCACCGTCCCAAGAGTACATCTCAACAATACAGCCGTTTACCCGCAAATTGTAGCATATGTCGTACGCTACGCCTTCGGCGTCCTTTTCGGCAAAAACAAGGCTCTTTGAAACGGGCTCATGCGAGAAAATCTCGGAGTTTTCACTTGCCTTTATCAGCTTTTCAATATCGATTCTTGCGATAGTTTTAGTGTCGGTAAAGTTGCCTCTTGCAAAATCTGTTCCGTTTGACAAAAGGACAAATTCGTCTTTCCCGTTTTCGTCAAAACGCAAAATTTTAATAAACCCAAAAAGGTCCAAAAGATTAAATACCGCCTTGTCCGAAACCGTTACGAAAAACTCATCAGCACCTACGGCAAACGCCGTTTCGATACATGCTGCAACTGCGTCGGCACGGGCTTTTGCGTTGCTTTTTGTAACAATCGCCGCTTCCTTTTTATCAAGTACAAAATACCTGTCCTTTTCGCAAAATGCGTCCTCTTCCGAAAACCCGAAAGATGTCAAAACCTGCCATACGGTATCTTCTATATCCCGTCTTTTAATCATCTTATTCTCCTTCGCCGGTCAGCTTTTGTATTCTTATATCCTCGCCCACAAAATGCAGTATCTCAAAGCTTTCATAAAGCCGTGAAAACAGCCTGTCGGTATATTTTTTAAGTATTCCGTCCATTGTGAGATTGGTGCTTATTATTATTTTTTTGGAAAGCATTGTTCTTTTGTTGATTATATCAAAGAAAAATTGCATTGAAATGGGGTTTGATACCTCTGTTCCCAAATCGTCAATTATCAAAAGGTCAGCTGATGTCAAGATATCGTAAAGCTCCTCATATCCGCCGTCTTTTCTGCCGAATTTGTAGTCCTCATAATCGGAAAACAAGCTCGTTGCCGTCTGATAGATAACACTTTTTCCGCTGTCTAACATCTTTTTTGCGATGCAGGAGGACAAAAATGTCTTTCCTAAACCGCAGCCGCCGTAAAAAAGCAAGTTTTTAGACGCGTCATTTTCACAAAAATTGATTGCCTTCCTATAAATATCCTTTATGTTTTCCTTTTCGGTCATGCCAAGCTTTTCAATCTTTTTATCTCCGTAATAATCGAAGGAAAACTCGGAAAAATCGTGCAAAATATTCTTCATATTTGACATTTCATAATGCAAATCTATGATTTTCTGCACTAAGCACGGGCATTTTTCATTATCGATATAGCCTGTATCCAAGCACTTTTCGCATTTATATTTTACCTCGTCAAAATCCTTTTCAATTCCGTTTTTTAAAAGAAATTCTTCCTTTTCCTTCTCTAATTTTGAAAGCTCCTTTTTGAATTTCTCGTTATAGCTTTCGCTTTTTTGAGGATTGTCAAGAATATTTTTAAAATTTTCAATGCCAAGCTCGGTTATTTTTTTCTGGATTTCCAAAAGATGCGGGTATTTTTCGGTAATCTCTTTTACTCGCCTGTCCCGCATAATCCTTGCTTTTGTGCGGTCTTCCTCATATTCGTTAAAAATGTTTTGTAGGGCTTCACTTTCGTATATCATAGAATTTTCCCTTTCTTTACGATTTTATCAGAGATTTTATTTCCTCTTTCTTTAAAAGGATTTCATCAAATCTTTTTATATATTCATACGGTTCTTTAAAGTTTGCAATGCGTTCTATTCTGTCGCCTTTTACGATTTTAGACACACCGCCTCCGCCAAGTCCGATAATTGTCTGCACTTCCTCCATAATGTTTATGTTATATCTCGAAAAATGCTCCCTGTCAGAGTATCCGACATTTTCCAGATTCCCCGAAATATTTTTCTGCCGATACATATAGTACGGCTCTTTTCCGCATTTTTCCATAACCTTTTCGGTATAGGAAAGCATTTTTTCCACCGTTTCCGCTTTTGAGAGCTGTATTTTGGAAAAATTAAGCATAGACGCACGTTTGACGCACATTGAATGTACCGTTATATTTTGCGGATTCAGCTCTATTATCCTATCTAAGCTGTACTTAAACATTTCAACGGTTTCATTTGGAAGTCCTGCTATCAAATCTGTATTTATAACCGAAAATCCTGCCGATTTTGCTAAAGAAAACGCTTTATAAAAATCATCGGTGCTATGCTTACGCCCTATTAAATCAAGCGTTTCTTGATTTAATGTTTGCGGATTTATGCTTATTCGGTTTACCCCAAAATTCTTTAAAACATTGATTTTTTCCGCTGTTATCGTGTCCGGACGCCCTGCTTCAACCGTAAATTCTTCGATTGTTTCGATATCGATATTATTTTTTATCGCACTTAGTATTTTTTCCAAATGCTTTTCCGAAAGAGTGGTAGGCGTTCCGCCTCCAATATATATGTTTTGTACCGAAATAGATAAATCCCTTAAAATTTCACCTGTTTTCTCTATTTCCCGCACAAGTAAATCACAAAATTCATCTATATATTTTCCGCTTACTTTTACGTCGGTCGAAACAAATGAGCAGTAAAGACACCTTGACGGGCAAAAGGGTATGCCTATATAAAGGCTTACGGAATTATTTTTAACTTTTTCTAAAATTTTCTCTTCATTTTCGGCAACTTTTCTGCAAAGCTTGTATTTTTCTTCCGAAACCCCGAAAATTTCGGTTAAAATTTTCTTTATTTCTTCTTCCGATTTTCCCTCTTCCTTTAATTCTCTTAGATATTTTGCCGGTCTTATTCCGCTTAAAACTCCCCACGGTAGCGTTATTTTACGGATTTTTTGTGCCGCATCAATAAAACTTCTTACCACGCATACGCCGAAGAATTTTTTAATTTTTCTTTCGCTTTCATTTTTACTGTCAAAGGGTAACGAAAACTCGCCAAAATATTTTTTACCCTCATATTCAATCTCGGTTTTTGCAAAAATTTCACCTTTTTTATCGGAAAAATCAGTTTTTATAACTCCCTCTTCTTTTCCGAAAAAGATATTTATAAAAATATTCATTTCATATTCACAGCAAAATCCGTTTTGAATTAAAAACATCTAATTTTCTTCCTTAAAATATCCGTTTTTCTTTTCGTGTCCTATTGTGGTAGGTATTCCGTGACCTGCATAAACTACGGTGTTATCGGGAAGACTATAGAGTTTTTTAACGGAATTTTTAAGTTCATTAAAATTACCCGTTTCAAAATCCCATCTTCCAACATTTTCAAAAAAGAGGGTATCACCTGAAAAAAGACAGTTTTCCGCAAGGTAACAAACACTGCAATCGGTATGCCCTTTTGTATAAATACATTTTATTTTTATTCCGCAAAGATTTTTTTCTTCCCCGTCCTCAAAAAATCCGTCTATTTTGCCCTCTAATTTTTCGCTGTCAGGGAAAAAAGTTATTTTTGGATTAGTTATATTCCTAACTAAATTTTTCGAGCCTAAAACGGTTTTCTGCCCTTTTAATTCATTCAAAGAATATATATGGTCAAAATGGCAATGCGTGAGTAAAATATATTTTACATTATACTTTTCAGTTTCTTTTAAAATATTAAAGGTATCCTCACCGACATCTATTAAAACTGCGTCTTTTCCGTTTACCAAAAGGTATGAATTTTGGTCCATACCGTAGCTTTTTATTGTAATAACTTCCATTTTAATTATAAAGTCTTACAGGCAAAATCATAAATGTAAAGCTGTCATCACCCTTTGCCGAGCGAATAAAGCAGGAGCTTCTCGGATTAGAAAATTCAAGCTTTATTTCCTCTTCTTCACATGCTCTTAATGCATCTAAAAGATAGCGGTGGTTAAAGCCTATTTCCAAATCATCACCACTTGCTTTTACATCAACAATATCATAAACTTTTCCTTTTCCTGTCATACAGTTTATTTCTATTTTATCGGTTGTTATATTAAGTCTTACAGGAACTTTTTCCGCTTTTGAAGAAATGTCATCATTTATTAAAAGGGAAGCTCTTTCCAAGCTTTCTGAAAGCTCTGCCGTTTTAGCATTTACAAAAATACTGTTAGGAGCTAACAAAACAGGCTTATAATTTATAAATTCGCCCTCTAAAAGACGGGTTACGATTTTATAATTTTCAAATTCAAACATTGCGTGTCTGTCGGAAATTATGATATTTACTTCCTTTTCATCATCATCTTCCAATACCTTAAAAATTTCGCGAAGTGTAAGGCCCGGAACTACAAATTTTATACTGCTAAGTGAAGAATTTACAGTTTCCTTGCAAATAGAAAGACGATATCCGTCTGTTGTGACTATTGATAAAACACCTGATTCTATTTCAAATAAAGCTCCCGTTAAAACAGGCTTTCTTGCTTCGTTTTGTGATACGGAAAAGATTGTTTTTCTTATCATTTTTTTAAGAGTTGGCTGTTTTAAAGAAAATTTATAAATTTCCTTTACTTCAGGAATTGCAGGGTATTCTATGCCGGAAAGACCTTGTATATTAAACTCGGATTTTCCGCATTTTATTGTCATTACATTATTTTCGTCATTTACATTTATTGAAACATCGGTATCGGGAAGACGTCTTATAATTTCACCGAACATTTTTGAAGAAATCGCAATCTGACCGCCTTCTGAAATATCAGCCGTATCATTATATTCAATGCAAATATCCAAGTTATTTCCTAATATAGTAAGATTTCCGTTAGCTGATGCATCTATTTTGATACATTCCAAAATAGGCATAATTGATTTTGCGGATACTGCCTTTTGAACAGTATTGATGATTTTTAAAAGTTGTCCCTTATGGCATACAAATTTCATTTTTTTTCTTCCTTTCAAAATTTTTCATAGGTAGGTACGTACGTAATAATTTATAGTAGTAATATTAGTAGTAAAGTGGAATATGTGGAAAATGTGTTTTTATATTACAGATATGCCAAAATTTATCAAAATATTTTTGTTTATAAACTGTTTATAATTAAAAGTTATAAACACCTTAAATTTTAATAAAATTTTATTCACATTTTTTCCATATTTTAATGTTAATAAATCAAATACTGTTAATATCCTTTGTAATTGCGTCAATATCTGCCTTTAAGCTACTGTCGCTGTTTAAAGACATCATAATTTTATCCACACCGTACATAACGGTTGTTCTGTCACGGTTTCCTAAAGCTCTTGCAATCATGGAAAAATTCATATCGGTCAGAGTTTTGCAAAGGTACATTGCGATTTGTCTTGCAAAAGCTATATTTTTTTGCTTTAATTTACCTAAAATTTCCTCTTCCGAAATATTATAATATGCACAAACACAGTCGATTATCTTTTGCGGAGTTATTTTTATAATGCCGTCGTCTGGAATAATCGATTTTATAACCGATTCTGCAAGTTCTTTTGTGATTTCGGTATTTTTCATTCCTGCATAAGAAATAATTTTAAGTAAAGCTCCCTCTAATTCACGGACATTTGAATCGATTCTTTCCGCAATATATGATAAAACCTCTTCATTTATATAAACATTTCTGCTTTCTGATTTCTTTTTTAAAATTGCAACTCTTGTTTCATAGTCAGGCTTTATAATGTCAATACTGAGTCCCCATTCAAAACGTGTTTTAAGCCGTAAATCAAGTGTTGCAAGTTCGCGTGGCATACGGTCGCTTGTTAAAACGATTTGCTTATTATTCTGATGAAGCTCGTTAAATGTATGGAAAAATTCCTCTTGCACACCTTGTTTATTCTCAATAAACTGAATATCGTCAATCAAAAGTACATCTACGTTTCTGTAAAGCTGACGGAATGAACCCATATCTTTAACATGAAGCGATTCGATCATATCATTTGTAAATTTTTCGCTCGTTACATAAACTACTTTCTTTTCAGGATGCTGTTTTACTATTTCATTTCCAATCGCCTGCATAAGATGCGTTTTTCCAAGTCCTGAATCTCCGTATAGAAATAAGGGGTTATTCATTTCCTGACCGGGATTTTTTGCGGTACTCATTGCAATAGCGGTTGCAAATTCATTTGATGAGCCGACAATAAAGTTATCAAAAGTATATTTAGGATTTAAATTCGTTTTTGAATTATTTTTAGGCAGCTCCTTTTTAGGTTCTTTATCATATTCATCCTTTAATACAAGTAAAAATGTAACTTTTCTTGCCGTAATTTTAGAAAGTGCATTTTCTATCATATCACGGTATCTTATTTCAACCATAGATTTGCATATAAGATTAGAAACAGCTCCGGTAAAAATTTCACCGTCAAAGGAAACGGGAACGATATCTTTTATATATGTATTAAAGCCTACAACGGAATTTATATCCTTTCTTATGTATGATAAAGCAGCCGACCAGATTTGCTTATTATCCATTTTTATCCCCCTATCGAAAAATATCCTCTCTTATAATAACAGAAAAAATGATATTTTACAATAAAAAAAGAAATTTTTTTTAAACAAAAATAAGAGTTTGACAAAAAATAAAATAATGTATATAATTAAAGGGATAAAAGAGGTGAGAATAATGAAGTGTGAATACTGCAAATATAATACCGAAATCGTAGATAGACTTAAAAATGAAGAACCGCCCGAAGAGGTTATAACTAAATTAACGGAAGTTTTTAAAGTTTTCGGTGACGGAACAAGAATAAAAATATTGTGGAATTTATTTGATAATGAAATTTGTGTCGCAGAGCTTTCCGATAGGATAAAAATGAGCCAATCGGCAGTAAGCCACCAATTACGTATTTTAAAACAGGCACGGCTTATCAAAGCGCGTCGTGACGGTAAAAACACTTTCTATTCTCTCGATGATGAACACGTAAAGCGTATAGTGGAGCAGGTAATGATTCACATAACAGAGTAGCAAAAAGACGGCAAAGCCGTCTTTTTATCTTGCCAATTCATACATTTTTAAAAGCTCGTCCTTTTGGAAGGTGTAACTGCTGTTACAAAACTGACATTCAACGACGCATTTTCCGTCTTCTTCGATTATCCGTTTTAATTCTTCCTTACCTATAGAAATAACGGCGTTTCTCATACGCCTCTCGGAGCATTTGCATTTATATATGGGCGTTACCGTTTCATTATTTACCAGCATATCAAAACCGTCTGTTAAGTAAAAAAGTATTTCCTGAGCCGTCATTTCCTTTTCAAGCATTTCTGTTATTGACGGCGAATTACGCACCTTTTCTTCTATTATTTCAGCGGTTTTTTCGGTTGCGTCGGGCATAAGCTGTATCATATATCCCCCTGCAGTTTTAACAGAGCAATCGGTATCCACTAAAACTCCCAGACCTATCGCTGTCGGAATTTGGTCGCTTTTTGCAAAATAGTAGGTCATATCCTCTGCTATTTCGCCTGTGACAATAGGTACACGCCCCGAATAAGGCTCTTTCATTCCCAAATCATAAATGACGGCAAGGTCGCCTTTTCCAACAGCTTTTCCGACTGCAAGTTTTCCGTTTTTGTTTAAAGGCAAATCGGCAAAAGGATTTACCGCATATCCGCGAACCTGTGACTGATTGTCCGAAACGGCGACAATATTCCCGAGCGGTCCGTCGCCTCTGAATTGGATTGTTACTGAGTCTGCGTCATTTTTGAGATTTTGCCCCATAATAGCGGCGATCGTAAGAGTTCTGCCGAGAGCTGCCGTTGCTATGGGGAAGCTTTTATGTATTTTCCGTGCGTCTTCTACCAAGTCTTTTGTTATCGCAACAAAAATTTTAATTGTCCCGTCCATGCTCACGCCACGGACTAAAATATCTGCCATTTTTCCTCCCATAGCCTTTCTGCCCACAAAAAGCATTTTTTCCTTATCCGTGGGCAAGATAATGGAAAAAGTCACATTATTCTCCCTGTGTCAGCTTTACTGTTACACTGTATTTTCCGACTATATCGGCGTCGCCGTCTGTTTCAAAATTTACCGGCAAAACCTGTTCTTCTTCGGTCATATCGGATAGGTCAACGGTTGCCGTTATATCAATTTTTGTTTCCGCCGTTCTCACAAAAACGGTCTGCTCATTTGGTACGATTTCGGCAGAAACACCGCTTGGTACATTTATCGGCTCAACAGATACGGTAAATTCCTTTGTTTCCTTCGGCACAATTTCACCGCTTAGCGTTATTCTTCTGCTTTCCTCCGGCACATATACTCCGTCAGGAATAATAAGTATTGCATCATAGCTGTTTTTACCTTGCTGTGAGGTTATGACTGCCTCGATATGATTTGCCGAAACACCGTCGTCAAATCCGACATCTACCGTTCCTGCACTTATATTTTTTACCGAAAAGCCGTAGTTTTTCCGTTTTTCGCTGTCTAAAACAACTTTTATTGGGAGAGTTACCTTTTCGTAAACCTTATTTTCCACTAAAATTGTCTGGCTGCTCTTATGTGTTATGTTTTTATCGGACAGGAGCTCGTCATTTTCGTTATAAAAGTCGTAAATGCAGTTCTGTTCGCTTGTTTTTGTTATTTTTGAAATATCTACAACCGCTTTCGCATACGAAATCTTATATAAATCGCTCTCCGCTCCCGTTACGGTTATTGTTTCCGTTTTGCATACGGAATTTACAAGAATACCGCTGTTTTTGTCACGGTTTACTGTTTCTATATGTACGGGAATGTCACGGGAAACAACGCTTTCGGTATCAACCGTGATTTCCCTGACCTTGACCTTTTCAAGAATCACCTTGCCGGACGGGTAAGAATATGAAACCGCTACGGTATTTTCTCCCGCCTGTTTTATTGAGGACACGTCTATTTCGGCTGAGATTTCGCCAAGTGCGGAAATAACGTTACTTCTGCTGCCGCGGATAACTACATTTATAGACGGGAATTTATCCTTATTAACTATGGCAAAGCCGTTTGAATTTAATGTATTTTCACCCTTTACCGTGATGTCTAATCCGACCACCTGCTGACTTATCACAGGGTCCTCCGTATAGGTTATGGCAAACCAAAGAATTACCGCAATAAATGCAGACAAAATTTTAAGAAAGGTTTTGCTGGTTCTTATATTTTTCATCTTTCAACCCTCCAAAATCTGCTCTTTTGCGACTCTTGCGAGAATGCTTTTCGGAGTGCCGCAAAGAGCGAGTCCTTTGTAAGATTTCGGGTAAGTCTGCCGTTTGCCGCTATTGAGATTTTGCCCGTTTCCTCGCTGACTACAACAACAAGGGCATCTGACGCCTCTGATATGCCTAAAGCGGCACGGTGTCTTGTTCCAAGCTCACGGGAGAGGTTTTCGTTTGACGTAAGGGGCAAAAGGCAACCCGCCGTATGTACCCTGTCGCCGCGGATTATAACGGCACCGTCATGCAAAGGGGTATTTGGAACAAAAATATTTTCAAGCAGTGCAGAGCTTACCTCCGCATCAATAAGCGTCCCTGTTCCTATAACATCGCCCAGCTTTGTTTCACGCTCGATTACGATTAAAGCTCCCGTTTTTGTCCGCGAAAGATTATCCGACGCTTTAACTATTTCGCCTATCGCAAAATCCTGCACATCGGAGGAGGAAGACGAAAGATTTATAAGAC
Source organism: Clostridia bacterium (assembly GCA_017451145.1). Next base: position 46,691 of record JAFSSG010000008.1, read on the forward strand.
GACCTACTCTTGACCGTCCCATTTTTTCCAAAATGCTTCTGAGCTCGGGCTGGAAAATGACAACTATTGCGAACATTCCTACCTGCATGGCACTTCTTAGCAGATAATTAAGGGTGTTAAGATGTAGCCATGAGCTTATTTCCAAAATCGCAAACAAAATCAAAACGCCTTTTAAAAGCTGCATTGCCCGTGTTTCTTTTATCAGCTTCAGCATTTGATAAACGATTACGGCAATAAGTAAAATATCGATAAGGTCGGTAATTTTCAAAACCTGAAAAAAACTTTTAATATAGATTAACGCCGACGCCATTTTAGTCCCTCCCAACTTATGATAATCCCATTATACAATATTTTACGGAAAATTACCATACATTTTCGGGATTTTTTCCTATTTATAATAAAAAAATAACCGCACCTTAAGGTTTTGCCCCTAAAGTGCGGTTAAAATATACGTTTTTATTTCTTTGGTTTGTCCTCATAAAGCTGTACTTTTATGTCGGTCAATTCGCCGTTTCTTATGACTGTCAGGGTTATATAGTCACCGGGCTTTTTGGTATCTCTTATTTCGTTAAGACCTTCGCTGGTGTTTACTGCCTTTCCGTCAGCCTTTACGATAAGGTCGCCCTCTTTTATACCTGCCTTTTCCGCTCCGCTGCCTTCTACTACCGAATAAACGGTAAGACCGTTTCGTGACTCGGTTATAGTTATGCCGATCAAGCTTCTGCCGGAAACATAACCGCTGTTCATAAGGTCGTCGATTATAGGCTTTGCTTCGGAAATAGCGATTGCAAAGCCTATGCCTTCAACGCCCGTTTCCGACATCTTTATCGAGTTTATGCCGATTACTTCGCCGTATTTATTTACCAACGCACCGCCGGAATTGCCGGGGTTTATTGCGGCGTCGGTCTGCAAAAGATTGTAGCTTCTGTTATCAACCGTCATTTTGCGGTTTACGGCACTTATAACGCCTGATGTTACCGTTCCGGCAAGTTCTTGGCCCAACGGATTTCCTATTGCAACCGCAAGGTCGCCGACTTCAACCTGACTCGAATCGCCCAAAGTTGCAGCAGTAAGCCCTGTCGCATTTATTTTAAGAACGGCAAGGTCGGATTTTGAATCCGAGCCGACAACCGTTGCAACATATTCGTCGCCCGTGTTTAAAATGATAGTAATTTCGGTTGCCTCAGCTATAACGTGCTGATTGGTTACGATATAACCGTCTTCGCTTATTATTATTCCTGAGCCTGAGCCTTGTTTTACAAGCTCGTCGCTGCTCTGGTAATAGTAGTATCTTCCGCTGAATGGGTCATAATAACGCTGTGGCTGAATTTTTGCCTTGTTTATTACACCTACGCAAGACGGACCGACAAGCTTTGCTATCTCTGTAACAGAAAGAGCCTTTTTTCCGTCGGTAAAGAGAACGGTACTTGCTCCTCCGCTTATCTCATTTTGCGGTGTGTTATAGGAAACACTTTGCGTTTTTACAATCGGTTTCAGCCAAAAGTATCCGCCTATGCCTACCGCTCCTGCCGTTATGGCACTTGCCAAAAATGCGGTCAAAAGAAACGGTGCGAGTTTTCTGAATCTGTGTTTTTTGATTTTCGGACGGTATGCTATAAGCTCCGTCGAATCTGCATAAGGATATTTTTTCATTTTCTTCACTTCCTGTTATGTAATAGTTTTTCGTTTTTCGGTTGTTATATGTATCATAACACATGCTTTTTACGATAGTATGAATAAAAAATTAAACTTTTTCATAAAAAATATGAAATTTTTGTTAACAGATTGACATTTTTGGCAAAAATATTATAATTTATTTGAGTTAAACTTGGAGGGTGGAAAAATGGATTTGTCAGAAAAACTCAAAAGTGCAAGAATATCAAGAAAAATTTCACAGCAAACCTTGGCAGATGCAATGGGTGTTTCGCGAACGACGGTATCGGCATGGGAAAACGGGGAAACTGTCCCGCCCGTACAGTATTTGCGTAAATATCAGGAGCTTTTTTCATTCAAAAAGGGCTATTTCGACGAGGAAAAACAGACCGAAAAAAGCACAGAAAATCTGGTTTTTGACACATCTTTACTTGACAAGGACGAAATAAACGCCCTTGAAGAGTTTTATAAATCGATTATTTCGCAAAAGAATATTTAAAAAAGCCTTGACACCAAAAATCTTTTGGTATATAATGTTAAGGCTTTTTATAAGCAATATCCTTGCCCAAGAGGATTCATCTTGGGACATAAGTCCATAAGGAGGTGCGAAAATGGCTGAAAAATTAACTTACAGCTATGAAACAATTTTTATCGTTGACGCAAGTCTGGAAGAGGACGCCGTTAAAGCTCTTGTAGAAAAGTTTACAGGATTGATTTCTAAAAACGGTGCCGATGTTCAGATAGACGAATGGGGTAAGAGAAGACTCGCTTACGAAATCAATGATAAAACCGAGGGATACTATGTTTTAGTTGATTTTACCTCGGACGGAGATTTTCCGAAAGAGCTTGACAGACAGTACAGAATTACAGACGGAATCCTTCGTACAATCATTATCCGTAAAGACAGTTAACGAGGGGTAGTGTTATGAACAAAGTAATTTTAATGGGCAGACTAACCCGTGACCCCGAGATGCGTCAGACAGCGAACGGTATTGCGGTATGCAGTTTTTCTATCGCAGTAAATCGCCGTTTCGCAAAGGACGGACAGCAAAATGCCGACTTTATCAACTGTACGGCATGGCGTCAACAGGCAGAGTTTATCTGTAAATATTTCCATAAAGGCTCTATGATGGCACTTGTCGGAAGTTTGCAGTCGCGTTCTTGGGAAAACCAAGAGGGAAAGAGGCAGTATGCTACCGATGTCGTTGTAGATGAGGTGTATTTTACAGGCTCAAAGACAGAATCTCAAACAGGGGATTCGGACAGCGGTTATAATATGTCCCAACCTATGCCTTCTGCCGATAATGCTTTCGGCGATATCGACAGCATGGGATTTCAGACAGTAGAGGGTTCTGAGGACGATTTACCGTTTTAAACGATAAAAATTGATAGGAGGAAAGTTTCATGGAAGAAAAGAATGAAAGACCTTTCAAAGCAAGACGTGCTAAAAAGAAAGTATGCGTTTTCTGCGTTGATAAGGTAGAAAATATCGACTATAAAGATACCGCAAAATTAAGAAGATATATAACCGAGCGTGGCAAGATCGTGCCAAGACGTATGAGCGGTACTTGTGCGAAACATCAAAGACAGCTTACAACGGCAATTAAAAGAGCAAGACAAATTGCACTTTTGCCTTTCGTTGCTGAATAAGACAAAAAATACTGCATCTTTGCAGTATTTTTTTTGTTAAATTCTATTGACAAGCATTGCTTTTTAATGTACTGTTTAATTAGAATATTGCTTGGGGGGAATTATTATGAAGAAAAAAATTTTGTCAGGGATTTTGGCGTTTTCGCTTTTGATTTCCTTTACTTCTTTTGCGTATGCGGAGGAGGAAGAAAAAGCCTTTAAAATGGTCTATATTGAATGTCCCGAAGCACAAAAGCTATATGAGGAAGATTACTATGACTATTCGCATATTCTGATGCGGTATGCCGATGACAAAACGCCGATACCTCTGTCAACGGTATATGACGGATATGTGTATGCAACAATCCCTGCCGAAAATGCGGACAGACCTTTGGAATACTTTGTGTCTGAGGAAACAGACTTTGCCGACGATCCCGATCCGACGCAATATCACGAAGATTCCTTTTACTATTATATAATGGAAATGCTTTCGGCAAAAGGCGTAATAAAGGGTAATGAAAAAGGTGAGGCGTTGCCTTTCCAAAACGTAACCCGTGCGGAAGCGGTTGCAATAGCAATGCGTCTTTTGGGCGTTGATAATATGGAGGATACCGACAGCGGTTTTGTTGATGTTCCCGAAGACAGCTGGTACGCAGCAGCGGTCACAAAAGCAAGAAAATTGGGCGTTGTAGCGGGAGATGACGAAACGCATTTTTCGCCTATGCGTGATGTTTCCCGTGAAGAAATGGTGGCACTGATTGCAAGATGTCTGTGGACAAGCGGTCTGCAAAAGGAAAACAACATAACCCTTGAGGAGTTAAAGGAAGATACCAAGATAGCCGATTGCAAAGAAATATCGGATTGGGCGATATCGGCATACGGAACAATGAAAACCTACGGCACGACAGACTATGTCGGCGTGGAAGATGAAGAAGGCGTAGAATACGGAAATGACGACTATTATTTCTTAGCAAAACCGAAGGACGCCGCATCACGCTTTTTCGCGTCATATGTAGCACTGGACGGCTGTGATATGCTACAGAATTATCCGTCACAGACGGCGATTTCCTTGGGATTTGACAAGGAAATGCCGAAAATCGACGGATCGACTTCTACCTATCCCTTTACCGAGGCGGTTTACGGAAACCTCTTTTACGGAGGATATTCGCATCCCGAAATGCCGAAAAAGCACAGCAAGAGCCACGCGTCTTATGAACGCCTCATAAACGGTGAAGTCGATATGCTTTTTGCATCGGTTTATCCGGCAAACGACATTTTGGAACTTGCAAAAAGCAAGGGCGTTGAGCTGGAGCTCATTCCGATAGCGTATGACGCTATGATTTTCTTCACAAATGCAGATAATTCGGCTGAAAATCTCACAAAGAAACAGATTTCAGAGATTTATGTAGATAATAAATATACAAATTGGAAGGAGCTGGGCGGACCAAACGCACTTTTATACCCCTATTGCCGAAACAACGACAGCGGAAGTCACGCACAGATGGAACGCCATTTCTTAAACGGCAAGGAAATTAACGAAAAAATAAGACAGGAAACAACCTCAGAGTCTATGGAGAATGTCCTTACCGACGTTATGGGGGCAGAAACCTACGATCCGAAGGGCTACGCTTTGGGCTACAGCATATACTACTATTTTCAGAATATGGATATGTTCTATGACACAAACGCTTACTTGAAGCTTTTGGCAGTAGATGGCGTTTATCCTGATGATGACACGATAGCCAGTGGCGAATATCCTCTTTCAAATAACACATATCTTGTTTTGCGGAAGGATGAGCCAAAAGATTCTCCGGCACGGAAAATGGCGGAATTTATGCTGACAAAAGAGGGACAGGGATGTGTGGAAGAAGCCGGATTCGGTGCATTGACTCCAACTCACCCGAAAGAGCTTAAAGTGAAAAAACAGCTTGAAAAGGAAACAATTCTTGCAAAAGACGGCACAGAGCTTATCTCAATTTCGGCGAAATATCCCGTTCTTTCCAAAAATGAAAAAAGCAAGTTTATCACCACGCTGAACAAAACTTTTGCTGACGTTAAAAAAGAATTTATAGATTCA
>JAFSSG010000001.1 GCA_017451145.1 Clostridia bacterium
TTGCGGATTTTATCGGCGAAAGCAACATTTTAGACGGAATAATGAAACGGGATTTGCTTGTCGAAATTTTCGGGAGCAGTTTCGAATGTGTTGACAGCGGTTTCGGTGAAAATACGCCCGTTGACGTAGTTATACGTCCTGGCGACTGTGCCTATCGTACCGGCACGGAAAACAAAGCCCTCGCCGAACAGTTCTTCGGTATATTTATGTATGTACGGCTGATATTCGCCTGAAAAATTAAGGTCAATATCAGGTGCTTTATCACCCTTAAATCCCAAAAATGTCTCAAACGGTATATCATGCCCGTCCTTTTTATACGGAGTATTGCACTTAGGGCATATTTTATCGGGAAGGTCACAGCCCGATGCACCGATTTCGCTTCCGACAAGCTCAAAATTCTTACAGTTTGGGCAAATGTAGTGTGCAGGAAGAGAATTTACCTCAGTTATGCCCGAAAGATATGCGACAAACGATGATCCTACCGAGCCCCTTGAGCCGACAAGATACCCGTCAGCATTAGACTTTAACACAAGCTCACGTGCTATCTTATACATAACGGCAAAGCCGTTGCCTATAATTGAGTCAAGCTCTTTATCAAGCCTTTTCTTAACCGGCTCGGGCAGGGGATTTCCGTATATTTCCTCTGCTTTTTTAATTGATGAGTTTATTATATCTTCCTTTGCCCCGTCAATTTCTGGCGGACACTTTTTGGTCGGTATCGGGCGTACATTTTCTATGGCGTCTGCGATTTTGTTGGTATTTGTAACAACTACTTCATACGCCTTTTCTTCGCCTAAAAATGCGAATTCTTGGAGCATCTCATCGGTTGTCCTGAAATAAAGCGGTGCTTGATTATCCGCATCGGGAAAGCCCTTGTAATGCATCAGAATTTTTCTGTAATTAGCACCTTCAGGGTCCAAAAAATGCACATCGCAGGTCGCAACAACCGGCTTTTTATGTTTTTCGCCAAGCTCCACTATGCGTCTTACAAGGTTTTGCAAGTCCTCGTCGCTTTCAACATTCGGGAAATCGTCTGACGATTTCATATATGCATTATTGCCTATCGGCTGTATCTCAAAATAGTCGTAAAATTCCGCTATTTTGTCGATTTCACGCTCCGGTCTCCCCTCCGCTACAGCACGGAAAAGCTCCCCCGCCTCACAGGCAGAGCCCACTATTATCCCTTCACGTTTCTCTACTATGAGGTCTTTGGGGATTTTCGGCGTTCTGTAAAAGTATTTAAGGTGGGAATCGGACACCATCTCATAGAGGTTTCGGATTCCCTTCATATTTTTGGCAAGTAGGATTATGTGCCTTGCATGATTACGCTTTGTCGCGTCCCGTATATCAAATTTTTCATTTAGCTCCGATATGTCGGAAATGCCCTGTTTTTCAAGCTCTTCCAGCATTTTTAAAAACATATCCGCCGTCGCCTTAGCGTCGTCAACAGCTCTATGATGATGCAAAAGCGGAATGTTCAAATGCTTGATAAGAGTTGAAAGACGGTGATTACTAAGCTCGGGATACATTGCCCTTGCGAGTGTCAGCGTATCAAGATACTTAAATCCGTATTCCAAACCGCAATCTGATACGGCCTTTTTGATAAAGCCCGTATCAAAATCGGCATTGTGTGCCACAAGTACGCACCCTTTGCAAAAATCCAGAAATTCTGGCAGAATTTCCTCGATTTTCGGTGCGTCTGCCACCATTTCATCTGTTATTGAGGTAAGCTCGACTATGTTTTTCGGAATAGGTCTTTGCGGATTTACAAAGGTCGAAAATCTGTCTGTTATCTCGCCGTTTTCTATTTTTACCGCACCTATCTCGGTTATTTTATCATATCCGGAGGAACGTCCCGTCGTTTCCAAATCGAAAACCACAAATCTGCCCGTCGTTTTTTCATCTCCGTCGGTTATTTTTCCGTCAATCATATACCCTTCAACGCCGTAAATAACCTTGATTTTTTTGTTGTCGTCTGACGCTTTTAACGCTTCAGGATATGCCTGAACGACGCCGTGGTCGGTTATGGCTATCGCCTTATGCCCCCAGGAAACCGCCCTTTCTATAAGGCTCGATGCTGAGGACACCGCATCCATCTGCGACATCTGTGTGTGCAAATGAAGCTCGACACGCTTTATTTCGGCATTGTCCTGCTTTGGTACTTCCTCTTTTGCATAGCATATATCCCGTGCATTTACCACCGTTTCCCGTGCAAAATCGTCATATTTTGCTGTACCGCGTATTACCACCTTTGTTCCTGCTTTAAGTCCCATTTTTTCCACATTTTTATTGACTTTTGCAAATGCCTTTTGCACTGTTTCAAATTTTTCCTGTTCAAGCAAGAACATTTTTACTGTTATCGAGTCCTCAAAATCTGTCACGTCAAGGGTGACGAGCCATATATCTTTTCCGTCCTTTTTACGTTTTATAGGTCTTGTATCGGTTTCAAAAACTGTGCCCGAAAAGGCAACTGTGCCGGAGGTTTCCTTTATTTCCGAAATAGGTATAAGGTCCGACTGTATCTCCTGACCAATAATCGCACCGCCCGTTTCTGCCGTTTTTAATACTGTTTTTTTGGGTGCTTTTTCTTTTGTCTGCGGTTTTTCTTCCTCTCTTTGAATAACCGTCATAACAAGCTTTGGAATATCCTCTTTTTCCGTCTCTTCTTTGGAAATTTCAACATATTTTAATTGCATTTTATCTAAAATGGTGCTTTTTATAAATTCCGCTTCCTCTTCTGCAATTTGCTCACACAAAACAAGCCGCATAGTTTTATGCTGCTTTGAAAGCTCAATTTTTGCTATATGTCTTTCCCCGGACGCCGTGTTCTCAAAAAAATTAAATACCGAACTTAAAACAGGTTTCATTATCCTTTTCCTTTTCTTTTTTGCTTCCTTTATATTTTACACTATTACCCATTTTTTTTCAAGCAAAAAAAGGTATTGACAAAAAAAATTTTATGTGGTATTATACTCTTGCTATGCGGGAGTGGCTCAGTGGTAGAGCGTCACCTTGCCAAGGTGAACGTCGCGAGTTCGAATCTCGTCTTCCGCTCCAAAAAAAAGCTGAAAACATATTGTTTTCAGCTTTTTTGTATTTACAAA
>JAFSSG010000009.1 GCA_017451145.1 Clostridia bacterium
CATAATAAAGGCATTTCCCTCACTCAAAACACGGTTTGATTTAGGCGTATACTCAAGCAAAACCCTTCCCGAGCTGTCTAAAACTTTGGTATAGGTATGCGGCTCCACATATACTCCCTTGTTCACAAATACCGAATATGCCGCCGCCATTTCCATTGTCGAAACGCCCTTTGTAAGTCCTCCCAATGCAAGCGGACTGTAGTTTTTATCATCGGCAACCACCGACGATAAATGGTATTTTTTCGTCAAAAATTCATAGCTCGTATCAAGACCGACATGGTCTGATAATGTCCTTACCGCAGGAATATTTGCCGATATTTCAATCGCTTTGCGGACAGACAAACTGCCCTTAAAGCCTTTATATGAGTTCTTTGGCGTCCACTTTCCTATCGTGAGCTTCTCATCCTTCAGTATCGTTGCGGCGGTAATTCCGCCGGTTTCAAGCGCAGGAGAATAAACGGAAAGCGGTTTTATCGATGAGCCCGGCTGTCTTTTCGACTGCGTCGCACGGTTAAGTCCGCGACTTTCGGTTTTTTCGCCTATTCCTCCTACCATTCCCTTAATCTCGCCTGTATACGGGTCTATAATGACCATTGCGGACTGCGTTCCCCTATCTGCCGCAGGGAAATTTGACTTATCCTTGTAAACCTTTTCCATTGCGGTCTGTATTTCGGGGTCCATAGTCGTATAGATTTTCAGACCGCCGTTGAACATCTGTTGAGTCGCAAATTCCTTTGAATAACCCTTTTCCTTCTGAAGCGCGTCTATAACATCGTTTATGACCTGATCGACAAAATAGTTGTAAACTGCCGATTTTGGCGAAACATACCTCTTATTAACTCCAAGCTCTGAATCTTTAGCTTCTTCATATTCCTCCTTTGTTATCTTGCCAAGCTCGTACATCTTTAAAAGTACGGTATTGCGCTTTTTCTTTGTTTCTTCAGGATTACGGAACGGGTCATACTTAGACGGAGCCTGCGTTATTCCGACAATCATGGCCGCCTCCGGAAGAGTCAGATCAATGGCACTTTTTGAGAAATACACCTTTGACGCCGCTTCTATTCCGTAGCACTGATTTCCGAAATAGACTATGTTAAGGTACATGGTCAGTATTTCGTCCTTTGTAAAACGCTTTTCCAAAGCGATTGCGCGCATCATTTCCTTTATTTTTCGTGCTGCCGTTTTATCCTTTTCGTTCGTTATATTCTTTATGACCTGCTGGGTTATGGTACTTCCGCCATAGCCAACGGACGAATTGTTTATTTTCGACTGCGCCCAACCGATAGTCGCGCCGAGTGTACGCTTTAAATCGATACCGTTATGCGAATAAAAACGCTCATCCTCTATTGAAACAGCGGCAACTTTTGCGATTTCGGGTATTCTTTTGGAGTCAACCCATTCACGGTTTCCGTCACTGCGCAGCTCTACGACCTTGGTGGAAGTTCCGCTGCTGTCTGTACCATATACGGTCGAAGAAAAATTATACGCAATACCGTCAAAGTCCATCGCATCGATTTCCTTTGAAACCGCGGCGTACATTCCCGAGCCTATGCCGAGCACAACAACTATTCCTACGCAAAAAATGATAGCCAAAACCGTTCCTACCATCGCAAAACGGCGATGCCTTCTTTTTTTGGATTTCCGTTTGGATTTCCGCTCCAATTCTGCATCACTTGCTTTTCTGAATGCAGGTGTTCTTTTTCCGTCAGTAGTTTTCATTTTTCCCGTGGGGCTTCCTGTGCGTCTTGAAAGACTTGTCTTTCTGCTTCGTTCGTGTCTCAAACTAACACCTCCGTAACTACACATCTAACCAATTATATTATAGTACAAAAAAATGTTTTATGCAACAGAAAAAATAATTTTTTATGTGAATATTTTACAAAAAAAGCGGAAATCCTATCAAAAAAAGAAATGAGGATTTTTTTATTATGAATAAAAAGCTTATCATACCCGTATTTTTAGTATCTGCGCTTCTGCTTTCAAGCTGCGGCAAAAAAAAGACCGCAGAAAAAAACAGCAAATCTGTCCCGAAGCCCGTTTCCCGGTCGGAAACCGAAATAGAGGAAAAAAAACCCGTGAAAGCACCGCAGGTCATACACTACACCGTAAAACTATCCGGCAAAACGCTGTCCCTTTACGAAGTTGACGGCGAAATGCAAAAAGTCATAACCTCAATCGAAATAAATCCCGATTTTTATCCTAAAGAAGACATAAAAAATCTTGAAAACGGCATAACTGTGCAGTATAAGGAGGACGGCTATGAAATATTAGAAAATTTTGCAAATTAGAGTATATCGGCGAAAACAGGCGATTTTGCGAGAAATCAAAAGATTTTCGCCAATAAATGAAAAATACGAGAATTGAAAAGGAATTTAAAAGGAATATAATAGTAATGTTAGCAGTCTAAGTCGAAGAGTGCTAATAATTTTAAGGAGGCGATACTATGAGCATTAAACCATTAGCGGACAGAGTCGTTATAAAGATGCTGGAGGCTGAAGAAACAACAAAAAGCGGAATTATACTGGCGAATGCCTCAAAAGAAAAACCGCAGGTTGCAGAGATTGTTGCAGTAGGTCCCGGCGGCGTTGTAGACGGCAAAGAGATAAAAATGGAAGTTAAAATCGGCGATAAGGTACTTATTGCAAAATACTCGGGAACAGAGGTAAAACTCGATAACGAAGAGTATACTATAGTAAGACAGTCGGACATTTTAGCGATAGTTGACTGATAATTGGAGGGATTTATATGGCAAAGCAAATACTGTACGGAGAGGAAGCAAGACACGCTTTGGAGCGCGGAATCGATACTCTTGCGAACACCGTTAAAATAACACTTGGTCCAAAGGGCAGAAATGTGGTTTTGGACAAAAAGTTCGGCGCACCGATAATCACAAACGACGGTGTTACAATAGCAAAGGAAATCGAGCTTGACGACGCATTTGAAAATATGGGTGCACAGCTTGTTAAAGAAGTTGCCACAAAGACAAACGATGTAGCGGGCGACGGAACAACGACAGCTACACTTCTTGCACAGGCTCTTGTAAGGGAAGGAATCAAAAATGTTACGGCAGGCGCAAATCCCATGATTGTCAAAAAGGGAATTGCAAAGGCGGTCGATGTTGCCGTTGAAAGCCTTGTTAAAAACGCAAAAGCAGTTAACGGAAAGGCTGATATTGCCCGTGTTGCCGCTGTTTCTGCCGCAAATGAAGAAATCGGCGAGCTTATTGCCGAGGCTATGGAAAAGGTCACCTCCGACGGCGTTATAACCGTTGAGGAATCAAAGACCGCCGAGACATATTCCGAAATTGTTGAAGGTATGCAGTTCGACAGAGGCTACATTTCACCTTATATGGTGACCGATACCGATAAGATGGAGGCAGTTTTAGACGACGCATATATACTTA
>JAFSSG010000010.1 GCA_017451145.1 Clostridia bacterium
AGCTTCCGCAAGGCACTTTTCTTGCCTTCTTAATATCTATCTTTACTATCGGGTATGACTTATGTGCAGGACATGATGAAACATAAAATTTTGGCGGATTCTCGGTATCTACGCACTTAAAGGAAATTTCCTTATTGCCCATACCTATATAAATACCGTCACGGGGATTTAATTCATAGTCAACGCCGTCAACGGTTATGATGCCTTTTCCGCCGATATTGATACAGCCCATTTCACGTCGCTCCAAGAAGTAGTCTGCCGCAAGTTCTTTACCTGCTTCTAACTTCAATTCCTGATAAACGGGCATAAATCCTGCTGTAATAATTCTATCAATATGGCTATAGACCATCTTTACATTGTCCTTTGTAAACAGTTCGCCTATATGGAACTCCTCTCTTAATCTTTCTGTTGTGTAATGCTTTACATCTTTTGGATTTGATGCACACCTTACTTCCATTTTTTTATCCTCCTTGCCTTTTTCAATATTATTATAATTTAGAAAAATCAGTTTTTCAATAAGTCTGAGATTTTTGTTTTTTCTCGATATTTTCCTGAATCATCATATCCTTGACCTTCATAAGCCGTACCGTGTTTGAACGCTCCGCCTCGTCAAGCTTCATGGTGATTCGCTTTATAGTGTCTCGATAGTCGGGAATCATCACATATTCCAACGCATTTACACGCCGACGGGTACGCTCTATCTCTCCTGCCAACATTTCCGCCGACTTCTCAAGCTCTGCAAGTCGCAAAAGCTCCGGCAGTATATTAGATAATGATGATATCGCAACGTCTAAGTCCCCGCCCGTAAAAGCGTATCCGTAAGAAAATATATCGCTTTCAGACGATGTACGCATTTTTGTACTGAACACAGGCACATCGACGCTCATAATATTCTTTTTACCAACTTCAAGCGTCACCTCCTGTTTCGGAAGAAGTAACGCTGAATTTATGACTTCTCTTTGAAGTACCGAACCTGCAACCGCAAGACTTTTATTCGCCTCGATAAGTCCCTTTTCCACCTTCTCACGCAAGTCCTTTGCCTCACGCATGATGTCTAAGAATTGACGCATCAATTCATCTCGCTTATCCTTTAATAGCCTGTGTCCTTTTGTGGCAACCGCAAGGCTCTTTTTTATACGAGCAAGTTCCATTCGTGTTGGATTTACATTAAGTTCCGCCACTTTTTTCCACTCCTTTGGTGAAGTTTAGATTAACCTTTATAGTACTTATCCAAATACTCGTCCTTGATACGCTTTAATTCACTTCTCGGAAGTATCGACAAAAGCTCCCAACCGATTTCAAGCGTTTCTTCAATGCTTCTGTCGGTTGTATAGCCCTGCGACACATATTTTCTTTCAAATTCGTCGGCAAACTTTGCATAAAGCTTATCCACATCGGAAAGTGCCGCTTCGCCGAGAATTACCATAAGTTCTTTCGCCTCTTTGCCTCTTGCATAAGCGGCAAAAAGCTGGTTCATGGTATTTGCGTGGTCTGCTCTCGTTTTGCCCTCGCCTATACCCTTATCCTTAAGACGTGAAAGACTCGGAAGTACGTCAACAGGTGGCATTACATTCTTTCTGTAAAGCTCTCTTGACAGAATTATCTGTCCTTCTGTTATATATCCCGTAAGGTCGGGGATTGGATGCGTTTTATCATCTTCCGGCATGGTCAAAATCGGGATAAGCGTTATTGAGCCGTCGCTTCCCTTTAACCTTCCTGCTCTCTCATAAAGCGTTGCAAGGTCGGTGTACATATAACCGGGGTATCCGCGACGTCCCGGAACTTCCTTTCGTGCCGCTGAAATCTCACGAAGTGCGTCCGCATAGTTCGTAATATCGGTCATAATAACCAAAACGTGCATATTCTTCTGAAATGCTAAATATTCTGCTGCTGTAAGTGCCATTTTTGGCGTTGCGATTCGCTCGATTGCAGGGTCATTTGCAAGATTTACAAAAAGTACTGTACGTTCCAAAGCACCCGTCTTTCTGAAATCGTCGATAAAGAACTCTGCTTCCTCAAAGGTTATGCCTATTGCGGCAAAAACAACGGCAAATTTACTGCCCTCACCCAAAACTTTTGCCTGTCTTGCGATTTGTGCCGCAAGGTTTGCGTGTGGAAGTCCGCTACCCGAAAAGATGGGGAGCTTTTGGCCTCTGACCAAGGTATTAAGTCCGTCGATAGCACTAACGCCGGTTTGGATAAATTCCTCCGGATAGCTTCTTGCCGCAGGGTTCATCGGCGTTCCGTTTATATCGGCACGGATATCCGGAATTATCTCCGGTTTTCCGTCTTTTGGGCGTCCAAGTCCGTCAAAGACACGTCCTAACATATCCTCCGATACGCCAAGCTCGATTCCGTGTCCCAAAAAACGGACCTTTGAATCCTCAATATTTATACCGGCACTGCTTTCAAACAGCTGTACCAACGCATCTGAGCCATTTATTTCAAGAACTCTGCATCTGCGGTGGCTTCCGTCTGAAAGCTCGATTTCGCCAAGCTCATTATAAGTAACGCCGGAGGTATTTTTTACAAGCATCAAAGGTCCTGATACTTCTTCTATCGTCCTATATTCCTTAGGCATTATCCACCGCCTCCTTCTTAAGAGTGTCTATTTCTCTCGAAATATTTTCTACTATATCGTTATACTCGTTTTCCAGCTTATCTTCAGGGACATATTTTATTCTTCCTATACGCTCCCTTACAGGCATTGCGACAAGTTTATTTATATTAACACCGTCTGCAAGTGCCGCTTTCGTCATATCGTAAAATTTAAGTATCAGCCTTGCCATTGTGCACTGTTTAGCAAGAGATGCATAAGTATCGACCTCGTGGAAGGCGTCTTGATGCAAGTAATCTTCTCTTATTGAACGGGCAATTTCAAGCTTTAATCTGTCGGTTGCAACCAAAGCATCCATACCGACAAGCTTAACCATTTCTTCAAGCTCCGCTTCCTCCTGCAAAAGTGCCATAATGCGTGTTCTTTGAGGAATCCAGTCGGCAGAAACGTTATCGCCGTACCACTTTCCCATACTATCGACATACAGGGAATAGCTCTTAAGCCAATTTATTGCAGGGAAATGACGTCTGTATGCAAGTTCGGAATCAAGTCCCCAGAACACCTTTACTATTCGCAGTGTTGCCTGAGAAACAGGCTCTGAAATATCACCGCCCTGCGGCGATACCGCACCTACAACACTCAAAGCTCCGATTCTATCATCAGAACCGCAGGACACAACCCTTCCTGCACGTTCATAAAATCCTGCCAATCGGCTTCCGAGATATGCGGGATAGCCTTCTTCACCGGGCATTTCCTCAAGTCGTCCGCTCATTTCACGGAGTGCCTCCGCCCAACGTGATGTTGAGTCTGCCAAAAGTACAACAGAATAGCCCATATCACGAAAATATTCTGCTATCGTGATTCCCGTGTAGATACTTGCCTCACGTGCCGCAACAGGCATATCGGAGGTGTTTGCAATAAGTACGGTACGTTCCATAAGCGTTTTGCCTGTTTTCGGATCTTTTATTTCAGGGAATTCGTTCAGAACGTCGGTCATTTCGTTTCCGCGTTCACCGCAACCGATGTATATAACTATATCGGCGTCAGCCCATTTTGCAAGTTGGTGCTGAACAACCGTTTTTCCGCTTCCGAAAGGTCCGGGAACAGTACCTACTCCGCCCTTTGCAATCGGGAAAAGTGTGTCGATAACACGCTGTCCCGTAACAAGTGGCATATCGGGAGAAAGCTTTTTCTTATACGGTCTGCCGACTCTGACCGGCCACTTTTGCATAAGTTTAAGGTCTTTTATTTCGCCGTTCTCAAGTTTTATTTTGCCGATAGTTTCCTCTACCGTAAAGCTTCCGCTGTTTAATTCTATAAGTTCGCCGTCCCACGTCGGAGGAACCATAATTCTATGCTCTACAACTTCTGTTTCTGCAACAGTTCCTAAAATGTCACCGCCTGAAACCTTACCTAGTGAGGCGGTTGCTTTAAAGTCCCATTTTATATCACGGCTTAAGGCAGGTACGTTTACACCACGCTCCAAGCGTGTTCCTACCTTTGCCATAATTGCATCCAAGGGACGCTGTATGCCGTCATATATACTCTTTATAAGTCCGGGGCCAAGCTCTGCCGACAAGGGCTCCATAGTGGATACCACCTTGCCTCCCGGACCTAATCCCGACGTTTCTTCATAAACCTGAATAGACGCATCTCCGCCGTGCATTTCAATTATTTCGCCGACAAGACCTATGTCGCTTACACGTACAACGTCATACATATTTGCGTCACGCATACCCTCAGCGATTACCAGAGGACCTGACACTTTTTTGATTATTCCGCATTTTTCCGCCATATTATTCGCCCTTTCTGTCAATCATTGTAAATTATATCCGAGCCGACTGCCTGTTCTACAAACTTTTTCATACGCTCTTTTCCTATCCCCAAAAATCCTGACGCTTGGGGTATTGGAAGTATTGCGGGAGTTACCGACTCACGATAACTTTCAATAACGTTTCCGAGCTCCTTAAAATACCGCTCGGTTACATAAATTATTCCGTAACTGCCCGACGCCATATTTTTAAGGCATTCCTCCGCCTCTTTGACGCTTTCCACGCTGACTGTGTCGAGCCCTAACGCCGCAAAAGCACAAATGCTGTCATAATCACCCAATACTCCGATTTTATGCATATGCGTCACGCAGCCTTTCTCTTATAATATCCTCACCGAAACCGTTTGCCTTACAGGTCAAAATTATGCGTACTGCCTTAACCTCAAAGCTTTTGCCTATCAAAAATGCTACTATCGGTGCAAAACCAAAGCTTTCTGCCTTTGCCTTTTTAGCATAAGCAAGTTTTTTATTATCACACCACTTTTCAAATGCACCGATTGTTTCGGTGTCCGCATCCGGATAGTTCTTTTTAATTTCATCTGTTACGGCAAGTATGTTATCCGTCAGGGAATCCTTCGGATTTACAAGTGCATTTTTAACAAAATCCCTTGATTTTTTGCCCAAGGCACAACGCCAAGCCGTTTTATAGTCTGTAAGCTCTGCCAAAAGCTCCGCCCAGCCTATTAAAAACTCACTCTTTGTCTTCTTTGCACCCTCTAAAACCGCAAGATGAAAAGCCTTATCAATAAAGATTTCGGCAAGTTGACCGTCCATAGTAGAGGTCAGCAGTTTGTACGCTTTTTCCGTCACATTTTTGAGATGCCCGGGAAGTTCGTCGGTGTTTTTATTTTTTATTGCCCTTTCTATGACCTCAGGCGATACGGTAAAGGGCGAAAGAATCATTTTGTCCCATTTTTCGTTCTGCACCGTCGCTTTTAATACCGTTTTTAAATTATGAAAATCATTTTCATACAAAAGCAGGTCTATAGGTGCTTCTTTTGGGCAAACTTCATACGCCTTTGTCCACGCATTTTCAAGCTCGTTTTTTAAAAGCTCTTCTTGGCTTTCGCCAATCCAACCGTGTTCTGTCAAAAACCGTTTTGCCGATTCAAGCCCATCCGACGCGATCAGCGTGTTTAAATCGGATTGAGTAAGCATTTTATTTTCCAGCGTCTTTATATATGACACGGCATATACATATTCAACGTCTTTCAATAGCTTCACTCCTTACCTGAGGCTATATCGTAAAGTTCGCTCTCTTTTTCACGGAAGATTGCGTCAATGGTACAATTTATATAAACCCGTCCATGTCTTACGATAAATCCCTTTGCATCCGCCTCTTCATCTGACAGCGTTATGCCCTTTCCCAGACCTTCCAAAAAGTCATTTGGCATATTCTCCCTGTCCTCTTTGAACAGCAGAAGTTCTCCGCCGTCCTCATCATTCTGGTTTTTATAAATTTCTGTAAGATATGCAAAATACTCATCTTTGGGCATATTCAGGATTTTCTTTTTAGCCTCTTTGATAAGCTCTGTTGCTGTCTCACGTTCAGTTTTTAAAAGCATTTCACGCTCATATGCCGCTTTTTCCGCCTCGTGCCTTTCGGAAAATGCGTTTAGTGCCGTTTCCCGTGCCGTTTTTTCACGCTCTTTTATTCTCTCGGCTTCTTCGGCATATTCTGCGTTGATTTCGTCAATTCTCTTGTTTGTTTCCGCTATTTTGCTGTCCGCTTTTTCCTTTGCTTCCGACAAAATCGCATCAACTATACGTTCAAGTCCCGCCACTTTTTCTGCTCCTTTCCATATGAATTCAATTCATATTTTAGTGAATATTGATGACGGTCAAGAAAGATGTTATAAATCCTAAAAGTGCATAAAGCTCGATAAGTGATGCAGAAACTATCGCCTTTGAGCTTTCCTCAGGACGTTTTGCAGTAAGATTTACACCTGTTGCACAAACTCTGCCTTGTGCTTTTGCCGAAAAGTATCCGGAAATTGCAATCGGAAGACATGCACAAAGATATGCAAGTCCCTTTGTCCATTCGGTTATAGGATCTCCGCCCAAAATGCCGATATTTAAGAGTACCATAACGCCTACGATAAGTCCGTAAAGTCCCTGCGTACCCGGTAAAAGCTGTAAAACGAGAAGTTTACCGAATTTTGACGGATCGTCCGCAACAACGGCAGATGCCGCCTCCGATGCGATACCTACGCCCTTTGATGAACCCATACCTGCAAGTGATACTGCGATTGCTACTCCTGCCAATGCAAAAACCATTCCTAAATTAAACATAATCTCCATTCCTTTCGTTTTTAAAATTATAGTATTTTGTGTTAAGTCCGAGCGGATTATATTTTCTTCCGCCCCCCTCATAAAACTTTTGATAAAATTCGACATACTGCAAACGGTTTGTATGAACATACGCACCGAGCATATTGATTGCAAAATTCAAAGTATGTCCGAAAATCGAAATCGCTATAAAGCTTATAAGTCCTACGACGCTGTTTCCGCCAAGCGAACCTAATACATTTACAACCGATGCGATAACGCCCGTCGCAAGTCCCAACGCCATAAGTCTTGAATAGGACAGCACGTCGCCGACAATGCTCGTTATATCGTAAAGGCTCAAAATGCCGTTTAACAGCTTCATAATAGGATTTTTACTGCTACGTCCCTGTGTCAGCACAAGCCCTATTGCACCGCCGATTGCCATATATTTCCCGATATCTGTGACAATCCGGATCTTAAAAGCCGTTCCTGTCGCCAAAACGCTTACACCGGAAATCACCAAAATCCAAAAGCCTGTATCAAATACAGCCGCCCATTTTTCGCCGCTACGCCAAGTCATATAGAACTTGATTACCAGAGCCGCTAAAATGTGGATCGTTCCGAACGCCACGCTCATTATCAGTACCGAAAGCGGTTTTTGAACAGGGTCAACCAAAATCGGCGAAAGTGCAAGTTTGCCTGAGCCGAACGTTTTTGAAACCGTCGCTATCATATCCCCGAAAAAGCTTCCGTACATCAGTCCCCAGAATGTTGTGGAAACTCCGCAGTAGAAAAACATTCTGAATGTGTTCCGCTTTTTCTTTTCAAGGATATTTCCAAATCCTAAAATCCCGCAAACTATCATTAAAAGCAGTCCGTATCCCGCATCGGAAAACATCATTCCGAAGAAGAAGTAATAGAAAATCGCCATAATGGGATTTGGATCAATGTCATTCTTCGACGGCATCGAATAGTCGGACGTTATGCCCTCAACCGGTGCAATGAATGCGTTGTTTTTAAATGCTGACGGCACATCTTCATCTTCTTGCGGTTCTTTAAGCTCTACCGACACGGTAAACCGTATTAAAAGCTCCAATTTTAAATCTTCGCCTTCATTTTCAGGCACATACCCGTCTATGAAGAATGCGTTTTTAGTTATCCCAACATTTTCTAATGCACGGTATTTATCACGCCGAACCGTCATTTTGTCATAGAAAAGCTCCAAATCGGAACGAGCTTCCCCATAGTCCGCTATTTTCTTAGCAAGTTCCGCATTTTCCTCCGCAAGTTCCTGCTGTATTTGCTCAATCTCGCAAATGCGTTTTTGCGGCTCGTTATCGGTCATATTCTTAGGCGATACAAAGTTTAAATCAGCAAAAAGCTTAGCCATCTTTCCCTCTTCCGAGCGTGAGTACAAAATCCATAAAGCCGTCTGCTGTTTTGTTGCATCTAATATTTCAAAATGAGCCTCGGTAATTTCGTACTCGGCAAGTTTTTGCCAAACCTTTTCCGCATCCCACTCTCCGTCTAAAAGTCCTGTTCTTGCCACCGTGTGCCGTGTTTTTTGAGTATCGGCAGAGGTGTCAAGCGAAGCGAATTTTTTAAGGCTGTCCCTTTCTGTTTCAAGTGCCGAAATAGTATCCTCATTTTTTTCGATGCTTTTTTTCATCTGCAGAATCTTTCGCACAAGCTCCATCATCTGTGAGGTTTCGCCCTGTTTTAGTCCGCTTTTTTCCGCATCAGCCTCCGTCCTTTTCGAGAAAAGTCCCCCTTTCTCCTTAGGAAGCATTGATATTGCCGACGCAACCTGTGCCATATTCGATTCAAGCTGTGATATTGTAGGAGCCGTTTCACGAGTAGCAAGTTCTTCGCTGCGGCTATCCGAAATATCGACCGCCCCGTACCTTTGCAGGTACTCAATCAGCTGTTTGCGTTCGCTGTTTAAGCCCACAATTTCGATACGTTTCATTTTGGTAAGTGCCAATCTATCACCCCAATTCCACTGTTAAAAAAACAGAATAATGGACGCAAATAAAAAGGTTTTATCCCTTCTTTACCGCATCTATTATCCTGCCTGTTATTCTTTCACTGTTTGCCAGAATTTCCGCACGGCGTTTTTCGCACCTTGCAAAAACTTCTTCCTTAAAATTAGAAAAATCCGCGTCTGCCTTTTCCTTTGCAGATTCTAATGCTTTTTGTAATTTTTGTTCCTCTTCCGATTTTACATTTTTAAGCATGGTCTCTGCATTTTCTCCTGCCATTTGTAAGAGCTCCGCCGATTTTTGTTCTGCGTCCGCCACTATTTTAAGTGCTTCGTTTTCCGCATCTCTGACCTTTTCGATAGCCTCTTTTGCCATAGTCAAAAAAATCTCCTTTACATACGGTTTCAGGTAAAAATCACCATATAGTTTATTATATCTCTTTCTATAGAAAAAGTCAATGTAGTTGACTCATTTTATTTGCTAAATATGCGAAAAACTTAAAAAAAGTATATACGCCTGATCGAAAATTGTCTTATGCCCTTTGTGTGACATTTTTGAAGCCTTCCTGCCTATTGACAAATCAGGCGTTTTTGTGTATAATCCATACTGTAATTTAGGTGAATTCCGAAATAAAAAGAGGTTATTACATATGTGTAAAATAAGCGTAATAGTGCCTGTATATAATGTCGAACCGTATTTACGCCGTTGCGTTGACAGCATCTTGAATCAGACATTTTCTGATTTTGAATGCATACTTGTCGATGACGGCTCACCGGACGGCTGTCCGGCTATTTGTGACGAATACGCAGAAAAAGACAGCCGGGTAAAAGTGATTCATAAAAAAAACGGCGGATTGTCCGATGCACGAAACGTGGGACTTGATAAGGCTAACGGCAAATATGTATCTTTTATTGATAGCGATGATTGGATTCACCCGCAAATGCTGGAGATTCTTTATAAAGGTTTAATGGATAACAACGTTCTAATAAGCGTATGTGAGTACAAAGAGGTAGAACATCAAGAGCCTTATACTGCCATAACAGAGCCAATCTTCGAAACAAGGTATGGCATGGATTTTTTCATAACAAATCATATCACTGCGGTAATTGCGTGTAGTAAATTATATGATAAAAGCCTGTTTGACGACATAAGATATCCTTACGGAAAATTGCACGAAGATGAATTTGTAACATACAAATTACTGTATAAGGCTGAAACGGTAGCATATACAAATAAGCCGCTGTATTTTTATTTCCAAAATGAAAACGGAATTACAAAAAGTGCCTATACGATAAAACGTTTAGACGCTTTGGAGGCTATGGAAGAACGCGATCAGTTTTTAAAACAACACAAGCTTTCCGAATGTCGCAAATTTGCCATGTATCAACATATAGATTTCCTCAAGAGACACTTTAAAATGACCGCCTCTAATCCTGAGTTCTCCCGTGAACATAAGCAGCTCAAAAGATTGTTACAAAGAAAACTGCTGTCAGAAGGTATAAGATGCCGTATCCGATTCAGATACTGTACTGATTCTTATGCCATTGCATTCCCGAAAACCACCAGGCTTCTTTTGGGGCTAAAAAAAATAAAGGATAGTTTTAAATCCTACTTAAAATAATCACAAGTATCAATTGGAGAATATTTGATGTGCAAAATAAGCGTAATAGTGCCTGTATATAACGTTGAGTGATATAAATAGCGATTTGTGGATAGTATATTAAACTAAACCCATTCTGATTTTGAGCTAATATTCATTGATGACGGCTCAACAGACAGAAGTGGCGAGATATGTGACGAATACGCCTTAACTTATAGTCAAATAAAAGTTATACATAATTCAAATAAAGGAGTCGCACATTCAAGAAACTGCGGTATTGATGAGGCAAAAGGTGATTATATTGTATTTGTTGATTCTGATGATTATTTAGATTCGAATTATTTTGAACGGTTGTCCCAAGCTGATGCAGATTTGATTTTCATCGGCTACACAAGAGAAAACTCCTCAAAGCATTATCAATATGCGGTCAATTTGACTCCGGAATACTTTACCGATATGCAAAAGCTCTATATGAGTATTAATAATAAAGTTTTTGGATATATGTGTGCAATGTGTGTAAGCAAATCTTTTCTTGACAGAAATAATATACGCCTTAACCAGAATTACAGTTTCAGAGAAGATACCTTGTTCGCAATTAATTGTTTGGAAAAGGCATCTTCTGCTTATATCTGCCCGAGTGTTGCATATCACTATGTGCAGTACGGTGATGGAAGGCAGCTGACAAGCAAAGTATATGATAGGGATATATTTGAAGAACAGCTATACATTACCAAAAGGTTATTTGCTTTTGTGCAAAAACTTGGGATACCCGATGCCGAAAGACAAATCTCATATGACTGCTATAGACATTGTGTATATAAGAGTATTATTAATGCTGTATATACAGGTAATCTTAATATTTCTTATATCAAGAAAGTATTAAACAATGATTTTGTCGAAGAGCGTAGGATAAAGTTTGATAAACTGTGGCTTGAAAATGTGGATATGGAATGGAAAAGTGAAATGACGCGTTACCTAAATAAAGCTGTTTACTCTATTTATTTCCATCACATACTGTTAAGGTGGCATACCCTTATAATAGCGTTTCTCCATCGGTTAAAAGCAACTATTATTAAAAAAGCATAATATGCAAAATATGTACTAATATGCTTATATCAGGATTCCTTTTCTGCGGAAAAGCCGGTTCACAGCTCTGACAGTCCACTGGACTGTCATTCACTACTGTTCGCTTCGAATCCTTTCCGATCAATCAAAATCTTAAAATTGCAAAAAGTTGGTAGCAAACCAAAGGCGTTATGAAGGCGTTTACAACTGAATAGCCGACGTTTGCGTGACTTTTTGCGAAGAAGGAGGAACAGCGGTTTAGGTGAGTTCCGATTTTTGCATAAAAAATCGGAACGAGCAGTACATTCCGCTTGTTCCGACGTGGCAGCGGGAACAGGATTCGAACCCGTACAGAGTGAGTCAGAGTCACTAGTGCTACCTTTACACCATCCCGCTAAATCTTATTAAATATTCAACTTAGGTGGACTTATCAAAATCCACCTAAGCAAAACGTTGGTGCGAGGGACGAGACTTGAACTCGCAAGGTAAGCTACCACACGCCCCTCAAACGTGCGCGTCTGCCGATTCCGCCACCCTCGCATTCCGCAACTATGCCATTATAGCAAGGAATTTAATATTTGTCAATATTTATTTGTAAAATTTAATTTTTTTATTGACAATTTTCCATAAGATGATAAAATCATTCTGGTGATTAAAATGAATATTGATAGTGTGATTTATCAAAATTTAGAGCATCTGCTCGACAAAAACGGGATTACCGAACGCCAATGCGTTATTTCCTGCGGACTTAATCTCAATTATTTTGTCAACTACCGCAAAAAGCGTACAAAGCATTTCAAAATCCATGACCTTATGATTCTTGCTGACTTTTTTGACGTTGACATAAATTATTTATGCGATTATAAAAACTCACGTGATGAGTTTTTTGTCCCCAAATACAAACTGAAACAGCGTGACGAAAAGATGCTTCTTTCGGCATTTCGCCGTTTAGATCCTGTCGGGCGTATTCTTGTCGCAGACGCCATAAACAAAGAAATTGAGAACTCAAAGCTAAGGCTCAAAGAAAAACAGCAATCTTCTAAAAAGACGATTTAAAGCGGTAAATCGGGCACGGCATTGAGCGTTAAATCGGCAAAATTGCCCTTTTGGTACTCAAAATAACCGCAACAGGCTATCATTGCCGCATTATCAGTACACAAAACCGGCGGAGGAAACAGCACGGAAATCCCGTGTTTTGCACATTCCTCTGTCATTTTTTTGCGAAGCTCGGTATTCGCCGCAACTCCACCTGCTAAGGTAACCGTTTTTACTCCCGATTTAATTGCACCCTCTATCGTATGCTCACACAAAACATCGGTAACAGCCGACTGAAAACTTGCCGCAACATCCGCCTTATCTATCTTTTCTCCCTTTTGCTCTGCTTTATGCAGATAGTTTATAACCGCCGTCTTTACTCCCGAAAAGCTGAAATCGAGCGAATCATTGTCCATCCTAACCCTCGGAAACTGAACAGCATCAGGATTTCCGCTTTTTGCAAGTTCATCAATTAACGGTCCACCGGGATAGCCCAGCCCCAAAACTCTTGCTATTTTGTCAAAAGCCTCACCTGCAGCATCGTCACGGGTTCTGCCTAAAATCTCAAACTCTGTGTAATCCTTGACTTTCACAATATGGCTGTGTCCGCCCGATGCAACCAGGCAAACAAAGGGCGGTTCTAAATCGCTGTGTGCCAAAAAATTTGCACATATATGCCCCCTTATATGATTGACCGCAATCAGCGGTTTTTTAGTTGCAAAGGAGAGTGCCTTAGCACTCGATACGCCGACAAGCAAAGCTCCTACAAGTCCCGGCCCGTATGTTACGGCTATGGCGTCAATATCGGAAAATGTCATATTTGCCCTTAAAAGTGCTTCATCGATTACCGAATCGATGTTTTCTATATGCTTTCTCGACGCGATTTCAGGGACTACACCGCCGTATTTTTTGTGAAAATCAATCTGTGTATTTATCACATTTGACAGTATTTCCCTGCCGTTTTTTACAACACTCGCCGCCGTTTCGTCACACGAGCTCTCAATTCCCAAAATAAATTTATCCGTCATTTTATTCTCCGTATCATTGTAATCCCGTCTTCGTCGGGATTACGATAAAATTGTTTTCTTATCCCCGCCTCCGAAAAGCCGAGCTTTTTATAAAAGGAAATTGCTATTTCGTTGCTTTTCCGTACCTCCAGCACAATCTGCTCGTCTTCCCCGCAAAGTTTAAGCATCTCTTCCGCCAAAGTTTTCGCTATTTTCCGCCTTCTGTACTCAGGAAGTACCGCAATATTCGTGACTTGCACCTCGCCGGAAACACGCCAAAAACCGCAGTAGCCTACAATCTTGCCGTTATCTTTTGCCAAGAGATATGTGGCAAGTTTATTTTTAGTTTCCTCCAAAAAAGACTGCTCACTCCAAGGAACAGAAAAGCATTTTTTGTCAAGCTCCGCAAGTTCTTGGCAGTCCTTTTCGGTCATTTTAGTTATTTCCAAGCTTTTCCGCCACCTTTTGAAGTAATTCCCAAAGTTTTTGGGCACATTCTTCATATTCTGCGACATCTCCGCCGTAAGGGTCCGAAATATCGCCTTCAACTCCTGCATATTCGCAAAGAGTGAAAACCTTTCCCTTTGCGGCAGGTTCTAAAACCATTTTGTGTGCCTCTGTCATCGTCAGTATCAAGTCGCTTTTTTCAATAAGCTCTGTGTTTATCGTCTGTGCGTGATGCCCTAAAAGGTCAATATCGTACTTTTTCATGGCAATCACCGCTTCATTTGATGCAGGTTCGCCGTCTAACGCAAAAATCCCCGCCGATTCAATACGCACATCAAGATTTTTCGATACAGCTATTTTATTGAAAAGTGCCGCCGCCATCGCAGAACGGCAGGTATTGCCTGTGCAAACAAAAAGTACATTCATAGTCATTCTCCCAAATCAATAATCTTATATCCTGCCGATTTATAGACGCGGTTTTTTACGGTAAGCTCCATTTCGTCCTTCATACACATCTGCACATACGCCTTTTCTATCCCGCATTTATCGAATTTTCGCAGTGCATCAAAAAGAACAGTTGCAAATTCTCCGTTATTATTTCCCTCAAAAATGTATAAATCAGCGTCAAATTCATTTTCCGACGATGCTAAAACTCCGACTTTTATGCCATTTTCCCTGTCGGTTGTAATGAGCTCTTTTATTTTGTCTAAAGTTTTCCTCTCTCCGCCCTCAACAACCGTTATTTCGGCGTCCGGCGAATAGTGCTTGTACTTCATTCCGGGACATTTGGGCGTTTCGCCGTCTTTCACTCCCGTCAGCACATTTTGGCTTATTTCCACTTTGCCGCAAACAGAAAGAATATC
This sequence comes from Clostridia bacterium, assembly GCA_017451145.1. Next base: position 14,656 of record JAFSSG010000010.1, read on the forward strand.
CTCTTTTGTTATTCCGCCCGGACGTAAGATTGTCGGGATTTCGCCCGTAACATCAATTATCGTGGATTCGACTCCGACCTCAGCATCGCTGCCGCAAATAATAGCGTCAACCTTGCCGTTTAAATCGGCAATCACGTGCTCCGCTTTTGTCGGGCTCGGTTTTCCTGAAATATTTGCACTCGGTGCTGCAATCGGCACTCCTGCAAGGCGTATAAACGCCCGTGCTGTCGCATCTTTCGGTATTCTGACTCCTACCGTGTCAAGTCCTGCCGTAACAATATTCGGGATATCGGGCTGTTTTTTCAAAATCAAGGTAAAAGGTCCGGGAGCGAATTTATCTATCAGCTTCTTCGCCGTTTCAGGAATCTCCCTTGCCACCTTTTCCAAATCTTCGATTTCTGCTATATGGACAATCAGGGGGTTATCCGACGGTCTGCCCTTTGCCTCATATATCTTTTTTATTGCGTTCTTATCATAAGCGTTTGCACCAAGTCCGTAAACTGTCTCGGTAGGAAACGCCACGATACCGCCTTTTCTTATAATTTCCCCTGCCACAAACAGCGATTTTTCGTCTGTTTTATCAATAATCAGCGTGTTCATCATTATTCAAGCTCCGACAAAAGCCTATATTTTACATCCCACAGCGGTTTTGAGAGGTCAACATAATACGTATGCGGATTTTCAAATCTTTTAACCTCGTCCCAAAGCTTATCTACTTCCAATGCACAGTACTCTTTCAGTGTCTCCAAAGACGGATTTTCGTAAACACATTTTCCGTTTTTGAAAATCTGTTTCAGTAGCGGACGGACATAAAAATCAGTGACCGTTTTCTTTTTCCAGATATGCTCCTGGTCAAAAATTTCGTACGGTTTTTCGTTATCGATTTCTTCATCTCTTAAAGCCACAACATCCGCAATCGCATTGCCCGTTTCCTTAGAATACAGCCTATAGACCTGCTTAAATCCCGGCGTTGTTATCTTTGCCACATTCTCGGAAATCTTGATTTTGGGTATGATTTTCCCTTCGCTGTTTTCGACAGCGACAAGCTTATAAACACCGCCGAAAATCGGTGATTCCATAGATGTTATAAGCCTTTCACCGACACCGAAGGAGTCAATTTTTGCACCCTGCATGAGCGTATCACGGATAATGTACTCATCAAGCGAATTTGACGCACATATTCCGCAATCGCTATAACCCGCGTCATCAAGTATTTTACGGCATTTTTTTGAAAGATAGGTAATATCGCCGGAGTCTATACGTACGCCTTTGGGGCGTTTATTCATCGGCTTTAACACCTCATCAAAAACCTTTATCGCATTTGGAAGTCCCGATTCCAAAACATTGTAGGTATCAATCAAAAGCATACAGCTATCGGGATACTGCCTTGCGTATGCGGTAAATGCCTCATATTCGCTGTCGAACATCTGCACCCAGCTGTGTGCCATTGTGCCCAAAGCCGGAACGCCGTACTCCCTGTCCGCTATGGCACATGCTGTGCCTGAACAGCCTCCGATATATGCCGCTCTTGCACCCAAAATGGCGGCATCTGCACCTTGTGCTCTTCGTGAGCCGAACTCCATAACAGGTCGTCCCGCCGCCGCACGTACAATCCTGTTAGCCTTAGTAGCAATAAGGCTCTGGTGGTTTATAGTAAGCAGTATCATCGTTTCCAAAAACTGTGCCTGAACGATAGGGCCTCTGACCGTCACAATAGGCTCTTGCGGAAAGATCGGCGTACCCTCCGGTATCGCCCAAACATCACAGGCAAATTCAAAGTTTTTGAGGTACTCTAAATAGTTTTCATTGAATATTTTCTTGCTACGCAGGTAATCTATATCCTCATCGGTAAATTTCAAGTTTTTGAAATAATCTATCAGTTGCTCTACACCTGCCATAATGGCAAAGCCTCCGCCTGACGGAATAGTCCTGAAAAACATATCAAAATATGCGGTTTTATTTCCAACTCCCTCAGAGAAAAAACCGTTTGCCATCGTAAATTCATAAAAATCCGTAAGCAGTGTAAGATTTAGCTTATTTTCCATACTTATTTCCTTTCGTGTAATTCTTAAAAACAAAAGGGGCTGACCGCCCCTTTAAAAACTAATATGTACTTCCGCCCCTGCGATATCCTCCGGAACGTTTCGATTCATTTGAACGCTTTAATGCCAATATTTTTTCATCAGCGTCTTTTTTAAATTTTGAAAGCTTGTCCTCAAAGGAAAGATCCTTATCCGCCGTACCGCTCCAGTCTATATCCGCCGGGCGAATACGGGTTTCGCTTTTTTGAGCACTTGGCTTTTTCTCGGTTTTTGCTCTTTTTATCGAAAGGCTGATTTTGCCAAGCTTGTCTATATCCAAAACTTTGACCTTTACTACATCTCCGACCTTTATATAGTCGTTTATGTTTTCGATATATTCGCTCGTGATTTCCGATATATGCACAAGTCCTGACTTATTGTCCGGCAAAGACACAAACGCACCAAACGGCATAACGCTTTGTACCTTACCCTCGAAAATGGCTCCTACCTTCAACGCCATACGCTGAAAATCCCCCTATTACTGTCCGGATATGTCGATAAAAACAATTTCATCTGCTTTTATCATACCCAGCTTCTCTCTTGCAATTTTCTCAATATATTCGTCTGTTCCGACGTTTTGTATTGCTTTATCGATTTCCTCTATACGCTGATTCTCTTTTGCTATATCCTCAGCTATCTTTTCAGCTTTTGCGTTGTTTTCCGCAATGATAGGCTGAACAGCTATACCCTTGCCCAACATAACAACAACGGCAATCGCAGTAATCGCCATAATTATCTTTGTAATATCAAAACCAACACTCTTTTTTTTCATATTTTTTTCCTTCACAATCAACAGTATATATTTTCTTGTAAAACCGTGATACGCACAATATAATTTTACCTAAAAAACCCCATACTGTCAATAGAATTTTAAAAATTATACCAAAAAAACAGGAAATTTTTTTCAGCATTATGCAATATGCTGTAAATATTGGCTTGTGAATTGTTAAAAAATACAATATAAGGGTTATTGCGAATCCTAAAACGGTATGCCATCTGACCATTCCCGCAAGAAATCTTTGCCAAAGCATACAAAAAAATATGCATAGCAAAAGCATAAAAAACAGGTCAAAAAAATCCGCTGATGCCCTGGATATTTTCTTGGGTTTTATGCTTTTGAAAAAATCAAACAAAAGCCCCATTAAAATCGCTATTCCCTGCGAGGTCAAAAACTCTGCCATCTCCTGCGAAAGCGTCAAAAACATCTTCATCTTAAAATATCCTTAAAAAAGCTGTGTTTTTCCTTTATGTCGGCAAAAACCATGCTGTCTATCTTGCCCGTCAAAACAATTCCGCCGTTCTGCTTGGACAAATCTTCAAGGTTTAAATCTTTCCCGCATATTTTAAGGTTTCCTGTCGCCGTTTTTAAAAGGATTTCCGACGGCGAAAAGTGTTCAACATTTTCTACTAAGTTTAACGTTACCCTTTCTCTGTTTCTAAGCTCCAAAACTTGCGTTTTTACTCCCGCTGTTTCCATAAAAATACCCCCTCATACCTTAAAGATATGAGGGGGATGCGTTATATATTACAGCAGTTTATACATAAGAGGTGCATCATTTTTTAAAGCGTGTTCCTTTATGTCGGTAACCTCCGCTTTTATCCTTTTTTCGCCCATTCTTATAGATATAACATCTCCGACTTTGACATCATATGACGCCTTTGCCACTCTTCCGTTTACCTCTACTCTTTCCGCGTCACACGCTTCGTTAGCTATTGTGCGTCTTTTTATAAGCCGTGAAACTTTAAGAAATTTATCCAATCGCATAAAACGCCCCTCCGTAAAAGAAAAGAAGCCTCCGATACGGAAGCTTCTTGATTTTAGATTACTTATTAACAGCAACTTTAAGAGCCTTACCAGCCTTGAAAGCAGGAACTTTTGATGCAGCAATCTTGATAGCAGCACCTGTTCTTGGGTTCTTACCTGTTCTTGCGCCTCTTTTTCTAACTTCGAATGTACCGAAACCAACAAGTTGAACCTTGTCGCCATCAGCCAAAGCACCTGTTACAGCACCGATTACAGCATTGATAGCCTTTTCAGCATCCTTTTTTGTTAATGAAGCGTTTTCTGCAACAGCTGCAATTAATTCTGTCTTGTTCATAATAATCCTCCTAATAGTTTATTTCGGGAATTTTATCATTCCCTTACGAGTATGTATTCTATTATAAAGATTCTGTCTTGTCAATAGTTTTAGGTGAATTTTAGCAATTTTTTTTAAATTTACGGCACTTTTTTAGCAAATTTAACAAAATATTTCAAAAAAATGCACTTTTTTACCGATTTTTCAGCGAAAGGAACATATTATGAACGAGCTTTCTTATTCGAAAAATACCCTTTTTTTGATTTTTGCGGGTGGGTTTTCGCAAATTTTCGGAGCTGTTATAAGAGTTTTCCTTTCACATCGCCTTAAAGCTGAGGGTATGGCACTTTATCAGGTTTCACTTTGCATTTATTCCGTATTTCTTACTCCCGTTCTGTTCGGTATGCCTGTCGCACTGACTCAATTTATATCAAAGCATCGGGGTTCTGAAAGAAACAGCGACATATCGGGCGGAACGGTTTTCTCCTTTAAAATTATGTGCGGATTGGGAATTTTAAGCGGGTTTTTGATGTTTTTATCACGCCGTTTTCTTGCTATTTCTTTAAAGGAGCCGTCCGCAGAATACGCCATTTTGGCTCTCTCACCCTCTGTATTTTTTGTGGCTTTGGGAGCTTTTGCAAAAAGCTGTTTTGAGGGGCATTCAAATATGCTCCCCTGTGCCGTATCGCAAACGGCGGAGTCTATTTTAAAGCTTCTTTTCGCTTATCTTTTTATATGCATCTTCGGAATTTTCTCACTAAAATATGCCGTTATGGGTGCTACACTTGCGATAACCGTCGGAGAAGCTTTTGCGACCTTGATTTTATTTTTGTTTATGCCTCCCCTTTTAAAAAACGTCAAGCTATTTTCAAAATCGAAAATTCACAGCGAAATAATCGCCTATGCCATTCCCGTTACGGCTTATGCCGTCATTTTGAGCTCCCTTAATCTTCTTGAAAATTCTGTAATACGCAACAGTCTTTTGGCGGTCAGATTCAATCATAGCCAAGCACAAAGACTCTTATTATCATATCCGAGTTTTATATCATCTTTTGAGTCGGTGAAAACCTGCGGAAAACTCTCGGCAAGAGGTGCAAATGCCCTTTACGGTGCATATTTCGGTTATGCTCTTACCGTAATACGCTTTCCCATAGGGCTTTTGCGGACTTTTTGCGTACCGTTTTTTCCATTGGCGTCAAGGTGTTTTGCGGAAAAAAATATAAAAAAACTGAAAAGCTCTGTATCAAGGCTAATAATGACAATGCTTCTTATTTCTGTTCCTATAGCTTTTTTAATTATCATTCTGTCACCGCAAATCACAAAAACAATATTCGGCTCTGCGGAATATGCAAATATGCTGATTTTTGTAACTCCATTACTTATCATACTTCCCTTAACCGACCTGTTTTCAACGCTTTGGTATGCCTCGGGAAAGACCTTTCCGCCCTTTATTTTCAGCGTTATAGCCTCGATTTTAAGCGTTTTTTTGTCTGCCCTTTTAATAAGAATACCCTGCCTCAATATTTTGGGCGTTGCGGTTTCTACGGTGATTTCATCAGCATTTGAGCTATTTTTGTTTTTCTGTTTTACCAATCGCTATATAAAATAAGAGCATCGGCAAGTTACCTCAGCCGACGCCCTCTTTTCAGCATAATTGCTCTTTTTATAAGGTATTCTCTATTATTCAGTGCCGGATCGATCAAGACTTCATCCAAAAGAAACTTCAGCGTATCGCCTATTTCACGCCCCGCCTTATAGCCCAGCTTTATCAGGTCACGCCCGTTTATTTGAAGCTGTGATACCATATACGGCTGTCCTTCTGCAATAATCTGCTGTGCCTTTTCACGAACTTTACCTATTTTCGCAAGTCTGTCGCTTATATATATCGGATTTTTCGCTTTATTATCCGCCTCTTGCAAGTCCATAAGCTTAAAAAAGAGTGTTTCGCCAGTTCTTCCGAGCATACGCTTTACCGCTGTCGGCAACGCGTCCATATGCACATCATGATTTTCAATAAGCACCAAAATGTCGCGAATTGAGTCTTTATCCATTCTCAGTCTATGCAGGAGGTTATCTGCGATACGCATACTCTCTCTGTGATGCCCGTAAAAATGATAAATCCCGTTTGCATCACGGCTCTGACTTGACGGCTTCCCCACATCATGCAAAAGTGCCGCCCATCTCAAAACCAAATCCTTCGGCGTATTTGCCACCGTCGCCATGATATGCTCACCGACATTATATATGTGATACTTGTTGTTCTGCTCTGTTGAAAAACATTCCGAAAGCTCCGGCATTATATACCGCATAAGCCCTGTTTTATGCAAAAGATAAAGTTTTTCGGGGTTGTCGCTTAAAAGAATTTTATTCAGCTCGGACAAAATCCGCTCACTGCTCACATTTTTTATAAGAACCGCACATTTTTTGATTCCGACTTCCGTATTCGCCTCTATTTCAAAATCAAGACATGCGGCAAACCGCACGGCACGGAGCATACGGAGTGCGTCCTCTTTAAAACGTTTTTCGCTCTCTCCGACGCATTTTATTATCTTATTATCTATGTCACCGCGTCCGCCAAAGCAGTCCAAAAATCCGTATTTTAGGCTATACGCCATAGCATTTACGGTAAAGTCACGACGCTTTAAATCGGTTTCGATATCGTCAATATAGCAGACATTGTCCGGATGACGCATATCCTTATATTCGCCCTCAGTACGAAAGGTGGTAACCTCAAACCCCGTTTTGTTAAGTACAACGGTCACCGTTCCATGTTTAAGCCCCGTATCTATCGTTCTCGGAAAAAGCGATTTAATCTGGTACGGCTTTGCGTTGGTTGCAATATCATAGTCGGACGGAGATATTCCCATAATGCTGTCACGGACCGCTCCGCCGACAATATATGCTTTAAATCCCGCATTTTCAAGCGTTTTTAAAACTTGTTCTGCGGAATGATTTAAAATCATCTCCATCTGTAACCACCGCCTTTTCCGAAAAACAGTATATCATATAAATTCTGTTCATACAAGTATTACAATTCATTTTTATCGCAAAATTCGCAGACAAGGCATAAAATTTTCACCTCATGCTATGTATATGAGAAAAACCGCACAATATGGAAGTTTGCGAATAGTATAATAGTAAGCGGCGGATTCCGTTACATATTTGGGGAGGTGAATAATATGTGTCGCAGAAATAATAACTGCTGTAATTGCAGAAAATGTAATTGCGGTAACAACAGCTTAGTCGATAGCATTTTCGGCAATAATAATTCCAACGGTTGCAATCAGACAAATAATTGCTCTTGCAAGTGTAAATGCCAAAATTGTTGCGGAAACTGCTGCCAATGCTGCCAAAACTAAAATCAGGCAGCTATGCTGTAACTGCCTCTTAAAAGCAAAATAACTGCCAAAAGGCAGTTATTTTGCTTATTCAAGTTCAAATGCACCTGTGTAAAGCTGATAGTATTTTCCCTTCCTTGCGATAAGCTCCTCATGATTTCCACGCTCTATGATCCTTCCATGCTCCATAACCATTATGACATCGGCATTTTTAACGGTTGAAAGTCTATGTGCTATTACAAATACCGTTCTTCCCTTCATCAAACTGTCCATACCCTTTTGAACAATAGCTTCTGTTCTCGTGTCTATACTTGATGTTGCCTCGTCCAATATCATAACGGGCGGGTCCGCAACGGCGGCTCTTGCTATTGCAATAAGCTGACGCTGTCCCTGCGATATATTCGCTCCGTTATTTGCAATAACCGTTTCATATCCACTCGGAAGTCTTGTTATAAAATCGTCCGCTCCGACGAGTTTTGCCGCATTTACACATTCCTCGTCTGTCGCGTCAAGCTTTCCGTAACGGATATTATCCATAACCGTTCCCGTGAACAGATTTGTGTCCTGCAAAACTATGCCCAAAGACCTTCTTAAATCGCTCTTTTTTATCTTATTTATATTTATGCCGTCATACCGTATCTTGCCGTCGGCAATATCGTAAAACCTGTTTATGAGGTTTGTTATCGTCGTCTTTCCTGCACCTGTCGCACCGACAAAAGCAACCTTTTGCCCCGTTTTCGCATAAAGCGTTATATCGTGAAGAACGGGTTTGCCCTCTTCATATTCAAAATCCACTCCGTTTAGGGTTACTTCGCCTGAAAGCTTCGTATATGTCAGTGTGCCGTCGCCGTGCGGATGTTTCCACGCCCATATACCTGTACGTTTATCCGTTTCGGTTACGTTTCCGTTATCATCAATTACGGCATTTACAAGCGTTACATATCCGTTGTCCGTTTCGGGAAGTTCGTCCATAAGCGAAAATATTCTCTCTGCACCCGCAAGTGCCATAACAATCGCATTTATCTGTTGCGAACATTGATTTAAATTTCCCGTGAATTGCTTTGTCATATTAAGGAATGTTACCGCTATTGCAAGGGAGAATACCGGATTAAAGGAAAGTGCGATATTGTGTATGTTCAAAAGATAGAAAAGTCCGCCCATAACCGCCATAATAACATACAAAACGTTGCCTATATTCATTATGACAGGGCCTAACGAATTGGCATAGGCGTGTGCCTTACTGCTGTCGTCACGCAGCTTTTCGTTTATCTCTTGGAATTCCTTTTCGGCTTGATTTTCGTGGCAGAAAACCTTTATTATTTTCTGTCCGTTCATCATCTCCTGAATGAATCCTTCCGCACGTCCGAGCGATTTCTGCTGTTTTATAAAATACTTTGCCGAACCGCTCCCCGCTTTTTTAGATACAAACATCATAAACAGCACACCGACAACAAGTATCAAAGTCATCCATATGCTGTAATAGAGCATTACTCCGAAGACGCAGACTACCACAACCCCCGCACGAAGCAGTGACGGTATCGCCTGTGATATAAGCTGTCTTAAGGTGTCGATATCGTTTGTGTATGTGCTCATTATGTCGCCTGTTTTATGCGTATCAAAATAGCGGATTGGCAGGTTTTGCATACCGTCAAACATTTTCTGACGCATTTTTGCCAAAAATCCCTGTGTGATGACCGCCATAAGCTGATTATACACATACACCATAATAAGTGCCACAATATAAATCGAAACAAGCGTAATCATGGCAGGTACGAGCTCAGCTTTTGCACTAAGCCAATCACCCGTTTCGCCCCATTTCTCGATTATGGCAATGACTTTTTTGATAAATATGTCGGGTATCGCTGACGCCGCTGACGAAATCAGGATAAACGCTATAGTGATCGGGAAAAGCACAGGATATGACTCAAACAGGCTTTTTATCACTCTTTTTATTGTATGGGGATTTGGTTTTTTTCTGTTATTCATCTATGCCACCCCCGCTCGTCTGCTGCTCATAAATTTCGCGGTATATCTCGCTTGTTTCAAGCAGTTTTCCGTGTGTGCCCATATCGGAAATCCTGCCGTTATCCATAACAACAATCATATCAGCGTCCTCGACAGATGCCACACGCTGTGCGATTATAATTTTTGTGGTTTCCGGCAGATATTCTTTTAGTCCCTTGCGAATTTTTGCGTCGGTTTTTGTGTCAACGGCACTCGTAGAGTCGTCTAAAATAAGAATTTTCGGTTTTTTGAGAAGTGCCCGTGCTATGCAAAGACGCTGTCTTTGACCGCCTGACACATTCGTTCCGCCCTGTTCGATTTTGGTTTCGTATTTTTCCGGAAAGCCTTCTATAAATTCATCGGCGGCAGCGATTTTACATACCTCTTTGATTTCCTCATCCGTTGCATTTTCGTTGCCCCATTTTAAATTCTCACTAATAGTGCCTGAAAATAGCAGATTTTTCTGCAAAACCACAGAAACAGCGTTCCTGAGCGTTTCTATGTCATATTCACGCACATCTTTTCCACCGACTAAAACTCTTCCCTCTGTAGCGTCATAAAGTCTTGGTATCAGCTGAACAAGCGATGACTTGCTCGAACCCGTACCGCCGATAACGCCGACCGTCATTCCCGATTCGATTTTCAGATTTATATCGGAAAGTGCAAAGAGCTTTGCCTTTTTGCTGTACTTAAAGCTGACGTCTTCAAATTCCAAAGAGCCGTCTGAAACGCTCATAACAGGATTTTCCGGTTCACTAAGAGTCGGAGTTTCCGCTAAAACCTCAGATATTCTTTTTGCAGATTCAGCCGACATCGTGAGCATGACATATATCATTGACAGCATCATTAAAGACATCAAAATCTGCATACCGTACGTGATCATTGCCGAAATCTGACCTATGCCTATTCCGCCAATTCGGTTTATTACAAGCTTTGAGCCTATGTATAGAATAAATACGGCATTGAAATTCACGCAAAGCTGCATAAGCGGCATATTCAGTGCCACAAGCCGTTCCGCTTTCGTGAAATCACGGCAAATATCCTGTGCCGCCGCACCGAACTTTTCCTTTTCGTATTCCTCACGTGAAAAGCCCTTTACAACACGCATGGCACGGACATTTTCCTCGATTGATTCGTTCATTTTGTCATATTTTTTAAAAACTCTGCGAAAAGCAGGCATTGCTTTTTGTGCAATCCTAAAAAGTCCTATCCCCAAAACGGGAATCGCGATTACAAATGCCGATGCCAAAACTCCTCCCATCACATACGCCATTATTATTGAAAATATCAGCATCAAAGGACTTCTTATGGCTATTCTCGTTATCATCATATAGGACATCTGCACGTTGTTAACGTCCGTTGTCATTCTTGTAACAAGCGATGAAGATGAGAATTTATCTATATTTTCAAAATCAAACGTCTGGATTTTACGAAACATATCCTGCCTTAAATTTTTTGCAAATCCCGTCGATGCGTTCGCACTTGTAAATGCCGCTCCGCCGCCGCACATAAGCGACAAAACCGCCATTACAATAAGCAACAGTCCCGTTTTTATTACCTCTGCTATTTCCACCTGTGCCTGAATATTGTTCACAAGCTCCGCCGTTATAAAGGGTATAAAGGTTTCAATGACCGCTTCAACCGTTATAAATATGAGCGTCCATATTGTAGGCGTTTTGTATTCTCTTACCGATTTTAAAAGCCTTTTTATCATAAACCTACCTCGTATATGAATGAATAAGTAAAAATCGGCAAA
>JAFSSG010000011.1 GCA_017451145.1 Clostridia bacterium
GAAAAGAGAAAAGTTGTTGTTACAGGTCTTGAAATGTTCAGAAAGACTCTTGACTATGCTGAAGCAGGTGACAACGTTGGTGCACTTCTCCGTGGTGTTCAGAGAACTGAAATCGAAAGAGGACAGGTTCTTGCTAAACCCGGAACAATTCATCCGCACACAAAGTTCTCAGGCGACGTTTACGTATTGACTAAGGATGAAGGTGGCCGTCATACACCATTCTTCAACAACTACAGACCTCAGTTCTATTTCAGAACAACTGACGTTACAGGCGTTATCAGCCTCCCTGCAGGTGTTGAAATGTGTATGCCTGGTGACCACGTAAAGATGGACGTTGAGCTTATCACTCCTATCGCTATCGAAAAAGGTCTCCGTTTCGCTATCCGTGAGGGTGGTAGAACAGTTGGTTCAGGCGTTGTTTCTGACGTAGAAGAAGCGTAAACCAAAATTATCCGAAAACGGTTTTTGCAAAACTGCAAAAACCGTTTTTTTGTTATAAAATTTTTGTTTTTTGTGCATACTAATAACGCATTTAAACAGAAAGGAGATTTACCTAATATGCAAAAAATGAAAATTTTTCTCGCCACCACTTTAAGTGCTTTTCTTATTGCGTCTTGCGGAATGAACAATACAAAAACACCGTCTAATAACACTGTAACAGATACAAATCTCGGAAATGATGTGAAAAATATGGGCGATGCCGTTTCCGATACGGCGGGTGATGCGGTGAATAACGCGACAAACGCAGTAGATGATTTGACGGGAACAAACAAAACGGGCAAATAGGCTGTAAAAATGCACCAAAAAGGTGCATTTTTACATAAATCAAAAAAATTTTAAAAAAAGTGTTGACAAACGCTCATTTTTATCATATAATGCTACCAGAATAGATTAGATGAGAATAGATAATTTAAAATTTGCTTATTATCTCAGGACTAATCTGTTCTGAGAATTTTTATTTTTATAGCACAAAATGTGCAGAATAGGAGAGATTAGTATGAAAAAGAGATTAGCATTGGTTCTTTCAGCAATTTTGGCGGTTACATCACTCGCAGGTTGCGGAAAAAAGGCAGAAAACACAGAGGAAACAGTTTACAAGATCGGTATTGCACAGTTTGCCGACCACCCGTCACTTGATAATTGTCGGGAAGGCTTTATTGAAGGATTAAAAAGTGAAGGCTTTGAAGAGGGCAAAAATATAGAAATCGATTGTAAGAGTGCTATGGCAGATATGTCCATAAACACACAAATCGCACAAACTTTCGCATCAAACGGTATGGATTTGGTTTGCGGTATCGCAACACCTTCAGCACAGGCACTTTATGCGTCCTGCTATGAGCAGAATATCCCTGTTATATTTAACGCGGTTTCCGACCCGATAGGTGCGGAACTCGCCAAGAGCGAAACCGAAACTCTTCCGGGCATTACAGGTGTGAGTGACCAACTCCCTGTTAAACAGCAGTTGGAGCTTATAAGAAATATGCTTCCGGACGCAAAAACAATCGGTATTTTATATACAACAAGCGAAGCAAATTCAGTAAGTACGCTTGAAATCTACAAAAAGGAAGCTCCTAATTACGGCTTTACAATAGAAGCTATCGGCATCGGCTCAGAGGCTGAGGTTGCACAGGCTGCCGACGTTCTTCTTTCCAAGGTTGACTGTATTTCAAATATGACAGACAACACGGTAGTATCAGCTTTGGCAGTTGTTCTTGACAAGGCAAACGCTGCAAATAAGCCTGTTTTCGGCTCGGAAGAAGAGCAGGTTAAAAACGGCTGTATTGCATGTAGCGGCCTTGACTACGTAACACTTGGAAAAATGGCAGGTGTTATGGCAGGAAGAGTATTAAAGGGCGAAGCTATTGAAAACATTCCGTTTGAAACAATGCAAGAGTCCTTTGTTACAATCAACAAGACTGTTGCAGAAAAGCTTGGCATTGATATTGCGGCAATCGAGAACGCAACTATCGTAGAATAAATAAACTCTGAAATATTTTATGGGACGCAAGGCTAACACCTTTGCGTCCCATAAAAGTATCTTTGAAAGGATTATCGTTATGCCTATTTTAATCGGTATTTTGGAACAAGGCTTTATATACGGCATTATGGCTCTTGGGATTTACATAAGCTATAAAATTCTGAACTTCCCCGACCTCACCGTTGACGGAACGTTTCCTTTGGGTGCGGCAATCAGTGCGACGCTTGTAACTCACGGCGTAAACCCATGGATTTGCCTTTTGTGTGCCATAATTGCAGGTGCTTTGGCAGGTTCAATCACGGGAATACTCCACATAAAATGCAAAATAAAGGATTTGCTTTCCGGCATCTTGGTTATGACGGGACTTTATTCGATAAACTACCGAATTGTTGGTATGCCCAATATATTTTTAATGCAAAAGCCTACCATTTTCGGCGGAATACGTCTGCCAAAGGCACTATTTCCCTACCGATACATTATAATTTTGTTTCTGATTATGCTTTTTGTCAAGATTTTGCTTGACTTATACCTCCGCACAAAGTCAGGATTTTTATTGAAAAGCGTCGGCGATAACGAGGGTTTAGTCGTAACGCTCGGAAAAAATCCCGGCACCGTAAAAATTATAGGTCTTGCGATAGCTAACGCACTTGTAAGCCTTGCCGGCGCATTGTATTGCCAACGTGCTATGCAGTTTGATGTTTCTTCAGGCACAGGAACTATGGTTATGGGACTTGCCGCCGTTATTATTGGTACAACTTTGTTCAGAAAACTGCGGTTTATGAACGTTACAACAGGGGTTGTTCTGGGCATGATTATCTATAAAGCATGTATTACCGCCGCAATCTCCTCAGGTCTCAGGTCTTCGGACACAAAATTGGTGGTAACGGTATTATTCCTCCTTACAATGCTTTTAAACAGCGTTATGAATAAGTCGGAGGGGGGCAGAAAAAATGCTTGAACTCAATAATATTTATAAGAGCTTCAATATCGGCACTATCGACGAGAAAATACTTTTCGAGGATTTTAACCTGCAAATAGGAAGTGGCGAATTTGTTGCGATTGTCGGCAGTAACGGCTCGGGTAAAACAACTGCTTTAAACATCGTTTCCGGCGATGTGAAACCCGACAGCGGAAGCGTTTTATTAGACGGGAAAAATATAACAAAGCAGAAAAACTATCAACGTGCGGCAAAAATTGCCCGTGTATTTCAGAACCCGTCTATGGGCACAAGCCCATCAATGACTATTATGGAAAATATGTCGATAGCCGATAATAAGGGAAAGCGTTACGGTCTGACCAAAGGTCTTAACACAAAACGGCGTGATTTTTACCGCAGTCAGTTGGAGCTTTTGGGAATGGGGCTCGAAAACCGTATGGAAACACAGGCAGGTGCATTATCCGGCGGTCAAAGACAGGCTTTGGCACTTATTATGGCGACTATGAAAACGCCGACGCTCCTTCTTTTAGACGAGCATACGGCAGCACTTGACCCAAAGTCAAGCGATATCGTTATGACGCTTACCGAAAAAGTGGTAAAAGAAAAGAATATAACAACGCTTATGGTAACGCATAACCTCCGCTACGCCGTAGAATACGGCACACGTGCAATTATGATGCACGAGGGCGGAATTGTGCTTGATATATCGGGCGAGGAAAAGAAACAACACGGGATTAACGATTATCTGAAAATCTTTAACGAGATTTCAATAGAATGCGGAAACTAAAAAGAGGCTTTATTAAGCCTCTTTTTTATACCGTGATTTCTACATCATCGCCGATTTCTCCACTATATTTCATAAGAATCGGCATAACGCAGTCCTCCAAAAATTCCTCCGTTTGCTCTTTGCTGCGTCCGACAAATTTTTCGGGTTTTAAAAGCTCGTAAATTTCCGAAAGGCTGATGCCGAAAGCGTTATCGTTTGCAATAAGCTCAAGCAGATTGTTTTCTTCACCGTCTTCTTTTACCCGCCTTGCCGCCTCCATAGAGTATTTTCTTATTTTTTCGTGTAGTTCCTGTCTGTCTCCGCCACGCTTTACGGCATCCATCATAATATTTTCGGTTGCCATAAACGGAATTTCCTGCATGAATTGGCGGTTTATAACCTTTGGATAAACAACAAGTCCGTCTGCCACATTTCTATATAGGCAAAGTATCGCATCAACTGCCAAAAATGCCTCAGGAACGCTTATTCTCTTATTTGCCGAGTCATCAAGCGTACGCTCAAACCACTGCGTTGATGCCGTTATCGCGGGATTTAATGCGTCAACTATCACATATCTTGCAAGTGACGAGATTCTCTCGCTACGCATAGGATTACGCTTGTACGCCATTGCAGACGAGCCGACCTGATTTTTTTCAAACGGCTCTTCTATCTGCTTTAAGTGTTGCAAAAGCCGTATATCATTCGAAAATTTATATGCACTCTGTGCAACTGACGAGAGCACCGACAGCATCTGATAGTCGAGTTTTCTCGGATATGTCTGTCCGCTGACGGCAAAACAACCGTCAAACCCCATCTTCTGTGCGATTTTTTTATCAAGCTCCCTGCACTTTTCGTGGTCGCCCGAAAACAGCTCCAAAAAACTCGCCTGTGTGCCCGTCGTACCCTTTGAGCCGAGCAGTTTTGCTTTTTTAAGCTGTTCTTCAATCGCTTCTAAATCCATCAAAAGATCCTGTATCCAAAGCGTTGCACGTTTTCCCACCGTTGTCGGCTGTGCGGGTTGGAAATGTGTAAATGCAAGTGTCGGCAAGTCCTTATATTTCTCGGCAAAGTCACAAAGTATCGCAATTACATTCACAATCCGTTTATGTACGAGCCTGAGTGCCTCAGTCATTACGATTATGTCGGTATTATCGCCGACATAACAGCTGGTTGCTCCAAGGTGGATTATCGGCTTTGCCTTAGGGCACTGCACACCGTATGCGAAAATATGGCTCATAACATCGTGGCGGATTTCCTTCTCTTTTGCCTCCGCAACATCATAGTTTATATCAGAAATATGCTCACGCATCTCCGCAACTTGCTCCTCGGAAATATCAAGCCCTAACTCCTTTTCGCTTTCAGCCAACGCAACCCACAGCTTACGCCAAGTCGAAAACTTTTTGTCAGGTGAAAAAATGTATTTCATTTCCTTTGACGCATACCGCGAATTTATCGGCGAAACATAAGTATCTTTCATTTGCACCACTTCCTCGCATTTATTATATTATATTTTTGGCATAAAAGCAAGGGCTATAAAACATTTTGAAGCTTCAAGGCGTAATTTTCGGGCAGGTGACCAAACATATGTGCCAATTTTTTTATTGCTACCAATGCATATGCCGTATCATTCTGCTCTGTATATCCCAAAAGTTCGGATATTTGCTCTTCAATTTCATCAATATTGCTGTGGTCTAAAATCGAGGACAAAAGCGGCTTTTTGCCGTCTATATACTCGGACAGCCTTTTCCCCTTATCATATGCTTCGTCGATTTTGCCCGATTTTATGC
Source organism: Clostridia bacterium (assembly GCA_017451145.1). The sequence goes on from JAFSSG010000011.1 coordinate 5,469, forward strand.
TGTTTTCTATTCCCTCACAGCTTTTCAAAAGCTCCTCTGTGGTAGCATTTAACGAATAATTAAACGCCATTCCGCCAACTACCAAAACAGCAAAAATTGACATGGCAACAATAAAACTTTTCATTTTTTTCTCTCCTTTTTTTGAACGGTAAGCTCGTTATCGGAATTTAAAGATGCAATAAAAACATCTTTAAAGTCGCACTTTATCCGTTGTTTCAGCCATTCTTCACTTTTCCCCGCACGTTTTAGCTCCGCTCTGTTCATCTCCCCGTCAGAAATCAAAATATAAGGGAAATCGGTCATACTATCCTTGCTTTTTTCAATAATGCTCATTTCCCCATTGGTTTCCAAAATCGCCATATCTATTTTTGAAACATCGGGATAGCCTGAAATCCGTAGCTCCTCCATTAAATCGTTTAAGGTAAACCGTGCTTTTTCAAGTTCCTTTTCGTTGATACGACCGCTTTTTATAATAATGCTCGGCTCACCCGTTATATATTTTCTTGCACGTTTGCTTTTTAGCGATATAAAGGACATCGTTACTTCTGCAACAAGCAGTGTGAGCACAGGCACAATCCCCGTAAGCAAGGGTATGTCTATCGTCTGCATCGGAACTGCCGCCAGATCCGAAATCATAATTGCGACGACTAACTCGGACGGCTGAAGCTCTCCAATCTGTTTTTTTCCCATAATCCGTATCGCAAGGATTATCAGACCGTAAAGAATCAGGGTGCGTATTATAAGTACAAACATATTTTCACTCCTTTTTGATACAAATATTTTGCCAAAAATGACCGAAAATATTCTTTACTTTGTTACTATGAAGTGTTAAAATGATACTGTGAGGTGAGTTAAGATGAATAGCTACACAAGATTTGCACCGCTTTACGATAAACTGATGAGTGAAGACGTTGACTATAACACGTGGGCGGACTATATCGAGAAAATTTTTGCCCGATTCGGAAAACGCCCCAACATCATATGCGATTTAGCGTGTGGTACGGGTAATATCACAATCCCTCTCGCAAAAAGGGGATATGATATGATCGGTACCGACAAATCACTGCAAATGCTGTCTTTGGCACGGGAAAAGGCGGAAAAAGAGGGCGTTGATATAATGTTTTTGTCTCAATCCTTTTCCGAGCTTGATTTATACGGCGGTTGCGATGCATTCTTATGTATGCTTGACGGCTTTAACTACGTTCTTTCGCCCAAGCTCCTTTACCGGATAGCGAAAAAAATAAAAACCTGTTTTTTAGAGCCTGACGGGATTTTTATTTTTGATTTGAGCAGCAGATACAAATTGCAGGAATATATCGGTAATAATACCTTTGTTTACGATAAAGACGGCATTTTCTATGTTTGGGAAAACAAATTCCACGAAAAATACGGTTTATCCGATATGTATATCAACTTTTTTGAAAAATCTGGTAGTAAATACCAACGTTTTTGCGAACGGCACCTGCAAAAAGCGTATGACGAAAGCGAAATAAAAAGGATTTTTCTGTCGGCAGGTTTTGAAACTGTCGAAAGCTTTTCACCCCTATCCTTTGATGCTCCGAAAAGCACCGATATGCGAACTGTTTTTGTCGCAAAATAAGTCCCGTTTTATCGGGGCTTTTTTATGTGCAAAAATTAGGAAAATGCTTGATTTTTCCTTGTTTTTGTGATACAATTAAGTAGTAATATTTTGACTTATTTATCCTATTTGGAGGATTTTGAAATGGCAAAGAATTTTAAAGAAAAAGAACTTGATATGGAGGCTATCGCCAACCAAAAAATAGTTGATGTTGAGCTTAATTCCGAGATGAAAAAAGCATACATAGACTATGCGATGAGCGTAATTGTGGCACGTGCACTTCCTGATGTACGTGACGGTATGAAGCCTGTCCACCGCCGTATTCTCTACGATATGTACGAGTCGGGGCTTTTGTATGAGGCAGATTTCCGTAAGTCAGCATCAACCGTCGGTGATGTTTTGGGTAAATACCATCCGCACGGCGATGCGTCTGTTTATGATGCAATGGTACGAATGGGACAGGATTTCTCTTTAAGATATCCGCTTATTCAGCCTAAAGGTAACTTTGGTTCGATTGACGGCGACCCACCTGCTGCATACCGTTATACTGAGGCGAAAATGTCCAAACTTGCGGCAGAGATGCTGTCGGATATTGAAAAGCAGACAGTTGATTTTGTTCCAAACTATGACGATAAGCTTTTAGAGCCTGATGTTTTGCCGTCAAGATTCCCAAATCTTTTGATAAACGGCTCATCCGGTATCGCCGTTGGTATGGCGACAAACATTCCGCCTCATAATCTTTCTGAGGTTATAGACGGTATAATCGCCACCATTGACGACCCGATGATTACAATAGACGAGCTTATGCAAAGCTATATAAAAGGCCCTGATTTCCCGACAGGTGGCGTTATTATGGGCAAAAGCGGCATAAGAAAGGCATATACGACGGGCAGAGGCAAGGTGATTGTCCGTGCGAAAGCCGAGATTGAAGAGCTTGATAACGGACGGCAGAGGATTGTTGTAACCGAGCTTCCCTATCAGGTCAATAAGGCAAGGCTTGAAAAGTATATTAACGAGCTTGTCCGTGACGGCAAAATTGACGGTATTGCGTCAACCCGTGACGAATCCGACTCGAATATGCACTTTATCATAGAAATCAAGCGTGACGCGAACGCAAACGTTGTTTTGAACAACCTCTACCGCTTTACGCAGATGCAGGAAACCTTCGGCGTGATTATGATTGCCCTTGTCGATAAAGAGCCAAAGCTTTTGAATCTGCGTGAGATGATTGACGCGTATATACACCATCAGGAAGATGTTATAAAACGCAGAACAAATTTTGACTTGACAAAGGCTTTAGAGCGTCTGCACATTTTGGAAGGATATAAGATTGTTGTTGAAAACATTGACGAAGTCATTGAAATCATCAAAAAATCCTCCTCCGTTGCTGACGCAAAGGCAAATTTGGCAGAAAAATACGGGCTTTCCGACGCACAAACAACCGCTATCGTCCAGATGCAGTTAGGACGTTTGTCCGGCATGGAACGTGACAAAATCGAAACGGAATATGCACAGGTTTCCGAGCGAATTGCCACCTTACGCGATATCTTAGAGCACGAGGAGAAAATTTTGGCAATCGTCAAAGAGGACCTCGAAAAAATCAAGGAAAAATACGGCGACGACAGAAGAACAGAAATCTCCATGTCCGCCATTGATATTGATGATGAGGACTTAATCGAAGAGGAAGAGGTCGTAATAACCCTCACAAACACAGGCTATACCAAGCGTGTGCCCGTCGATACCTACCGCACTCAGCATAGGGGCGGACGCGGAATATCGGGACTTGCTACCCGTGAGGAAGATTTTGTGCGTCATTTGCTTACCACTTCTACGCATAACCACATACTTTTCTTCACAACACGTGGCATAGTTTATGACTTAAAGGCATACCAAATCCCCGAATCGGGACGTACAGCAAAGGGTACGGCGATTGTAAATCTTTTGCCTCTTGACGCCGGTGAAAAGATAACGGCAATGCTTTCTGTCAAGGAGTTTAACGAAAATCATTACCTGACCTTTGTTACAAAGCTCGGAACAATTAAAAAGACCGACCTTTTGGCATACTCCAAGGTGCGTTCGGGCGGACTTCGTGCGATTGACCTTGCCGAAGACGACGAGCTGATCAGCGTAAAAATCACCGATAACGATAGCGAACTTGTTTTAGGCACAAAAGACGGTATGGCGATACGTTTCCACGAAAGCGACGTTCGTCCTATGGGCAGAACGGCTCACGGCGTTCGCGGAATACGCTTAAAACCGGGCGATTACGTAGTTGATGCCGTGACTGTGCTTGACGGCACTAAGCTTCTAACGCTTACCGAGAACGGATACGGCAAAAAGACTGATTTTGACGAATACAGAGAGCAAACACGTGGCGGAAAGGGCATATTCAACTATAAGCTGACCGAGAAAACGGGTAAAGTTATCGGCTTAAAGGCCGTCACAGACGACGACGATATAATGGTAATCACCTCCGACGGCGTTATAATCCGCACACACACGGCAGAAATCAGCACTTTTGGGCGTCAGACTCAGGGCGTTCGTGTTATGAAGCTTTCGGGCGACGTAAATGCCGTAAGCATAGCTACAACCCCTCATATTATTGAGGAAAATATAGAAAGCGAGGAAAACAATGAGTAAAAAAGCAAGAAAAATTTTAAGTCTTGCCGTATCACTTTCGCTTATGACCTTGACAGGCTGTGGCGGAAATACGGCGAAAAAGGACGGACTTGATAAGTCCGATGCGGTGCATATAAAAATCACTCTGACGAATAACAAGGAGATTGAAGCTGATTTGTACCCGCATATAGCACCGAAATCGGTGGAAAATTTCACAAAACTGATAGAACAAAACTTCTTTGACGGACTGATTTTTCACAGAGTTATTGAGGGATTTATGATTCAAGGCGGAGGTTTTGACGAAAGCTTTTACGAGGGCAATTTCACATCAAAGGAAGCTGAGTCAATCCAGGGCGAATTTACTTCAAACGGCTTTAAAAATGAATTAAAGCATACCCGTGGCGTTCTGTCAATGGCAAGGACACAGGCACCGAACTCCGCGTCGAGTCAATTCTTTATAATGCATCAGGATTATCCGTCTTTAGACGGGCAATATGCCGCATTTGGCGAGGTTACAAAGGGAATTGAGGTTGTTGACGAGATTGCAACAGGCAAAACAACGGCAATAGACGGCGAGATTTTGTATATGGGAAATAAATATCCGCAGACGATGACCGACGTTCCGGAAGAACCCGTTGTTATTAAAACTATCGAGATTGTGAAATAAATAAAATATATTCACAAAACAGCGTATATCCCAAGATATACGCTGTTTTGTGTTTTATGTCCTGTGAATTGCAGTGCCATATTTTTTGTTTCTGTGGGCAGTTTTTTGTACCCTTTTTTCTTTGCTTCCCTGCATCAAGGCTTTTTATTTCCTAATCCTTAGTTCCCTTACATCAGCAAAGTTTCTTTTTGTCTTAGCTCTTACTCCCCTGTGGAAATGGATTTTCGTGGTTTTTTTCTTGGCTCCCTTGTGTAAGGGGAGCTGTCACCGCAAGTGACTGAGGGGTTGTCCCTTTATTGCTATTTTTTATTAGAATAGGCTTTTTTGAAAAAACAATCCCTCCGTCAGCCTATGGCTGACACCTCCCTTTACACAAGGGAGGCTTAGTGGTGGTGGATTGGACTTTAGACAAGGGAGGCTAATATAAAATATCTTTAAAATATCTTGGCGTTATTCAATATAAGCTTTCACATATTATACCGCAAATCATTTGTCTTTTCAACTGCGTCATTTTAAAAAAACAATAACATCCCCCAGTACACTTTAAATAACTGTCAAGATTTGAGATTGAGGGATTATTGCACACAAAAAGAGTTGGACTAAAAGTCCAACTCTTTTAAATTTGTTTTTCTTACTTGATATTAGTCAGCAAGGATTTCGTAGATTTCTACAACCTTATCATCAACTATCAAAGCAAGTGCATATTGTGCATCGTCAGCAGCTTTTGTGCCTTCCAAAGTATCGTACAACTTCGTGCCGTTGATACCACGAGCTAACAACTTAGCAGCACCGTTTGCATCGTTTGCTACAGCTGTATGTCCCCATACGATCTGACCAATCTTGCCGTTATAAGCTGTAACAACAGTTATAGCATCGTCCCAAACACCATTGCCGTTTGCATCTACAAATGATTCGCCAAGGTCATAACTACCGTTGGTGTTTGCATCTGTATATGTTTCAGCAGGTGTTGCTACCGGAGCATCAGTAATTCTCCAGTTCTTGAAGTTTTCTGCTACAAGTACGCCCTCTGCATCAAGCTTATCTTTAGCTGCAACTTCGCTATCTGTATCATAGGTGTAGATTACACAATCATCTGCAAGTGAGTATGTCTCAAATGCGTCGATATCAAGAGGACCTTCACCTGTAACAGTATTAGCTAACAAGCTAACTGAATTTGTACCTGTCTTAACAACTAAGCCCTTAACAAGTAAGATATCATCATTGCTGCCGATTGTGCTACCCCACTTAGTATTGTCATAGTTTCCTGCACCAAACAAACCTGCAAGACCGATAGTACCGGTAGATGTGATATTAGCGATTGTGATAGGCTTGTAAGCATCTACCAAACCGTCAGAATCCTTGGTGTAGAAGAATGCTGTACCACGAACAGGAGTGATATATGCACCATTACCGCTATCTGCGAACTTAGGCTCGAAGTCTAAAGTTGTCTTTTCGCCATTTAAGAGAACCTTTAACTGATCAACAGGATCTCCGTCAGCGTCTGAACCCTTTGACCAACCGTCTGCATCGATAACTGCAAATCTTGAATTTGCACTATAGTCGAATCCAGCCTTTGTCAAGATAACCAATGAGTAAGTTGTTGTTGAACCGATCTTACCAAAACCTGCACCGTTGTAGATTTCTTCATCAATGAATTCATTTGCCTTCATTGCTGTGTAATCCTTATAAGATGATGCACCGTCTGTGTTGATAACACCAGTTGCACTGCCGATACCTACTGTACCAACCTTAGCAACAGACTCTTTGTAAGCTGCACCTGTGAATGCTACAGGAGATACTGCTTTAATAGAATTGATTTGTCCGCTCTTAACTGTATATTCAACTACACAGTTGATAACACTTGCACCTGCTGTAACACCAGCAACTGCAACGTTAGGAGTTTCAACAGATTTTACGCCGCCATTTGCTGTATAGATAGAAGCATCTTTAGCTTCGTAAGCTTTTCTTGTTCCATCAGGAAGAACAAGAGTTATATCTGTCTTGTCAGTAACTTTTGCAAGAATTGCATAGTTCTTAGAATCTTCAACTGCTTCGTCATTGTAGCTGTAAACTCTGCCGAAAGAGTCAAGGTAAATTGTGTTGTAGGTTTCGCCAACCTTTAAGCCAACGTTTGCCTTATCTGTAGCAGCATATGTTTCGCCATTGATAACGAAAGCGTTTTCGCCTGTACCGTCTTCGATAGATGAAACTTTACCGGAGATAGTATCTCTTGAAACAAGAACTGTTATATTCTCGTTTGTTGAATCGATAACTGTACCAGCACCGATCTTTGTCTTAATAGCGATTACATCGTCTTCTTGAAGATCTTTAAGCTCGATTGCCTTGTCGTCAACAGTTACAGAAATCTTAACAGAATCTGTATCTATATCGTTATCAGCAATTGTGATGCTCTTGTATGAACCAAGGTTATTGCCAGCAGGTGAGAACTTAACTGTAGTAGATTCGTTCTTGTAGCTTACGTTTGAAACCTGACCCATGATATATGCGTCAACAAAGATTGTGTCATAGTTTGTTGCATTAGAAGCAACCTTAGCAAACTTAACATTGCCTGTTGCAGCATCTAAGATGTTCTTGATTTGAGTGTCATCAGCAGCTGTACCAACAGTTGTGTAATACAAATCGCCGTTTACATAAACTTTAACTGTGTTCTCAAAGGTGTACTTTGTTGTACCGAATTTGATCTTCTTGTTTGTGTTGTAGTCAACGTTTTCTAAATCGTCAGCTGCAACTTCTTTTGTTTCAACAGCATCTGTCTGTGCAGCAAATACAAGGTGGATCTTGTCATTGTGATCTACATACAAGATTGCTCTAACTTGCTGTTGGATTGAGTTTGAAAGATCAATACCGTTTTCGATTACAGCCTTGTTGATTGTACCAGTAGTTGTAGCAGTTGGCTTTACTGTGAAGAATCTGTCAGCATCTGTTGCTGCTTTGTAGTCAGAAGTTATATTTGTAAGTTTAACTTCACCTGCAGCCGGGAAGCTGTCAACAGTAGCCTTGATTTCAAAACCTTCGAACTTGTCAGAAAGGATTGACTTGTACTCATTTGTGCCTGTACCGTCAAGCTTCTTGTATGAGTTACCATCAAGTCTGTACTCGCTGATACCAAGAACAGGAATTGTTACAGCGTTGTAAAGCATTTGAGCAACTTGGCCTCTCTTTAAAGGTGTGTCGTTAGAAACAGCAACGCCCTTGTTGATGCCTGAAGATGCAGCCATTGTGGTGTAACCTGTAGGCCAGCCACCGTATGACTCAGCATAGTCGCCATAACCTGTGATCTTTGTAAGCATTACGCACATTTGAGCGTATGTTACATTTTCCTGTGGTGCGAATGTTGTGTCATTCATACCATTGATGAAGCCTTGAGCAACACCTACGTTAACGTAACCTGTAGCCCATGAAGCTTTTTCGTTTACATCAGTAAACTTTGATGATCCAGCAGCTGCCTGAGCGTCGCCCATCATATTAAGAGCACCAACGATCATAGTAGCAGCTTCTGCTCTTGTGATTTCGCCGTCCGGCTTGAAAGAACCGTCTTCATAACCATGAACGACATCCAATGCTGAAAGTACATCGATAGCTTCAGCATAGTTTGTGCTATCTACATCGGTAAATTTAGCTGCACTAACTGCAACGAGTGTGCTTGCTGATAATGCCAATGCGATAACAGCGGAAATTACTCTTTTGAAATTTTTCATAATTTCAAATCCTCCCTTTTTCTATTTTGAAAGGGTGTATTCTGTATTCCGAGTGCACCCTTTCTTTCTCACATCGGAACTATGTGTTGCCAAAGCGACACGCCTTGACTATGCATTGATTGTAGCACCGATATTTCGGTCTGTCAATGCTATTTTTGCAGTTGTAACATAACTGTAAAATAGCTGTCAAAGAAAAATACTTGTGTAATTTTTCTGCAATCTCGCAGAAATCTCAACAAATACCCTTTAACAACCCTTTAAATTATATACAACTTTACCGCATAATTTTACACCCAAAAAACCGATTTGTCAAGGTTTTTGAAAGATTATCGTCATTTTTTTCCTTTTCTGCCATTTTTTGACGCTGTTTTTATGAATTTTGACATATTTTGGGATTTTGTCTGACTTTCTTCCTATTATATGATGTTATTTTTTTTGCTTTGATATTGATTTTTTTGGGAAAATACTATATAATACTGGCAGTATTTATGTGACTTGGAAAGGAATGGCAATTTTATGTTCGATAAACTCGAATCGCTCGAAAAAAGATTTGAAGAGGTTAACCGCAGATTATCTGCCCCTGATATTATAAATGACCAAAAGGCTTTTAAAGAACTTTGCAAGGAAAGCTCCGACCTTTCCGAAATTGTGGAAAAGTACCGCGAATATAAAAAGGCGAAGGAAACGGTCGCCGAATGCAAAGAGATTCTGCAGAGCGGGGACAAGGAACTTGCCGAACTCGCAAAGGCGGAACTTGCCGATAGCGAGGACGCAATTTCGCAAATTTCGGAACAGCTGAAAATTCTACTGTTGCCGAAAGACCCTAATGATGAAAAGAATGTTATTATTGAAATCCGCGGCGGTACGGGCGGTGAGGAGGCGGCACTTTTTGCCGCAGACCTTTTCAGAATGTATTCCATGTACGCAGAGAGCAAGGATTGGAAGATAGACATTCTCTCATCTAACGCTACCGACATAGGTGGGTACAAGGAAATAACCTTTTCGGTCAGCGGTCTTGGGGCATATTCCCGATTTAAATTCGAAAGCGGTGTTCACCGCGTTCAGCGTGTTCCGACAACCGAGTCGCAGGGACGTATTCAGACGTCCGCCGCAACTGTTGCGGTGCTTCCCGAAGTAGAAGAGGTTGAAGTAGATATAAACCCGAATGACCTTCGCATAGATGTTTTCCGTGCAGGTGGACCGGGCGGACAGTGCGTAAACACTACCGACTCGGCCGTTCGCATAACCCACATCCCGACAGGGATCGTCGTTTCCTGTCAGGACGAAAAATCACAGTTTAAAAATAAGGACAAGGCAATGAAGATTTTGCGGTCACGTATTTTTGAGGTTATGGAGGCGGAACGCAATTCGCAGATTGCCGATGCGAGAAAGTCACAAATCGGCTCGGGCGACCGCAGCGAACGCATCCGCACCTACAACTATCCGCAAAGCCGTGTGACCGATCACAGAATAAATCTTACATTATATAAATTGGAACAAATTCTAAACGGTGCGATAGACGAGCTTATCGACGCTCTCATTACAGCCGACCAAGCCGCAAAAATGGCGGCAGGAACTGAAGATGAATTAGCGTGAAATCACGTTAACTATATAAAGCCGGTATTTTGGCATAACGGCGACACGCCTTATCAGCCCACGGATAAGGCGAAGCGTAATATTTTGTGGGCAGAAAGGCTATGGAAATTATTATGGCAAATACAAGAGGTTTTGATATACCGCATTACCGTGATTTAAAAGAAACTCTCGTAAAAAATGCGGAAAGATTTGGAAATGAAACGGCATTTCACTATTTTAAGGGCGATAAAACCATTTCCGTTTCATTTGAAAAAACAAAGGAGGACGCTTTTTATCTTGCAAGTTATTTCGCAGGATTGGGGCTTTCCGACTCAAAAATCGCTCTTTATGCGGAAAACAGCTACGAGTGGATCATCACCTATTTTGCGGCGATTATCTCAAACAACGCAATAGTACCGCTCGACAAAGAGTTAAAGCCGTCCGAGGCGGCAAAGCTTTTTGACGCCTGTGGTGCGGAAACTCTCATATATTCCGCAAAAAAGGCAGAACTTGCGGAGGTTTTACAAGACAACTTAAAGCACAGCCTTTGTCTTGACAATTTTGCAGACGCTATCGCAAAAGGAAAATCTCAAATCGCCGAAACAAAAATCGAGGACATCACGCTTGACCTTGAAAAGCCCTGCATTTTTATCTTTACATCAGGTACGACGGGCGTTCCAAAGTGTGCCATGCTCTGCCAGAGAAACATTATGTCGGATATGATTTTGTCGATTGAGTCTTTGAAATTCCCAAAAGGCACTGTCTGCGTTCTTCCGCTTAACCACACTTTCGGCATGATGGCCTGCGTGCTTTGTCAATTCTATTGCGGATTCCCCGTATTCATAAACGGCGGATTAAAATACATTCTGCGTGATATAAACGAGGCAAAACCGGGACATATTTCGGTTGTTCCGCTGTTTGTGGAAAGTTTTTACAAGTCGATTTGGAAAAATGCCAAAAAATCAGGAAAAGACAAGCTCCTTAAAAAGATGATAAAGGTCAGCAACGGTCTTCGCAAAGTCGGCATTGACCTGCGTCGTAAATTCTTCAAGTCGGTAATCGACGCTTTCGGCGGTAATCTGGAAATGATTATAACGGGCGGTGCTCCTATCCCCGACGAGCTCATTTTGGGATTTGACGATTTGGGCATCAAGGTTGTTAACGGGTTTGGTATTACCGAGTGTTCGCCGATCGTTTCGCTTAGTTTATTGGAAGGAAACAAAATGGGCAGTATCGGAAAGCCTATTAAAAATGTTGAAATGAAAACGATAAACGAAAACGAGGACGGCGAGGGTGAGCTTTGCGTCAAGGGCGATATCGTTATGCTGGGATATTTCAACAATCCCGAAGCCACCGAAGCAGTGTTCGACGACGGTTGGTTTATGACAGGCGACGTCGGCAGGATTGATGAGGACGGGTTCGTGTTCATCACGGGAAGAAAGAAAAATATTATAATTCTTGATAACGGCAAGAATGTTTATCCTGAAGAGCTTGAATATCTGATAGGACGAATCGAGGGTGTTACCGAAGTTTTGGTTTATGCTGAGAACGGATTTATCACAGCCGAGATTTACGCCGAAGATATGTCGTTCAAGGACAAGATCACAGACGCGATAAAAAATGAATTAAATCCGTCTGTTGCACAGTATAAGCAGGTCCACAAAATCAAATTCCGTGAAACCGAGTTTGAAAAAACCACAACTAAGAAAATAAAAAGATAGGCAAACAGCAGAAAATCCACGCATTATATGCGTGGATTTTCGTTATCCGAAATATTTTCTGTCAAGACTGCGGTACTGTATCGCCTCCGCGATATGCTCCGCTTTGATGTTCGGCTCACCGGCAAGGTCCGCAATCGTTCTTGCGACCTTCAAAATGCGTGAATGTGCCCTTGCCGAAAGTCCCATTTTCTCAAACGCCATCTTTAAAATGCCGTTTGACCGCTCATCTATACCGCAAAACTCTGTCAGCATACCGGCTGAAAGCTGGGAATTTGAATATATTTTAAGTCCCTCATAACGCTTTCGCTGAATTTGTCTTGCCCTGTTTACCCGCTCCTTGATTTTCGCCGACGGCTCACCTTTTTCGCCCTTGCTCAAATCGTCATATTCCACGTTCCCGACTTCGACCTGAATATCGATTCTATCCAAAAGCGGACCGGAGATTTTCGCACGGTACTGATTTATCTGGTTTGGCGTACAGATGCACTGCCTTTTGCTGTCGCCCAAAAATCCGCACTTACAAGGGTTCATACTGGCAATAAGCATCAAATTGCAGGGATATGTAAGCGTTGCGTTTACTCTTGAGATTGTCACTTTTCCGTCCTCCAACGGCTGACGCATCACTTCAAGTGCTTCCCGCTTAAACTCAGGAAGCTCGTCCAAAAACAGTACGCCGTTATGTGCAAGGGACAATTCTCCCGGTTTCGGCACAGTTCCGCCACCCGAAAGTCCAACTGTTGAAACGGTATGATGCGGGTTTCTGAACGGTCTGCCCGTTATAAGAGGCATATCTTTATTTAAAGTTCCTGCTATCGAGTGTATTTTTGAGACCTCCAACGCTTCTTCAAAGGACAAATCGGGCAGAATTGACGGCATACGCTGTGCAAGCATTGTTTTTCCCGTACCGGGAGGCCCTATCAAAAGCACATTATGGTTTCCTGCCGCTGCGATTTCTAAAGCCCTTTTTGCACTTTCCTGACCTTTTACATCGCAAAAATCCAAAAGCCCTTCTTGTGAAGCAGTTATGTTATCAAAGCTCTCATTTGAATATTGTTCTATCTGTTCTTCGCCTTTTAAATGGGCAAAAAGCTCTGAAAGCTTTCTGACGGGATAAATGTTCGCGTTTTCCACAACCGCCGCCTCACGTGCCGCAGATTCAGGCACATAAAAGTTTTTATATCCACGCTCAAACATCGCGATAACCATAGGAAGTATGCCCGAAATATGATTTACGCTGCCGTCAAGCGACAGTTCGCCCATAAATACGGCGTCTTCCGACGGGTTTGGGATTTGTCCCGTTGCCGCCATTATGGCAACAGCTATCGGCAGGTCATATCCTGAGCCTTCCTTACGCATTGATGCAGGTGCCATATTGACAATAAGCTTTTTTGACGGAAAGGCATATCCGGAATTTTTTATTCCCGAGCGTACACGCTCTCTTGCCTCCTTTACCGCCGCATCTCCAAGACCTACAATCTCAAAGCTTGGCAGTCCGCCCGTTATATCAACCTCAACGCTAACGGCAAATCCGTCTATTCCTATAAGTCCGACAGAGTTAACTTTTGAAAGCATATTTTTCTCCTTTTATTTTCTGTCCCAGCCCTCTATTTTCCCGTTTTGTATGGCTGTGAACATTCTCTTTTTAAGCCCCGCATTTACCGACTTATCGAGCGTTTTTATGATTTCCTTCATTTCCTGCCGTTTTGTGTTTCCGTCAGCGGGACAGCTACTTTTTACAATCGGTAGCTCCAAGCGTTTTGCGACACTTTTTATGTCACATTCCCGCACATAAATAAGCGGTCTTATGGAATACAGATTCGTTCTGTCAAGATATGTCACGGGCGAAAAGCAGTTTATTCTTCCCTCATATAAAAGGCTCAGCATAAATGTTTCCAAAACATCGTCATTGTGATGCCCCAACGCCACCTTGTTGCATCCCTCGTCGAGTGCCAGATCGTTTAATGCTCCGCGACGCAGTTTTGAGCAAAGCGAACAGGGGTTTTCCTCCTGCCTGTAATCAAAAACGACTTCCTTTATATTGGTACGCTTTACCGTATATGAAACGCCTATTTCCTCGCAGTATTTATAAACGCCCGACCAATCGGCGTTATATCCCATATCAAGTGTAAGTGCTTTGACTTCAAATTTTTTGGGATAAAACCGCGACAAATTCGCCAATGCTCCCAAAAGCACCAGACTGTCCTTGCCTCCCGACACACCGACAGCTATTCTGTCGCCGTCGGCTATCATATCATAGTCCTCTACCGCTTTACGAACTCTGCTTACAATCTTTTTCATTTTATATATCCTTAAAAACGGACGTATTTTTCATCAGATAATCCGCTCCCGAAATAACCGTAATAACAGCCGAAAGCCATACAAGTATCTGCGTTATGAGTATTCCTGTTCCCTCAGGGCAAACAGGGTACATAACCAAAAATGCAACAATTATCGAAATCATCTGAAACACCGTTTTTACCTTGCCCCACATCGATGCGGCAATAACCGTTCCGTTACCTGCCGCAACAAGCCTTATTCCCGACACAAAAAACTCTCTCGTCAGAATCAGCATAATCGCCCACGCTGACGCTCTGCCCATACTTAAAAGTCCCAAATACGCGGCAGTTGTCAGCATTTTGTCGGCAAGGGGGTCCATAAGCTTTCCAAAATCTGTTATAAGTCCCTTTTTCCTTGCGATATGCCCGTCTAAGCTGTCGGTCATAGAAGCAATAATAAAAACTATGAGCGAAATTGTTATAAATGCCGTGTTTTTAGAAATTGCCGTCATACACGCCATAAAAACAGGCACTAAAATTATTCTGAGTATTGTCAGTTTATTTGGTGTGTTCATACTTGTTCCTTTCTGTGCCATATGCACATGCAAAAGTCTAAAAGAAAATTGTTCATATTGCTGCTTTGCAGAAAGTGGTGCTGTACTTTTGTACCGCCCCTTTCAAAAAGCGGTGAGATGGGCAATTTTATTTAGACTTTCCTATAAGGTCGTATTCGTCGGCATTTAGTATCTCAACCTTTACAAATGTGCCGATTTCAACCTCGTCCTCCGCCGCAAAATATACCTTCCCGTCAACATCTATGCTGTCGGCACGGCTACGCCCAAAATACATAAAATTCTCGCTGTCATAGCCCTCGCAAAGCACTTCCTGCACCGTTCCGATTTTCTCCGTATTCTTTTCGAGCGAAATTCCCTGCTGAATTTCCATAAGCTCGTTTTTACGCCGTTCCTTTTCGGCGTCTTCAATCTGACAGGGGAAGTTATACGCCGGAGTGTCCTCCTCTTTGGAATATGCAAAAACGCCCATTCTGTCAAATTTTATTTGCTTTATGAATTCTTTAAGCTCACAGAACTGTTCCTCTGTTTCAGCGGGAAAACCTGCGATTATCGATGTCCTTATCGTCACATCGGGGATACGCTTTCTTAAATCGCTTATCCTTTTTTCAATCTCTTTGCGGTTTGTCCGCCGAGCCATTCGCCTTAAAATATCATCATTTATGTGTTGAATCGGCATATCGACATACGGGCAAATCTTTTCATTTTCCGCCATAACCGAAATCAATTCGTCGGTTATGGCTTCTGTGTAGAAATAATGTATGCGTATCCAGTGTATTCCGTCTATTTTGCAAAGCTTTTGCAAAAGTCCCGCAAGGGACGGCTTTTTATAAATGTCAATCCCGTACCTTGTAGTATCCTGTGCGATTAAAATGAGCTCTTTTACTCCGCTTTTGGCAAGTCGTTCCGCCTCAGCGAGTATATCCTCTTCCTTACGGCTTTTATAATGCCCCCGTATTTTCGGTATCGCACAATATGTGCAGTTATTGTCGCAGCCGTCTGCAATTTTAAGATATGCCGTGTAAAAGGGCGTCGTCAAAATTCTCGGTAAGTTTTCGGGCAAGGTATAGTTTTGATGCCCGAAAAGGCAGATTTTTTCGCCCTCTTCACTCTTTTTGATTATTTCATCGATCCTGTCAAAATCGCCCGTACCGACAACGGCGTCCAGCTCAGGAATTTCACGCTCCATTTCGGTATTATAACGTTCCGCAAGACAGCCCGTTGCTATTAAAAGACGGCATTTTCCGCTTTTTTTATACTCTGCCATCTCTAAAATGGCGTCTATCGACTCCTGCTTTGCAGGGGTTATAAATCCGCAGGTGTTTACAATTATTGCCTCAGCATCTTTTGGCTCGGCGACAATTTTATGTCCCTTTTCGGCAAGTATTCCAAGCATTATCTCTGCATCGGTCTGATTTTTCGCACAGCCGAGCGATACCATACCTATCTTCATTCTTCTTCCTGATTCTCCCTGATTTTTTCTATGCATCTTTTTATATCGCCAAAGTCATAGCCCCGATAGACAAAATACCTTATTGCCCTGTCTATGCTTTTTTGGTCAAAGCTTCCGCCGAGCTTCCGCTCAATAAGCGGAAAAAGTGTATCGCTTTCGTCTTCTGAAAGTTCCGACAGTGCCGTTTCTATATGCTCCTCTGCGATACCTCTTTTTTTAAGCTCCTGCACGATTCGATTTTTACCGTATTTTTTTATATTTTGCAAGTCTTTCGCAAGATGCAGGGCATACTTTTCATCATCGACAAAGCCGTATTCCCTTACAAAATCCAGAATATACGGCAAATCCTCCGCTTTTGCACCTGCTCTTTTTAATTTGTCCGAAAGCTCCTTTTCCGAATGTGAGCGGAAAGACAAAAGTCTTAATGCCTTCTCTTTTGCCTGGCTCCTATCTAATTCTTTTTCCATCATAGCCTGAAATAATCGAACAGCTGTCCAAAATCAACCGACGCGATAGTCCTGTTTTCGTAATTTTGGAAGATGTTGTGATAACCTTGTTGGATTTGTTCTGAATTTATGCCGTATTTTATCGACATATATGCTTCGAGATATGCGGACAGATGGTCGCAACCGCGTATCAATTCCCCGTCAATTGCCGAAAACTCGTCTTTATTATATCTTTCGTTTATTTCTTCTGAGGAAACCCTTAAAAGCTTTCCGTCTATGCATATTTTGGAGGCAAATTCGTCCTGAATGAAAAATTCCAGCTCTTTTCTTATGTTTTCAGGTACGAGCGGATAGATTTCCTTTTTCATCTGTTCGCCCTCAATGTCCTTTATTATGCTGTCAAGTCCCTCAACGGAAGATTTTATAGGCGAAACAATGTCCCGCGTCAAAACCTCAGGGATATCGTGGAACAGACCGCCTAAAAAGTTATTTATAAGCCGTTTTTTACACGCATCACATTCAAGCGACGTAAAATATGACATTATCGCAACTACCATCATGTGCCCCATAACCGAAGTCTGCGGCATTCTTACCGCCCTCGACCAGCGTTGCTGGTAACGGAGTTTGCCCATCAGGGACAGGAATTTTTGCAGGTTTATATCGGTCGCAAAACGCGAAAAACCGTCAAAGGTGTTACATTCGGAAAGTCCCTTTTCAACGCCCTCCTTGACCTGCTCAATATCATAAGTTTTGCGGTTTTGCGGGTATATTACCTCAAATTCCCAATGCGTCGCATAGTAATGTGCCGCCTTTAAAATCTTTTTTTCCTTTTTTGCATACTCGCTGTCGGTAAAATAACGGCACATTTTCTCATAAAAATCGCCTTTTAAGTCAAAAGTTTTTGCCTTCAGCTCGTTTAAAACCCACTCATTTATCTGCGGTCCTTTTTCCTTCATGAGCTGGTGATATACGGGGGGCTTTATATCCGTCAGCATAATACGGTGCAAAAACTCAAATATTCCTCCCTCAATCAAAAGGAGCGGATCATAGTTTCCATCACCCTCACATTTTCCCAAAACATAAGCATAAACCATTTTATGTGCCTGTTTGTCAAGCTCGGAAAAGCCGTTATGCGGTCTTATATGGTCATTCCAACGCTGTATCGACGCCGCATCGTGTATGAGTGAAATTAAAGATTTTCTTATCATTTTCTCGCCTCCTGATTATGAATAATTATACCACAAAATTCCTTGATAGGTCAATAGCAATTATGTGCTTGTCTTTTTTTTATTTATCCTGCGGGAACGGGGAAGAATAGTGACACAAATTCTATATCGTCACATATTCTATTAACAGGGGCTAACCCATAATTCATTGAAAGGAAGTTTGTATATGAACGAAAAAACTTGCGGAGCCGGAAACGGCGGTTTCAAAGAGGCTGTTTGCATACATACCGATAAAGTTTATGACAGTTGCCGTGACAAAGACTGTCTTGAAAATATACGGGTGTATCTTACTGCCGACGGTCAGTGCGTTGTTGACAGAGCAATCAATGTAAAATGCACAAAGGCGGAAATCATATGGGTTTTTTCCGATATAGAACCCGTACCATTTAACCGTGGTTTTTATTCGGTTGACCTTAAATATTTCTTCAAAATAACCCTTGCCGTATTTACAGGGCTCGGAAGACCTACCGAAGTAGAAGGACTTGCAACTTTTGACAAAAAAGTTATCCTTTTCGGCAGCGAAGGAAATGCCAAGGTATTCGCGTCAAAGTATAAACAGGACGCTTTCGACCCACAAATGTGGAAAAAGACGAATATGCCGTCTGCCGTTGTTGAGGTTGTTGACCCGATAGCCTTGGGAGCAAAGGTTTTGGACGTTAACGACAAGTGTTGCTGTGATGACGATTTCGATTTGGCAAGTATTCCCGAATCGGTAAGCCGTGTTTTTGACGACAATCTGATTTTGGGCGGAGAACAAAAGCGTGTGTTCGTTTCCATCGGTATCTTCTCGATAATACGTTTGGAACGCAGAGTAATGCTTCTGATCCCCGCATACGATTTCTGTATTCCGCAAAAGGAATGCGTCGGTGCTACCGACGATAACCCCTGCGATTTATTCGACAGGATTTCCTTCCCCGTTGACGAGTTTTTCCCTCCCGAAAGAAGTAATTTCGAGGAAAATTCGGACGACACGGGTTGCGGTTGCTAAAACAAAAAAAGCAGAAATGACAAACTCATTTCTGCTTTTTTGTTTCATACTCTATTCGTCTTTCGTCTTAAAGAATGACGGAACATTTACGGTGTCCATACCCTTTTTCAAGGTTCTTGAAAAGATAGCGTCATCATCATTTACGGGTGAGAAAGACGGCGTTTTTGAGCCAAAATCGGTAGTTTTGGGCATACCCGGTATAATAGGCTCGGATTTTACGCCTCTCTTATTCTTAGCGTTCAGTCCTGTTGCAATCAAGGTTACCTTTATCTCATCCTTCATATTCTCGTCAACGGCAGTACCTACGATTATCGTTGCGTCCTGAGATACCATCTCACGAACAATCGAGGAAACTTCGCCCATATCAACAAGCGAGAATTCCGTTCCGCCTGTGATGTTCAAAAGAACATTATGTGCACCTGCAATACTTGTTTCCAAAAGCGGAGACTCGATAGCTGACCTTACTGCATCTTGTGCGGCATTTTCGCCCTTGCCGATACCTATTCCCATATGTGCAACGCCGGAATCACGCATAACCGTGCTTACATCGGCAAAGTCACAGCTTATGATACCGTTCTGAGCGATAACCTCGATTATTCCCTCAACGCCCTGTCTCAAAACTTCATCTGCAAGTCTGAAAGAATCGGTTATTGAAATCTTTTTATCGGCAGTTTTTAAAAGCAGGTCATTAGGAATTGTAACGATAGCATCAACATTTGCAGCTAAGCTCTCGATACCCTGTTCTGCATTTTTTGCCCTTTGCGGACCTTCAAAGAAGAAGGGCTTCGTAACAACTGCAACGGTAAGTATTCCCATATCCTTAGCAAGTTTAGCAATGACAGGAGCAGCACCTGTGCCTGTTCCGCCGCCCATACCTGCTGTTATGAATACCATTTCGGTGTTTTCCAAAAGCTCTTTTATCGCATTTTCTGTTTCTTCGGCAGCTTTTTGACCGATTTCAGGCTTAGCACCTGCTCCAAGACCTTGTGTAAGTCTTGCACCTATTTGAAGTGCAATAGGTGCTTTAACGGTTTTGAGCTGCTGCAAATCTGTATTTACGGCAATAAATTCCGCCTTTGCAACATTAGCCTCAATCATACGGTCAACAGCGTTGTTTCCGCCGCCGCCGACGCCTATAACTTTAATTCTTGCACCGTCTGTCGGCTGTGCAACAGGGGTTTCATTAGTACGCTCTATATTGTTATCCATAACTGTCCTCCTTAGTTCATCATCATATAAATATACAACTTTATTTTACTATGTTTTTATTTTTTTTTCAATAGGTATTTATATTTTTTTTGAAAAAAAGTATATTTTATTTTTTTACGGCGTATATATTGCCTTGCCCGTAGTCGAAAGATTTATCGTTCCTCTGGAATTTTCGGTAAGCTTGTTGGAATTTACCGCCTCTTTAAAAAGTGCCAATTTCCTTTGGAAATCTATATGCGTTCCGCATATTACGTCAAGTCTGCTCTGATAATTGAAGGTGATATTTGTCATATCCGAAAAGGACATAACGGTTATATCGCTGATTATTCCCGCCTTGTCCATGTTTTCTATGCAGGACATAATTATCTTTTGCGTTTCGCCGTCTTTAAACGCCACTAATTCGCCGACCTTTGCCGAAGTAATCGTGACGCCCTCCATTACGGGTACATTTTCAAGCTTTTCCGCCGTCTGCTCCAAAACCTTGCCAAGCTTATCTACTACGGCAAACGCACCCGCATATTCCGCCTGAAATGCAGGAACGCATTCCTTTATTTCAACCGTCACCGTCGGCGGAAATGTTTTTTTCCTGACCGAAACCTTATCTACATATGCAAGTTTGTAAAGCTTGTTTTTTATTCTCCCTTTTCGGCAGGAGAATAGGTTTTTACCTGTAATCTCGCCTATCGTTTCGGTTATTTCACTGTTTGAAATACGGCTGTTTCCAGCAATTTCCACATTTTTTATGTTGAAAAGAGGGGTGAAAAACATAACGATAAGTACGGCAATAAGAGCAAGAAAGGAAAAGAATGCAATTCTCCTCATTTTTTGCTCTCTTATGCGTTTTTTTCGTCTTTCGTCATGCCGAGCCTGTATGTTACCTGCCCGTTTCGCCATAACCCTCACTCTTTCCGCTTTATATCAATGCCGCAGGGGGAAAGAATTTCCTCTACAGCCTCATATCCTCTGTCAATATATTTAATATTCTCTATTTCGGTAGTTCCGTCTGACGCAAGTGCCGCCACGATAAGTGACGCACCGCCTCTTAAATCGGGTGCCGTGACCTTTGCACCTGTTAGCCTACTTTTGCCGATGACTACGGCAACTCTGCCGTCCGCCTTTATGTCAGCTCCCATTCGCAAAAGCTCTTCCACGTGTCTGAAACGGTTTTCGAAAATATTTTCCACAAATACGCTTGAGCCTTCGCACTGCGTTGCAAGTGCCATAAACGGCGATTGTATATCTGTCGGGAAACCCGGATAGGGCATAGTTTTGATTGTTCCTATGCTTTTAAGCTTCTTGGGCGATAGCAGTACGATTTTTTGCTTATCCTCATATATCTCAGCACCCATATTTTTGAGAACGCTGATCATTGCTCCCATATGACCGCCGTTTGCACCCTTCAAAACAACCGTTCCGCCTGACGCCAATGCACACGCAAGATATGTTGCGGCTACAATTCTGTCAGGGATAATGGTATGTGCCGCTCCGTAAAGCTTATGTACTCCTTCTATTGTTATTCTGTCGGTACCCGCACCCCTTATTTTCGCACCCATTCGGTTTAAAAACCGCTCCAAATCCACAATTTCAGGCTCACGTGCGGCATTTTCCACCGTCGTTACGCCCTCCGTCATACACGCCGTAAGCATTATATTTTCTGTTGCACCGACGCTTGGAAAATCCAGATGTATATCAGCTGGTTGGATTTTTTCACGCACACAGTGTATAAATCCGTGCGATTCCGTAATATTAACGCCCAGCTTTTTAAGTGCTGACAGGTGCAAATCTATCGGTCTTATGCCGATTTCACAGCCACCGGGCATCGATATTTCCGCTTTTCCGCACCGTGCGATTATCGCTCCCAAAAATATTATTGAGGAACGCATCTGTCTCATAAGCTCGTCAGGTATTGTGTGGCCCGACATACCGGACGCGTCAACCTCAATACAGTCTTTTCGGGCGTCAACCTTGCAGCCCAGACTTTCTAATACCTTTGCCGTCATATCGACATCGCTTAGCTTGGGGCAATTATAAATTACATTTTTGCCGTCGCTTAACACCGTTGCGGCAAGTATGGGCAAGACGGCATTTTTCGAGCCTTGTACGGTTATTTCGCCCTCCATTTTATTGCCGCCCTCTATAATAAATCTGCTCACAAAAGCACCTCCAAAACACAAATTCCATACTTCATAGTATGAATTCTGTGCGATTTTGGTGCTTTTCAGCATACACCGTAGAAGTTATTATACCTCAAATTGTCCTATTTGTCAAATTCCGCAAGAAAACGCCTGTCTGCCTCCGACAAATCCGCCTTTTTTAACATATCGGGACGGTTTTGTTTTGTTATAATGAGCGACTGCTCACGCTTCCATTTTTCTATATTCTTATGATGCCCCGATATCAGAATTTCCGGAATTTTCCGTCCCATAAATTCCTGCGGATGCGTGTATTGCGGATATTCCAAAAGACCGTCAAAATGACTTTCATCACCGTATGATTTTTCGTTAGCCAAAACGCCCGGCAACATACGGCTGACTGCGTCGATAACCGCCATTGCCGGTATTTCTCCGCCTGTCAGCACGAAATCGCCTATAGATATTTCCTCGTCGACTATCATATCTATAACTCTTTGGTCAACACCTTCGTAATGTCCGCAAAGCAGGACAATCTCGTCCATTTTAGAAAGCTCTTTTGCCTTTTCCTGATTAAAGACCTTGCCTTTTGGCGACATATAAACAGTATGCGGTTTTTCTTTTCGCCCGTCCGCTATGCTCATATACGCGTCATAAATGGGCTGGGGCGTCATCAGCATTCCGCCTCCGCCCGAAAAGGGAGTATCGTCTGTTTTTTTGTGCTTATCCTTTGAAAAATCACGGATATTCACAATATTCAGCTCAATAATCCCCTTTTCCTCCGCTCTGCCGATAATGCTTTCTCCTAAAACCGAGCGGAGCATATCGGGGAACAGCGTTAAAACATTAAATTTCATAATCAATCAAGCCCTTCGGGAATTTTTATAACAATTTTTTTGTTGTCGGTGTCAACCGATTTTACCACGCCGTCAATTATCGGAACAAGCAAATTTTTGGCATTTTCTCTTTTTATGTCATAAACATCGTTTGAGCCGGTGGAGAAAATGTCCCATAGTACGCCTATTTTTTCTCCCGTTTTGGACAAAACCTCGCAGCCTATCAGGTCGGCAATGTAATATACATTTTCGGGAAGTTCACCGAGCTCCGATTTCGGCACATAAAGCACCGCATTTTTATAGCTTTGTGCCTCCTCAATCGAGCCGATTTCGCGGAATTTTACGATTATGTTGTTTTTTTGGTATTTTATTCCGCTGATATTAAGCCGTTTTTCTTCGTTGCCGGATTTCGTCAGGACATATTCCAGATTTTCAAAATCTTCGGGATAATCTGTCCAAGCAGAAATCTTAACCTCGCCTTTCAGTCCGTGCGTGTTTATAATTTTGCCGATTTCCAAAAAATCCATTTAAATCCCCTTTTCTCATAAAGTAAAATAAGTGCCTTATGACACTCATTTTATGTGAACCTATTGAACAATATCAACCGATACATGTTTGTTTTCAATACTTGCAGCGGCTTTAACAACTGTTCGGATAGCCTTTGCAATACGCCCTTGTTTGCCGATAACCTTACCCATATCGCCGTCTGCGACACGAAGCTCTAAGGTTATGGAATCGCCGTCTTCATATTCAGTGACCTGAACCTCGTCGGGATTTTCTACCAAGGCTTTTGCTATTATTTCCAATACTTCTTTCATTTTAATCTCCTTTCACAAACAAGGCCAACTTTTGCTTATTCTTACAGAATGCCCTGCTTCTTCAAAAGAGCTTTTACAGTATCGGTAGGCTGTGCTCCGTTTGCAATCCACTTTTTAGCCATGTCTGCATCGATATTAACTGTTGCAGGGTCTGTGAGCGGATTGTATGTTCCGATTTCTTCAATAAATCTTCCATCTCTCGGATATCTGCCGTCTGCTACAACAACTCTGTAAAAAGGAGCTTTTTTAGCACCCATTCTTCTTAATCTGATTTTTACTGCCATCTTATTCACCTCCCGCAATATTTTTGTTGTATATAAACTTCCGTATGAAAGTTAATACCTTCCGCCGTATTTTTTCATTCTTTTGAGCATTTTTGCCTGTTTTCCGCTTGAAAACTGCTTCATCATTTTATTCATCTGCTCAAACTGCTTTAAAAGCTCGTTTACGTCCTGAACCCTCGTTCCGCTGCCCTTTGCGATACGCACCTTTCGACTCGCGGCAATGATTTTGGGATTTTCACGCTCTTTAGGCGTCATCGACTGGATTATCGCCTCTGTGCGTTTCATCCTTCTTTCGCTGTCCGCCTCGTCAATTTTATCAAGCATTTTACGGTCAACTCCCGGCATCATGCCGATTAGCTTTGTTATCGAGCCCATCTTTTTGATTTTACGGAGCTGTTCCAAAAAGTCTTCCAAATTAAATGTTTGGCTTCGGAGCTTTCTTTCAAGCTCTGCCGCTTCTTCCTCGTCTGCAACCTCCTGTGCCTTGTCTATGAGCGTCATAACGTCGCCCATACCCAGAATACGCCCTGCCATACGGTCGGGATAAAAAGGCTCAAGTTCCGAGAGTTTTTCGCCCATCGATACAAACTTTATCGGCTTTCCCGTAACCGCTTTTACCGACAATGCCGCACCGCCTCGTGCGTCACCGTCCAGCTTCGAAAGAATAACGCCCGTTATTCCGAGCCTTTCATTAAAGCTTTCTGCAACATTTACGGCGTCCTGACCGATCATTGCGTCGATAACGAGCAGGATTTCCGCAGGATTTGTCTTTTCCTTTATGTTTTCAAGCTCGGTCATAAGCTCATCGTCTATATGAAGCCGACCTGCCGTATCGATTATCACGGGGTCATTGCCATGCTTTTTCGCATGTTCAACCGCCTTTTCGGCTATCGTTACGGGATTTTCGTCCGCACCCATCTGGAAAACCGCAATATCGACCTGATTTCCCAAAACCTCCAGCTGTTTTATTGCGGCAGGACGGTAAACGTCACAGGCAACCAAAAGCGGTCTTTTGTCCATTGTTTTCCGCATATGAAGTGCCAATTTTGCCGACGCCGTCGTTTTTCCCGCACCCTGCAAACCGCACATCATAATAACCGTCGGCGGATTTTTTGAAAATTCTATCCTCGCATTTTCCGTACCCATAAGAGCTGTCAACTCTTCACGCACGGTTTTCAAAATATTCTGTGCGGGAGTAAGGCTTTCCATTACCTCCACGCTCATAACTTTATCAGAAACGGTTTTTATAAAATCCTTGACTACCTTAAAATTTACGTCTGCCTCCAAAAGTGCGAGTTTGACCTCACGCATGGCGTCCTTTACATCTTTTTCGGTAATTTTGACTTTTCCTTTTAGATTTTTAAATATGCCGGTGAGCTTTTCGCCAAGATTTTCAAATGCCAATCAGCTTACCTCCTTACAATCTGTCCTTTATTTCCTCTATCATTTTAATCAGCTGTGTTTTATATGCTCCCTCCGGCAGTTCCGAAATAACAGCTTCCATATCCTTGGAAATCCTGCTTATGTCGGAAAAACGCCCAAGCATTCCCAGCTTTTTTTCAAATTCACGAAGGTGCTCCTCGCCGTCCTTTATAAACGCCCTCACACCCTGACGTGATACCTGCATTTCCTCCGCGATTTCAGCAAGGGACAGGTCCTCATTATAGTATAAATCAAGTGCTTTTTGCTGTTTCTCGGTCAAGAGTTCGCCGTAAAAATCGATCAGCACCCCTGCCGATAAGTTTTTCGCCATAATACACCGCCTTCTGTGTAAACCAAAAAAGCTTTACAGGCGTAATTCTACCACTAAAATTTTCCCTTGTCAAGAGTTTTTTTAAAAAAAGCGATGCAGTTGCATCGCTTTTTTGATTTTATATTCCCTCATAAATTCCTTGGTCGCAAAGTGCCTTGATTGCCTTCTGCACTTCCTCTTTGTCCTCGCGGTAGGTTATACCATACCATTTATCCTTGTTGGAATATGCCTTAACGGTAGCTTTTCCGCTCTTTATCAGCTTATCTACAAGCGTCGGGATAAGACATTCGTCTTTCAAAAGATTTGCATTTTTCATAAAATCATCAAATTCTTTTTGCATTTCTGCGAAGATATCGGTGGTAAATCCCCACAAGTTCATCGAAACCTTTTTGTCAAGCGGAAGCTGTGTCCATGTTTCGCCGTCATCGGTGTATCTGCCCTTCGGATCAATCTTTGTTCTTTCCACGATATCTTTTAAGTATCCGTTTTCTATTTCACAGCAACCTCTTGCAACCGTTCCGTTTTCCGAAAGCGTTTTGTCAAGGTCATATGCAACCATACAGAAGTCAAATCCCGTTGCTTTTTCAAGATGCTCATGGATTTCGGTAAAGGCATTTGCACCGTAATAGTCGTCTGCATTTATTACCGCAAACGGCTCTTTTACGACGTCTTTGCAACACAAAATCGCGTGTGTCGTACCCCACGGTTTTTTTCTGCCCTCAGGGAGATTTGACACATCTTGCATAACATACTCAACGTCAATTACCTTTTCGATCTTTTTGCCGACTATTTCCTTAAAATCCTTTTCGATTTCCTCTTTGATGACAAAAACAACCTTGTTAAATCCTGCTTTTTTTGCATCATATACGGAAAAATCCAATAAAACCTCGCCGTTAGGTCCGATAGGTTCCATCTGCTTAAGTCCGCCGAAACGGCTTCCCATACCTGCTGCCATTACTATTAACGTAGTATTCATATTCATTATCCTCTCATATTTCTTTCTTTCTTTCAGTATAATCCCTTAACGCTTTTTTGTCAATAAAATGGCAATATTTTCAGCAATTTATATGTCTTAAAAAATTTTTTTTGATTTTTTATTAAAATCGCTTGACAAACATTAGGATAGTTGTTATAATGTTCTTTGTCGTCACGTCGAGTGACGTATGGGAGTTTAGCTCAGCTGGGAGAGCATCTGCCTTACAAGCAGAGGGTCACAGGTTCGAGCCCTGTAACTCCCAC
>JAFSSG010000012.1 GCA_017451145.1 Clostridia bacterium
CAACATCTGCTATGGCTGATACCGATACATCAAATCTGACAAACGGGTATAGTAATGGTACGCAGTATAACAGAAACACCAATACTTTTGTTGCTTCGTCAACGAGTACGTCAATGATGCCATGTTTCAGACCGGGAGATACGGTAAAATTTGATGTAACAGGTGCGGCAGTGGGTGATGACATCACAATTGTTACTTACAGACTGGGACAGGGAGGCAGCTTGAGTGACAGCACCGTGCAGTACATAAACCAGTATAAAGCAGAAGCTGCTACGCAGAATGTTTCTTATGTTGTAAGAAATATAGCCTCCGGCGTTTATCAGCTGGATATAAAGGTTGGTAGCAACGCCGTTAAACAACTTTACTATAAGATAGGAAAAGTTTCTGCTACTATGATACCGGCAAACGGAAATACCGATGCGTTCGTAATAAGAGAAATTACCGGCGGTACTTGGTCGGTAGGTTTTGTTGGTAAGGTGACAATAGATGCAGGTAGTATAAGTCTTGCTGATATCGGTGCAAAACCGGGATTTGCAATCACTATCGGTGGCACTACAAAGAAGTATAACTTCGGCGGAAGCAACGGTGGTGACTCTATCGGAAATCTTGGTGTTTCAGATACATCAGCTTATCGGAGCGGAGATAAGCTACAGCTTGACGCAACGCACACTTCTGCTCTTTCAGCCGGAAATGAACTGTATGGCGGTTACTCCTTCGTATATGGTATGACGGTTTATAATGTTGATACACCTGAAAATGCGGCTGCAATAGAAGCAGAAGCATTGACAGATGCACAATAAGCGGGGGAGGTAAGATATGATGAAAAAGATTTATAAGAAACCAAACTTAGCGATAGAAAGCCTCGCAACCGAAGAGGTTATGGCGGGAGAAAATGCCTTGGTTAGTCAAGCAGTTACACTTAACGGTCAGACATGGACCTTCTTAACAGTTAACGGTACTAACGGAACTGCCAATATGTTAAACAGTATAGACTATCAGCAATTCAATCAGTAATCATTAAAAGAACGCAGAGAATGCGTTCTTTTTTTGCCATTTTTTGAGGTGGCGGAATTATTTTCTTAAAAACGCCAAAAAATACTAATAAAATATGGACTTTTTACAAAAAATGTAGTATTATATGGTTTATAGTGTTGTTACTGAAAGGACAAGTTTTAGTTTATGGAAAAATTGAAAATAATTGTAAAAGCATTGGACGATAAAAGAGCTACCGATATAGACGTTTTAGACATTTCCAAGCTTACATCCTTGGGTGACTATTTTATCATATGTACCTGCACGTCGGGCGTTCAGGTTCGTGCTTGTAGCGACGAGGTCGAAGAAAAGGCAAAGGAAAACGGATTCCCGCCCAAGCATATTGAAGGATATCGTGGCGGAAATTGGATTTTGATGGATTTCGGCGATACAATCGTTCATATCATGGAACGTGAAACGAGAGAATTTTATGCTCTTGAACGGCTTTGGGACGATGCTGAAAAGTTGGAGATAAAGGCAGATTGAGGTGATAGAAATGGATAGATATAATTTTAAAGAAATCGAGAAAAAATGGCAGAAAAAATGGGAAGATGCGAACTGTTTTCATGCAGAAAACAACAGCGAAAAAGAACCGTATTACGCTCTTATCGAATTTCCGTACCCGTCGGGACAGGGACTTCACGTAGGACATCCGAGAAGCTATACGGCACTTGACATTCTTGCCAGAAAAAGAAGAATGCAGGGGTATAATGTTTTGTATCCTATCGGTTGGGACGCTTTCGGACTGCCTACCGAGAACTATGCGATAAAAAACAAGGTGCATCCTAAAATCGTAACGAAAAAAAATATTGAAAACTTTACAAGACAGCTGAAAATGCTGGGATTTTCTTTCGATTGGCAAAGGGAAATAAATACAACCGACCCAAGCTACTATAAATGGACGCAGTGGATATTTTTACAGCTCTTTAAAAAGGGACTTGCATATAAGCAGGAAATGCCGATAAATTGGTGTACGGGCTGTAAAGTAGGTCTTTCTAATGAAGAGGTCGTAAACGGCGTTTGCGAAAGATGCGGAAGCGAAGTTGTCCAGCGTCGTAAGAGCCAATGGATGCTGAAAATTACCGAGTATGCACAAAGGCTTATTGATGACCTTGACGATGTGGACTTTATCGAAAGAGTAAAAACACAACAGACAAATTGGATTGGCAGAAGCGAGGGTGCAGAGGTAGAATTTACCCTTACGACAGGCGATAAGATAACTGTCTATACAACAAGATGCGACACACTTTTCGGTGCTACATACGTTGTTTTGTCGCCTGAGCATAGTATGGTCAAAAAGCTTTTGCCTATGCTTAAAAATGCTGACGAAGTAGAAAAATATATTGAAAATGCGGCAAAAAAATCCGAATTTGAGCGTACAGAACTTGCCAAGGATAAGACGGGTGCAAGGCTTGACGGCGTAAATGCGATAAACCCCGTAACAAACGAGGAAATCCCGATATTTATATCCGATTATGTGCTTGTAACCTATGGAACGGGTGCAATAATGGCAGTTCCCGCACATGACAGCAGGGACTGGGATTTTGCAAAAAAATTCAATCTGCCGATAATCGAGGTTGTTTCAGGCGGCAAAAATGTTTTGGAAGAGGCATATACCGACGTTGCAAACGGCACAATGGTAAATTCGGGCTTTTTAAACGGAATGAGCGTCAAGGACGCAATTCCTGCCATGATAAAATATCTTGAAGAAAAGGGAATCGGCAAGAAAAAAGTCAATTTCAAACTGCGTGACTGGGTATTCTCACGCCAGAGATATTGGGGCGAACCCATTCCGCTTGTATATTGCGAAAAGTGCGGTTGGGTACCCATTCCCGAAAGCGAACTGCCCTTAGAGCTTCCCGAAATCGATACTTTTGAACCCGGCGAAAACGGTGAATCGCCACTTGCCAAAGCGACAGAATGGATAAATACGACCTGTCCGCACTGTGGCGGAAAGGCGATGCGAGAAACCGATACAATGCCTCAGTGGGCAGGTTCGAGCTGGTACTATCTGCGGTATATGGATCCGCATAACAGCGAGGCTTTGGCATCAAGCGAGGCACTTAAATATTGGTCGCCTGTGGATTGGTATAACGGCGGTATGGAGCATACCACGCTTCACCTTTTGTATTCGAGATTCTGGCACAAATTCCTGTATGATATCGGCGTTGTTCCGACAAAGGAGCCGTATCAGAAACGTACATCACACGGAATGATTTTGGGCGAAAACGGTGAAAAGATGTCCAAATCAAGAGGAAATGTTGTAAATCCTGATGAAGTGGTAAGCGATTACGGTGCAGACGCTGTGCGTACCTTTGAAATGTTCATCGGTGCATTTGACCAGTCAACGCCTTGGTCGGAAAAGGGCTTAAAGGGCTGTTACAAGTTTTTGGAGCGTGTCTGGAATTTGCAGGATATGGTAACTCCCGACGAAGAGCTCTCAAAAGACCTTGAAAAAGCGGTAAACAAGGCGATTATGAAGGTCAGCGACGATTATGAGAAGATGAAATATAACACGGCAATCGCAACGCTTATGAGCTTGGTAAACGATTTCTATAAAAAGGGCGAGGTAACTACGGGCGAATACAGAATACTTATCACGCTGTTAAACCCCGTAGCACCGCATATTACTGAGGAGCTCTGGGAGAAATACGGAAATACTCCGCTTTTGGCACTTACCAAATGGCCTGATTTTGACAAGTCAAAAACGGTTGATGACGAGGTCGAAATCGTCGTTCAGGTAAACGGCAAAATAAAGGACAAAATAACCGTTCCAAAGGATATTGCAAAGGAAGAACTTGAAGGTATCGCGTTAAAAGCAGAGAAGGTCAACCAAGCATTAGAAGGAAAAACGGTTATAAAGATCATTACAGTACCGGGAAAACTTGTAAATATAGTTGTAAAATAGGGCGGACATATGTCCGCCCGTAACATATGAAGAGGTGGTTTTAATGGAAAAAGGCAATATTTCCGTAAATTCGGAAAATATTTTCCCGATTATAAAAAAGTGGCTCTATTCAGACAAGGATATTTTTATAAGAGAGCTTGTCTCTAACGGCTGTGACGCCATAACAAAACTGAAAAAGCTTGTCGGCATCGGCGAAATAAAGCTTTCGGACGAGGATTTTAAAATAACCGTAGCTATAGACAAGGACAAAAAACAGCTCATTTTTGAGGACAACGGCATAGGAATGACAAAAGACGAAGTTGAAAAATACATAACAGACATCGCTTTTTCGGGTGCTACCGAGTTTTTGGAAAAGTACAAGGACGAAAATGATAAAGGAGCACAAATTATCGGGCATTTCGGACTTGGATTTTATTCGGCGTTTATGCCGAGCGAAAAGGTAGAAATAGAAACGCTCTCATATAAGGAGGGCGAAGACGCTGTTTATTGGAGCTGCGACGGCGGTATGAGCTATGAGATAGGCAAGGGTGAGCGTACCGAAAGAGGTACGAAAATCATCCTCACAATAGCAGAGGATTCAAAGGAATTTTTGGAGGAATTTACCGTAAGAGAAGTGCTGTCCAAATACTGCTCCTTTGTGCCTGTTCCGATTTATTTTGAAGTAGTGGGCAAAGAGCCGGAAAAGGACAAGGACGGGAATACGGTTGTACCCGCACCTATTAACGAAGTTACACCGCTTTGGGCAAAAGCTCCGAAAGACTGTAAAGACGAGGACTACAAGGATTTTTACAGAAAGGTGTTTTTGGATTTTAACGAACCGCTTTTCTGGATTCACTTAAACGTCGATTTTCCGTTTAATTTAAAGGGCATACTCTATTTCCCTAAAATAAATCATGAGTTTTCGGTTAATGAGGGACAGATAAAGCTTTATAATAACCAGATATTTGTCGCCGATAACGTAAAGGAAGTTATTCCTGAATTTTTGATGCTGTTAAAAGGTGTAATAGATTGCCCCGACTTACCGCTTAACGTGTCCCGCAGTTTTCTGCAAAATGACGGATATGTACGGAAAATATCGGCACACATCACCAAAAAGGTCGCAGACAAGCTGAAAGAAATATATACAAAACAGCGTGAGGATTACGACAAGTATTGGGAGGACATCAATGTATTCATAAAATACGGCTGTATGCGTGACGAGAAGTTTTATGAGCGTGTAAAGGACTTTATCGTTTATAAAAACTTGGACGGAAAACACATAACCCTTTCGGAATATTTAGAGGGCAAGGAAAACAAGGACGTTTACTATGTTTCGGACGAAAATTTGCAGTCGCAGTATATAAATATGTTCCGTGAGCAAGGGCTTGACGCTGTGATTTTGCCGTCGGTAATCGATACGCACTTTATTTCATTTATTGAAATGAAGGAGGAGGGCGTGAAGTTTAAAAGAATCGACTCTTCTGTTTCGGAGACTTCCGATAAGGACGCCCAAAAAGACGAAAAATACGATGAAAAGCTTGTCGAAATATTTAAAAATGCACTCGCAGACGACTCTTTGAAAATCGAGGTTCAGGCACTTAAAAATGAGGATATACCGGCAATCGTGCTTTTGTCGGAGGAATCACGCAGAATGCAGGAAATGTACCGTTCCTACGGTCAGCAGTTCGCAGGAATGGGAGATATGTTCAAAGACGAATTTACTCTTGTAATAAATTCCAACAATGCCATTATCAAAAAGCTTGACAAGGCAGAAGAACCCGACAAAACGGTCATAGCAAAGCAAGTGTTCGATTTGGCGATGCTGTGCCATAAACCGTTATCTGCTGAAAAGATGACAGAGTTTGTAAAAAGGAGCAACGAGCTTATCGCAAGACTTATTTAAAAACAGGCATTTAAAAAGCCGACCTCCAAGATAGGAAGTCGGCTTTTTGTTATTTCTTATTCGGCTACATCGCTTAAGCTGAATATGTTCGGGAAGGAATTCTCAACACAATAAATTTTATTTATATCTACTTTTGCATTTACCATATCGGCAAGTATATAAGGTCTTATAATGCGGACCGCACCGAATTCGCCGGAGATAGTAATACCGAAGTTTTCATTTAAAAGGTTATCGGATGGACCAATGGATGCGGCACAGCCCCTTACAATAAGACGTTTTGCCTTAACGTTGTCCACGCCGAGTCTGCCCGGCTTTACGCAATCCGCGATATATATATCCGAATCGGTGCTGACATTATCCAAAAGCACATCGTCGCATCTTATCATTGTGTTGCCTTCCGGCAATTCGCTATATGTTCCTGCCTCATCTATATAGTTTTTAATGATGTTATCCATAACGATTGCAAACTCGACTCTTTTAATATACTCTGTCGGTGCAATGGTGATTCCGTCGCAGCCGCCGTTTGCTATAACTCCTGCAACATATACCTTTGCCCAATCAGCAGTGCCGTATGCATCAGCACGTGCAGAAAGAACACTGACGTCGTAAAGACGTACTTTTGCGTGGCGTGGATTTGGTCCGACATACACGGTGTTTTCAGACAAGGAATCCATATCTACTTCGCCTTCAACAACGGTATAAGGCGGGAGCAAATCAAAAACTTGCGATAAAACTGTAAAGGTCTCTTGGAAAGTTATGTTATTTGTAGGATTCATACGCATATTTTCGTCGCCCGAAAAAGCACCCATCAGGTAAGCGTTTGAAACGGCATTGTAATACCAAGCATCAGCCGCAACATCGGAGAATACCGAAACGTCATTTGGTTCGGTCGCTCCGAATACACGTGTTATGATGGACGCCATTTCCGCACGGGTAATGGGGGCATCCGGACGCAAAGTCCCGTCTTCATAACCTGATAAAATGCCGTTGGAAACAGCGTTTGTAATGGCTGTTTTAGCCTTTTCGCCTTGTGGCATATCGGGGAAATCGGCATATACCGTTCCTGCAAAAAGGACGCATATTGCCAAAAGTAAAAATCCGAATCTTTTCATAATAAGTTCCTCCAATACATTATCTAATGTAGTATAATAGTATCTTCATAATATCACAAAAGCATATAAATGTCCAGCAATTTTTTTAAATGTATATAAAAATTATTGACAATAAAAGCCGAGTTTTATATAATATTTTTACAAAAGGAAAATGGCGGTGATTAAAATGTGTAAAATTTACAAATTTTTAGCGTTTGACTTCGGTGCATCAAGCGGACGTGCGATGCTCGGAAAATTTGATGGAGAAAAGATTGTTTTTGAGGAAAAACATAGGTTTTCCAACGATCCTGTGACTGTAAACGGGGGTATGTATTGGGACGTTTTGAGGCTTTTCCATGAAATAAAACAGGGCATTTTAAAATGTGCAAATTCGGGAGATAAGGACATCGATTGCATAGGTATAGACACGTGGGGCGTTGATTACGGATTTTTGGATAAAAACGGCAAACTGTTAGGAAATCCCCATCATTACCGCGATACGAGGACAGACGGGATGTATGAAAAGGCATTCTCGCTCGTTTCCAAAGAGGAAATTTTTGAAAAAACGGGTATTGCATTTAATTGGTTTAACACTCTTTATCAACTGCTGTCCGAAAAGCTGTCGGGTGATACCTGCCTTGAAAATGCAGATAAATTGCTCTTTATGCCGGACCTTTTCAATTACTTTTTGACGGGAGAAAAGCGTTGCGAATACACTATTGCGTCAACTTCTCAGATGCTGGACTCAAAAAATCGCAGTTGGGCGAAGGATTTGCTGACTAAAATGGGTTTGCCGACTGATATTTATGCGGATATGATAAATCCGGGACAAAAAGTCGGCGTCTTAAAGGAAGAATTGGCAAAAGAACTCGGCGTGGAAAGAATACCTGTAATCGCAGTCGCATCTCATGATACGGCGTCGGCAGTGGTATCTGTACCGGTGGAGAAAAACGAGGATTATATATACATATCAAGCGGAACATGGTCGCTTATGGGCGTGGAGTTGGATAGCCCTATGGTTACAAAAGAGGCAATGATGCATAACTTTACCAATGAGGGCGGAGCGGAAAATAAGATACGCTTCCTCAAAAACATCATGGGACTTTGGCTTATTCAGGAATCACGCAGACAGTGGGACAGAGAGGGTACGCTTTTGTCCTTTGACGAGCTTGAATCTGAGGCAAGACAGGCAGAACCTTTCGCAAGTCTTATTGACCCCGACAGACAGGAGTTCCAAACACCCGGAAATATGCCCGAAAGAATACGTGAATTCTGCAGACAAACAGGACAAAAAGTGCCTCAGACTAAGGGTGAAATCATACGTGCCATAGCCGAGAGCCTTGCCTTTAAGTACAGGCATACGATAGAGGGCATGGAAGAGGTAACAGGCAAAAAGTATGGCGTTATCAATATCGTAGGCGGAGGCATCAAGGACAAAATGATTTGTGCGTTTACGGCAAACGCAACAAACCGCAAGGTTGTAACAGGTCCTGTTGAGGCGACGGCTATCGGAAATGTAATTATGCAGGGTATTGCGATGGGAGCGATAAAAGACCTTTATGAAGGTAGGCAAATAGTTAAAAAATCTTTCCCGACAGACGAGTATCTTCCGCAAGACGCAGGAAGCTGGGATAAAGCTTACGGAAAATGGAAGGAAATTTGCGATATCAAATAGGCATATCCTAAAAAATAATCTCATAGTATTAACTATGGGATTATTTTTATGGGAGGATTTCGTATGGAAGCAGAAATAGAAAGAAAGAGCATAAATGTAGTAAAAACGGTCTATGAAGGGGAATTGAAGACTAATGCTGACGGAAGTATCATAGTACCCGATTCGAAGCCTGATATTTTAAAGGTCTGCGAAGTTACCGCAGAACCGTATTTTACGGAAAAGCAAATCGAGGACGGGAAAATTACATTAAACGGAAAGGTAAGAATAAATATTTTATATATCCCCGATTGCGATGAGAAGGGCATCAAATCAATAAGCGGAAGTATGGAGTTTTGCGAAACGCTCAAAAGAAGCGAATTTAAAGACGGTATGACGCTTTCTGCTTTTTGCGACGTTGACAAAATATCATATAAGGTGCTAAATTCCCGAAAAATAGGGATTGATACCAAGATTATAATGGGAGTGTCGGTCTTTTCAAATGAAAAAACGGATATTGCGACAACTGTCCTGGCGGAAAATGCGGAAGCAAGAAGCAAAGAGCTGAAATTTACGGGCAAACAGGAATGTGAAGAATACTGTTTTACAATAGATGAAGAGGTCGAGTTTCCGCAGGGCAAGGTTGCAGCTGATTTATTAAAGGCGGATATGTGCGTATCAGCAAAGGAAAGCAGGGCGTTAGACGGAAAGCTGGTAATAAAGGGGAAGCTTGGAATCTGCATTTTGTATGAGGATTTGGACAAAAAGTATAATCACCTTGACTGCGAAATACCCTTTACAGAGGTTTTTGACGCACCGTTCCTTTTGGAAGATGAGGACATAGAGGTAAACTATGAAATCCGCGAAACCGCATATGAGCTGAAAAATAATACACAGGACACATCGTCGGTTTTGGTAAAAGCGGAGGTGGCTGTTTGCTTAAAAACCGACGGTGAAGAAAGCGTATCGGCACTTGACGACTGCTATTTTACCGATTCCGACTGTGAGTGTTCCTGCAAGAAAATAATGATGCAGTCGGTTGCAGAAAAGATAAAATTTTCCGCAGTAATAAAACAGCTTTTGCAAAAAGCGGAAGGCTGTCCCGATATTGCGGGAGTTTACAAGGTTCAGGCAAAGCCTATGATAACAAAAACGGCGATTGCAGACGGAAAACTTTCGGTTTCCGGCAAAATCCTTATATGTGTGCTGTATATGACAGACGATGAAAATATGCCGATAGCGTCGATAACGGAGGAGGAGCCGTTTAATTATGACATCAACTGCGAGGGCAAAATCTCGGAAAACAGCAAAGCTGTTTTGGGTGCGGATTGTGAACATATAAGCTACGCAATAAGCTCAAAGGATGCGGTTGAAGTAAGGTGCGGGATTGTTATAACGGGCGAAATAATAAACGTTTTTGAAGAAACGGTAATATCGGATGTTACCGCCACGCCGATAGAAAACGGCAAAAACGGAATTTCGGTATATTTTGTAAAAGAGGGCGACAATCTTTGGGATATTGCCAAAAAATACCGTGTAAAAACGGATAATTTGCTCTCGGCAAACGGAAAGGATGCGGAAGAATCCGTTGTGGCAGGAGAAAAGCTTATAATACCGCTTAATTAGGAAGGAACAAACGGTTTTTGCCGTTTGTTTTTTTGTGCTTAAAAAATGGCAAAAGATATTGTTTTTTTTTGACTGTTATAGTATAATATACTATAATAATATTATGAGGTGATATTTATATGCTTTTCAAAAACATAGCATATGACATAGAAGCGGTTATGGATAGGGACCCTGCTGCCAGAAGCAAGGCAGAAGCGTTTTTTCTGTACCCCGGAGTCCGTGCGGTATTCTGGCATAGAGTAGCACACTTTTTTTATCGGCATAATTTGAAATTTTTGGCCAGATGGATATCTCAGGTGACAAGATTCTGGACGGGGATTGAAATTCACCCCGGTGCAAAAATAGGCAGAGGCCTTTTTATAGATCACGGCATGGGCGTTGTTATAGGCGAAACGGCGGAAATAGGGGATAACTGTACCATTTATCAGGGCGTAACGCTTGGCGGAACGGGTACAGAAAAGGGCAAACGCCACCCGACATTAGGCAATAATGTTATGGTAGGGTGCGGTGCAAAGATTTTAGGACCATTTACTGTCGGAGATAATTCAAAAATTGCGGCAGGTGCGGTTGTTCTTTCGGAAGTTCCGGCAAATTCCACCTGCGTCGGCGTTCCTGCACGAATCGTTAAGCTTGAAGGCGTAAGGGTTGAATGTGATTTGGACCAGGTAACCGTTCCGGACCCGATTTCGTCACAGCTTTGCACACTTTCGGTGCATATAGCAAAGCTTGAAAAACAGATAGAAGAATTGCAAAAAAGCTCGGAGGAATCAGGAAAATGAGAATTTACAATACATTGACACGGCAAAAAGAGGAATTTGTGCCGATTGAAGCAGGAAAGGTAAAAATGTATTCTTGCGGTCCTACCGTTTACGATTATTTTCATATAGGCAACGCAAGACCGTTTATTATTTTCGATACACTCAGAAGATATTTGGAATATTTGGGTTATGAGGTCACTTTCGTTCAGAATTTTACCGATATCGACGACAAAATGATAAACCGTGCAAACAAAGAGGGAATAACGGTAAAAGAGCTTGGTGAGCGGTTTATTGCAGAATATTTCAAAGATGCCGAAGCACTCGGCATCAAACGTGCGACAATTCACCCGAAGGCGACCGAAAACATTGACGCAATAATCGATGTTGTGAAAAAGCTGGAAGAAAAGGGATATGCATATAATGTTGACGGAAATGTTTATTTCAGAACGAAAAAGTTCAAAGATTACGGAAAGCTTTCGCATCAACCGCTTGATGAGCTTGAAGCGGGAGCAAGAATAGATATAAATGAGGGCAAAGAAGATCCGATGGATTTTGCACTCTGGAAAGCACAAAAAGAGGGCGAACCCGCATGGGAAAGCCCATGGGGAATGGGCAGACCGGGATGGCACATCGAGTGTTCCGCCATGGTCAATAAGTATCTCGGTAACACGATAGATATTCATTCCGGCGGAAAGGACCTGATTTTCCCGCATCACGAGAACGAGATTGCACAGTCGGAATGTGCAAACGGCTGTGACTTTGCACGCTATTGGATGCATAACGGGTATATCAATATTGATAACCGCAAAATGAGTAAATCCTTGGGGAATTTCTTTACAATCCGCGATATCACGGCTAAATATGAACCGCAAGTAGTGAGATTTTTTATGCTTTCGGCACATTACAGAAGCCCCGTAAATTTCAGCGATACCCTTATGGCACAGGCAAAATCGGCAATGGAGAGGGTATATAACTGCATAGAGAACCTTGAATTTTTGAAAAAGAGTGCGACGGAAAAAGACGCGTCGGAC
Organism: Clostridia bacterium; assembly: GCA_017451145.1. Next base: position 11,980 of record JAFSSG010000012.1, read on the forward strand.
GCCGAAAAACAGCTTTTGGAAGAGCTTGAAAAGGCGAAAAAACGCTTTTTGGATGCCATGGATGATGATTTGAATACGGCAGACGCGATTTCCGCAATTTTTGATATAGTTTCGGCGGCGAATAAGCATTTTTCAGAGGACGGCGGAAATTCACTCGAGATGATTGAAAAAACGCTCTCCTATATCCATGAGCTTGGCGATGTTTTAGGACTTTTTGAAGACAGACAAAAATCGGCGTCAAAGGAAATCGAGGAGCTTATCGAAAAACGAAATGAGGCAAGAAAGGCAAAAAATTATCAGGAGGCAGACCGTATCCGCGACGAGCTTAAAGCGAGAAATATTGAGCTTAAAGACACTCCAACGGGCGTAAAATGGTCATATATCAAATGATGAAAAATCCGTCGGAATATTCACCGCTCGTCCTTGCATATATAGGCGATGCGGTGTATGAGGTATATACAAGGGAGCGGATATTATCCGAAAACCCCGATTTACCGGCACATAAGCTACATAAGGAAAATATAAAATATGTAAAAGCGAACGCACAGAGCAGAAGCGTTTCTGCGGTGGAAAGTGTGCTTACAGAAGAGGAAATGACGGTTTTCAAGCGAGGTCGGAATGCAAAATCCGGAACAAGCCCCAAAAATGCAGACGTTCTGGATTATAGAAGAGCGACAGGGCTTGAAACGCTTTTCGGATATCTACATCTTAAAGGCGACAGGGACAGGCTTTTTGAACTTATGAAAACAGCATTTGACAATGCGGAAAATGATTAACAAGGAAAGGGAAAAAAATGGAAGAGAAAAGAAAAATCGAACTTGCAATTATTGCAAACAAGGTCAGACAAGATGTGCTGACAGGCACATTTAACGCAAAAGCAGGACATCCGGGTGGCTCTTTATCGATAGCAGACCTTTTAACGTATCTTTACTTGGAGGTTATGAATGTTGACCCGAAAAATCCGAAGATGGAGGACCGCGACAGGTTTGTTTTGTCAAAGGGACATACATGTCCGGCACTTTACGGAATACTCGGATATATGGGCTTTTTTCCAAAGGAAGACATCAAAACTCTGAGAAAAATCGGAAGCTACTTGCAAGGTCACCCCGATATGAATAAAGTACCCGGCGTGGATATGTCAACAGGCTCTTTAGGACAGGGCGTATCCGCTGCGGCAGGTATGGCACTTTCGGGAAAGCTTGACGGCAAGGATTACCGTGTTTATGCCGTTTTGGGCGACGGTGAGCTTGAAGAAGGTCAGGTTTGGGAACAGGCAATGTTCTCAGCACACTATAAGCTGGACAACCTTACGATTTTTGTTGACAATAACGGTTTGCAAATCGACGGTGATATAAAAGATGTAATGAGTCCCTATCCTATCGATAAAAAGTTCGAGAGCTTTGGCTGGAACGTCGTTTTAGCTGATGCACACGATTTTGATTCTTTGGAAAAAGCGGTAGAAAACGCAAAAAATACCAAAGGAAAACCGACAGCGGTTATTATGAAATCGGTAAAGGGCAAAAATGTTTCCTTTATGGAAAACAATCCCGCATGGCATGGCGTAGCACCTAATGAGGAACAGTACAATCAGGCGATGGCGGAGCTTGATAATATTATTAAAGATTTGGAGGCGAGATTATAATGGCAAAGAGAGCAACAAGAGAGTCGTACGGTATAGCCTTGCAGGAAATCGGCAAGGACAAAAACATCGTTGTAATGGATGCAGACCTTTCCAAATCGACAAAGACGGAAATGTTTCAGAAGCTATACCCCGAAAGGTTTATAAATGCGGGAATTGCAGAGGGCAATATGATGAGCGTTGCGGCAGGTATCGCATCCTGCGGGAAGACGGTTTTTGCGTCAAGCTTTGCTATGTTCGCGTCGGGAAGAGCTTTTGAGCAGATAAGAAATTCAATAGGCTATTCAGGTCTTAATGTAAAAATCGGTGCATCTCATGCAGGGATTTCGGTCGGTGAGGACGGCGGTTCGCATCAATGCCTTGAAGATATTGCACTTATGCGGACAATTCCGGGTATGGTGATAATAAACCCTGCCGATGATATCGAAGCACGACAGGCGGTAAAATGGGCGGCAAGGCATAAAGGACCTGTATATATGCGTTTTGCAAGACTTGCGGTCGAGGATGTAAATCCTGCCGATTACGAGTTTGAATTCGGTAGAGGTGTTTTGTTGAAAGACGGCAAAGATGTAACCATAATCGCAACAGGACTTATGGTGGAAAAGGCACTTTCCGCCGCAGAACTGCTCAAAAATGACGGAATTTCCGCAAGAGTTATAAATATTCATACTATAAAGCCGATTGATAAGGATATCATCATAAAGGCGTCTAAGGAAACGGGTGCGATTGTGACGGTAGAGGAACACTCGATTTACGGCGGACTTGGAAGTGCCGTAGCTGAGGTTGTCTGTGAAAACGCACCTTGTCCCGTAAAGATTATAGGTACTGAAAAATTCGGAATATCCGGAAAACCGGCAGAGCTTTTTGAGCTTTACGGTCTGACGGCGGAAAATATAGCAAAAAATGCAAAGGAAATGTTGAAATAAAAACGGAGGTATCTCTATGAAGCTTTTGAAACTTTTCTTATGTGCGGCAATTTTTCTGGGTTCTGTAAACGGCGTGTATGCGGCGGAGAATAATGGCGTCACAGAGGCGTTAAAGCAGGTAAAGGAAAGAGTTGACACCTCAGAGTACAGTGAGTTTGGCAGTTCATATTACCAAGACGACGACAAGGAAACGGTATATTCATTTAATTGGTCGAACGATGATGGACTGTCAGAGCTTTACATAAGCTATCAAGGCGGAATTATCACGAATTACGGAAAATATGACTATAACCTCCGCTATGAAGCAAAAATCTCTTCGTTAGACGATGCAGAGGCAATGCGAATTGCCGAGGAATTCACCAAGAGAATAAACCCCGACATCTATAAGGATATTGTAATCAAACCTGCTGAAAACCAGTCGATACAAAGTGACGAGTGTGAATTTGGTCTTTACCGCGAAAAAGACGGCGTACCTGTTTTATGGGAAACGGGATATGTTGACGTTTCCAAAACCACAAAAGAGGTTTCCGGTTTTTATATAGATTACAGCCAGGGCATAGACTTTAAGCCACTTGACAGTATCATAAGCGAAGAAGACGCAAAAACGGCGTATAAAGAGCTTGTTACTCCGACGCTAAGGTACAACCTGAAAAGAGATTACGGCAAAAAAACAATAACGCCGTATCTTGAATATGCGTCAAATGATGGTAATGCGGCAATAAATGCATATAACGGCGAGGTTTACAAACTAAGCCGTGGCGGAGATATCGTCTATAACAAGAGCATGATGGCGAGTGAAGAAGCGGCGGGAGACGGAGGATTTACACCTGCCGAAACAGAAGAAACGGACAGAATCGCAGGACTTTTAAGCGAGGATGAAGCTACAAATATAGCGAAAAAGAATGAAATTATCGCAATTCCGAAGGATTTAGAACGCAATTATATCTCGTTAAGAAAGAGCTGGTACGATAAAGAAGAGTATTCATACGACATAAGTTTTTCAGACGGGAAGCAGTATATAAATGTAAGGCTTGATGCGAAAACAGGCGAAATACTGAGTTTTTACAACTATTCCGATAATGATAAAGACTCGAGGCAAAACCGCAAAACTGAGGAAGAAAAAGCACAAAAGGCCTTCAAACAGTTTGCCGGAGATAAATCGACTGAATATCAGCTTGTAGAAAACGAAGAAACGGGAATTGTCAGCTACATACGCACATATGACGGTCTTGACGTGTGTGGCGATATGGCATATTTCTACTTTGACGGAAGCGACAATTTAGTAGAGTATAATTTGCAATATACAAAAAATGTGACCTTCCCGAAAAAAGACGGCGTAATAACTCCCGAAGAGGCGTCAGAAAAGGCATTTGAGCAAATCGGGTTCGGGCTCGGCTATGTGATAGACGGAAAAACGGCACAGCCGGTTTACTGCGTCGGAAAAAACGGATATACCGAAAGCTTTACAATGAATGCGTTCAGCGGACACCTTACAGATTACAGCGGTAACGATATAAAGGAAGATAAGAAAATAGAGTATTCCGATATTGACAATCATTACGGAAAAGATATATTCTTATCTCTTGCAAAATACGGCATCGGTTTTGACGAAAAGGAATTAAAACCTGACACCCCGATAACTCAGGCAGAGTATTTCATGCTTTTAAATAAGGCGTTTGGATACTATGACGATATCGAGGAAATATATAGCGGTATGTTGCGTTGGGGCGAACTTTCCGCTGATGAGCGTGACGATGACGGAGTTTTGACGAGGGAAAAAGCGGCGATATTTATGATCCGTCAAATCGGCGGTGCAGAATATGCAAAATATGATGAAATATTTGCCCAGCCGTTTAACGACGTTACCGAAAACAAGGGATATATTGCGATATTGAAGGCGAAAAAGATTGTAAACGGTGACGGGAACGGAAATTTCTGTCCAAAGAAAAATGTAACGCGTGGCGAAGCTTTGATTATGATTTATAACAGCTATGCAAACTAAAAAACGCCTGAAATGCAAAAGCATTTCAGGTGTTTTTTTAGTTCAAATCGTCATTAACGCTGTCGGCATACCGTACCGATTCCATTGCGTCCTTTGCATACTTGTCCGCACCGATTGCGTCGGCATATTCCTGCGTAAGAACGGCACCGCCTACAATCACCTTGCAGTCGGGAACAGACTGCCGTAAAAGCTTTATGGTCTTTTCCATTTGCGGTGCGGTCGTTGTCATTAAGGCACTTAGCCCTAAAATTTTCGCATTGACACGCTTTACCGCATCAACAATATCCTCTGAAGATACATCTTTTCCCAAATCGGTTACGGGGAAACCGTAGTTTTCTAACAGCAATTTTACGATATTTTTGCCTATGTCGTGGATATCGCCCTTTACGGTTGCGACTACGACGGGGCATTTTTTGCTTTCCCCGTTATTTCCCGAAAGTGCAAGTTTTATCTCCTCAAACGCCGATTTGGCAGTTTCCGCACTCATTAAAAGCTGAGGAAGATATACCGTTTTATTCTCAAACCCTTTACCGACCTCGTCAAGTGCAGGGATTACAAAATCGTTGATAATCGTGAGAGGTTCGGTGCTTTTCAGCATTTTTTTTGTAATTAAGGAGGCATCGTCACGAAAACCCTTTAAAATTGCTCTTTTTAAAACCACGCCCAAATCTTCGTCCGAAATCGATTTTTCCTCTTTTGCCGTATCTTGTGCCGACATATTTTCGATGTATTCCAGACAGTTTTCGTCTAACCCGTGAAGGACCTTAAAGGAATAATATGCCGAAAGCATTTTATCGGAGTATGGATTCATAATCGCTGCGGAAAGTCCGTTTTCCAATGCGGAAGTGAAGAAAGAACTGTTTATACTGTCACGCACAGGAAGTCCGAAAGATATGTTTGAAATACCCAAAATAGTGTTTGCACCTAATTCGTTGGTTATAAGTCTGACAGTGTCAAGGGTAACTCTTGCCGCGTTTTTGTCGGCACTGACCGCCATTGCAAGTGGGTCGAAAATCAAATCTTTGACCGAAAGTCCGTATTTTTTCGCCTCGCAAAGTATCTTTTTTGCGACAGATAAACGCTTTTGTGCAGTTTCGGGTATGCCGTTTTCGTCAAGAGTCAACGCAACAACTAAACCGCCGTATTTTTTGACAAGCGGGAAAACGGCGTCCATAGACGATTGTTTGCCGTTTACCGAGTTTATCATAGCTTTGCCGTTGTAACGCCGAAGTGCTGACGATAGTGCATCGGTATTTGATGTGTCGATTTGCAGGGGCAGGTCAATTATCGACTGCAATTCACAGACGCAGGTCTTTAAAACTTTGCTTTCATCAATATCGGGAAGCCCGACATTTACGTCGAGTATGTGAACGCCCTTGTCCTGCTGATTTACGCCCTCTTTTAAAATGTAGTCTATATCATTTTCCAAAAGTGCCTGACGGAACCGCTTTTTGCCCGTCGGATTTATACGTTCGCCGATTAAAACGGGGCGGTTTTTAAAATCTACCGTATGCGTGTATGAGCTTACAACCGAAAGATTTTTAGGTGTTATCTCGGCAGGTTTGATATCCTTTGCCAAGTGGACAAGCTCTTCTATATATTCCGGAGTAGTACCACAGCACCCACCGGCGATACGTATGCCGCAACTTAGCATTTCGCTGACCGCTTCGGCAAATTCTTTAGGCGGTACGTCATACACCGTCTTGCCGTCAACGCTTTTGGGAAGACCGGCATTTGGCTTTAATATGACAGGTATTGACGCAACCTCTAAAAGCTTTTTGGCTACGGGAATAAGCTGTTTAGGCCCGAATGAGCAGTTTAAGCCTATTGCGTCTGCACCCATAGCCTCTGCTAATGCACACATAGCCTCAGGAGAAGCACCTGTCATAAGCTTTCCGTCCTCGCCGTATGCGTTTGAAACGAAAACGGGGAGTGCAGAGTTTTCCTTTGCCGCCAAAAGTGCGGCTTTTGTTTCATAGCTGTCGCTCATTGTCTCTATAAAAATTAGGTCAATACCGTATTTTACGCCGAGCTTTACAGTTTTAGCGAAACAGGAAACAGCGTCCTCAAAATCAAAATCGCCCAATGGTGCTAAAAGCCGTCCTGACGGGCCTATATCAAGTGCTACAAATTTCGGGCTTGTATTTACCGACATTTCCGCACCGTGACGTGCGTTTTCTACGGCGTTTTTTATTATTTCTTCAAGCTCGGTATCGGAAAATTTCAAGGAATTTGCACCGAAAGTATTAGTGCAAACGATATTTGAACCCGCGTCAAAATAACGGCGGTGTAGATCGGAAATTATTTCGGGGTGGGAAATGTTCCACCTTTCAGGAAATTCTCCTGCCGAAAGTCCCGCTTTTTGCAAAAGCGTACCTGTTCCGCCGTCTAAAAAGACTATATTCTCTTTGAGATAAGATAAAATATCCATAAAAATTCCTCGCTATTTTACGCCGATTATTGCCGTAACCGACTTTGACGGCGACATCAAAAGTGCCGAATTAAGAGAAATCCCAAGCCGTTTATTGCAATCCAGAACCTTGAAAATCTCGGTCTGGAATTGGAGCGGAAAATCGCTGTATCCGGGACTGAAACGTTTGCTCGTTTTATCGTTTTGCGATCTCAAATCCTCGCAAAAGGCGTCGCAAAGTGCCTCGATCCTTTCCGCGCCTATCGCCTGAAACGCAAGTGCATATGAGGGGGATATACGGCTGTATTTCAGAATAAAGCGGTCAAGCCCTATCCCTATTGTTCCCGCAAAAATAACGGCTTTTTCGTATTCTTTAAGATGCTTTAAAAGTGATAGAGATGTGACCTTTGCAAAGGGAAACACTACACCGTTATCGCAATGCGAGATTGGAAATTCATCAAAGCATACGCTGTATGTCAAAACATCTTTGCACATTTCCAAACATTCTTTTGCGATGTCTAAAGCGTCGTCATTTTCTTTTGCACAGCCCATATACCGCAGTATTTCGCCCATATCAACGGGCGGAGGGGCGTATTTTTTTACTGAAATCATAGCTTTCCTAAAATGTCCGACAAATTCGCCTGTATCTTTTCGGCAACGTCGGGCTTGTTCATCGAATAAATATGTACGTTTGTTATGTTATTCGCAAAAAGGTCGATAATTTGGTCGGTTGCGTATGCGATACCTGCCTGTTTCATGGCAAGAGGGTCGCTTCCGAATTTATCGACAATGCTTTTAAATCTTTGTGGCATAAATGAGCCGGACAGCTTTATTGCCCGTTCTACCTGATTGGCGTTTGTAATGGGCATAATTCCTGCCACAATCGGCACGGTTATACCTGCCTCGCGGATTTTATAAAGGAAGTTATAAAGGAGGTTGTTATCAAAAAACATCTGTGTAGTAAGAAAATCACAGCCCATATCCACCTTTTCTTTAAGATGGCGTATGTCCTCCTTCTGACAGGAGCTTTCGGGGTGGATTTCGGGATAACACGCACCGCCTATGCAAAAATCTCCGCCGCTTTCTTTAAGCTCACGGACAAGGTCGGTCGCATATCGGTAGTCGGAAAGACCGCTGTCGGAAACGCCGTTGATGCGGTCGCCCCGAAGTGCCATGACATTTTGTATTCCTGCATTTTTCATATCGGAAATCTGACGTCTTACCGTTTCCTTTGTAGAAGAAACGCAGGTGAGGTGTGCCAAAGTAGGAACGGAATACCTATCCATAATATTTTTGGCTATGTCTAAGGTGTATTTGCTGACGCCTCCTCCCGCACCGTAAGTGACGCTCATGAAGGAGGGCAAAAGCTTTGCAATTTCCTCCGTCGCATGTTTTACGCTTTCAAAGGAGGTATCCTGCTTTGGCGGAAAAACCTCAAAGGAAATCGACAGGCTGTCCTTTTTCAAAATATCTATAATTTTCATAAGTATATATACCTCAATATTGCATTTGCTTTTTCAGCTCACTTGCTATTAACTCGCCTTTAAAATGCTTTACTATTTCAAAACCGAAATCACTTGCGGCACCGGCACCTCTTGCCGTTATGAACTGTCCGCTCGACACCGCCTTTTCCGGTGAATAAATCCCGCCTTTTGCCGTATTTTCAAAGCCGGGGAAACAGGTAAAACGTACGCCCTTTAAAAGTCCGAGTTTTCCTATGACTGACGGGGAGGCACATATAGCACCTATCAAAATGCCTTTTTCATAAGTCGATTTTATCAAATCGGTCACCTTTTCCGACTCGGAGAACGCGGTATGTCCGGGACCGCCCGGGAGTATCAGCATTGTCATATCGGAAAAATCGGTGTCCTCAAAAATTTGGTCGCATAAAACCGTTACATCATGCGAAGAAACTACCTTTTCGGATTTTATACCGACTGTTTTTGCCAAAAGTCCTGCCCGTCGGATAATATCAAGAGTTTCCAAAGCCTCGATATCCTCAAATCCGTCTGTTAAAAGCATATAAATCATAGGGAAAACCTCCTTAAACTATTAAAGCGTAACGCATACATAAGTGATATAAGC
>JAFSSG010000013.1 GCA_017451145.1 Clostridia bacterium
ATAAATATATCCGCCTCTGTCGAATACTACGGCTTTTATACCTTTGTCCAAAGCCTTTTTAGCTACTAAATTACCAACAGCCTTTGCGCCGTCGATATTTCCGCCGTAGCCCTCAAAGTCTTTATCAAGGCTTGAAGCACTAACTAAGGTATTACCTTTTGTGTCATCAATTATCTGTGCATAAATATGATTTAAGCTTCTGTAAACGCTCAAGCGAGGTCTCTCCGCTGTGCCGGAGATGTTCTTTCTGACTCTCTGATGGCGTTTTATTCTTGCTACATTACTGCTTTTCTTCTTTATCATTTAAGAACACTCCTTTCTATTACTTCTTCTTAGCTCCCGCTTTTCCTTCTTTGCGTATGATAACCTCATCAATATACTTGATACCTTTGCCCTTATATGGTTCAGGCTGTCTGTATTCTCTGATTTTAGCAGCAGTTTCACCAACATGCTCCTTGTTTGCACCCTTAACCAAAATCTTGTTAGGTGCCGGAACTTCAATGGTGATACCTTCCATTGCTACATATTCAACGGGATGTGAATATCCCAAATTCAGAACTAAGGTTTTGCCCTGCATTTGTGCACGGTAACCTACACCGTTTATTTCGAGCTCTTTTGTAAAGCCCTGTGTTGTGCCGATAACCATATTGTTTATAAGCGTTCTTGTAAGTCCGTGAAGTGCTTTATGCATCTTATCCTCTGTCGGACGCTTAACAATAATTTCGCCGTTTTCCTGTTCGATAATCATATCGGGATGAAGCTTTCTTGTTAAAGTTCCGTTTGGACCTTTAACGGTAACTTCATTACCTTCGCCTACTGTAACAGTAACGCCTTGCGGTACCGCTATCGGCATATTACCAATTCTTGACATAGTCCTTTTTCCTCCTTAAAAATTGCATAATCTGTGCTTTCAGGAAATAACACAAATCGTTTTACCAAACAAACGCCAAAACTTCGCCGCCAATATGCTCGGCACGAGCCTTTTTGTCTGTCATGATACCCTTTGAGGTTGATATAATAGCTATTCCCAAGCCCTTTAATACTCTTGGAAGCTCATCTGCCGGAGCATACATACGAAGTCCCGGTTTTGACACTCTCTGGATACCGCTTATTACTTTTTCCTTATTTCCGGCATATTTAAGAGTTATTCTTATTACTCCCTGCTTTCCGTCTTCAATGATTTGGTAGCCCTTTATATAGCCCTCTTCATTCAAAATTTCAGCAATAGCCTTCTTCATATTTGACGCAGGAATATCTACCGTTTCATGCTTTGCTGTGTTTGCATTTCTGATACGGGTCAGCATATCTGCGATTGGATCAGTTATTTGCATTCAATTTACCTCCTTCCGAAATATATCGGTTTCGTTAAAACGCAGAATTTATCCGCATTATTCTACCAACTTGCCTTTCTGACTCCCGGAATTTGACCTTTATACGCCAATTCTCTGAAACATATACGGCAAATACCAAACTTTCTTAAATATGCGTGTGGTCTGCCGCAAATTTTACATCTTGAATAGCCTTGAGTAGAATATTTAGGCGTTCTCTGTTGCTTAACAACCATAGACCTTTTTGCCATAATTATTTTTCCTCCTTATTAACTGCGGTAAAACGGTGCACCCATAAGGCTCAAAAGCTCACGGGCTTCTTCATCCGTTTTGGCAGTTGTTACAACAATAATATCCATACCTCTGATTTTATCAATCTTATCGTAATCAATTTCAGGGAAAATCAGCTGTTCCTTAACGCCCAAGGAGTAGTTTCCTCTTCCGTCAAATGAATTCGGGTTAATTCCCTTAAAGTCACGTACTCTCGGGAGTGCTACTGAAAACAGTCTGTCAATGAAATCGTACATCTTATCAGCTCTTAAAGTTACCTTACAGCCGATATTCATACCCTCTCTTAACTTAAAGTTAGCAACTGATTTTCTTGCCTTTGTTATAACAGGCTTTTGACCTGTGATAAGGGACAAATCATTCATTGCAGCTTCTATGACCTTCGGATTTTCCTTAGCGTCTGACATACCGATATTTACTACGATTTTTTCAAGCTTCGGAATTTGCATCGGGCTTTTATAACCGAACTTTTCCATTAAAGCCGGAGCAACTTCGTTTTTATACTTTTCTTGCATTCTCGACATTGTATGTTCTGCCTCCTTCCGCATCAGTCATTAAATGTCTCTTGACATTTTTTACAATATCTTACTTTGGAGCCGTCCTCTAAAACCTTAACACCGGTTCTTGCTGCTTTACCGCACTTTGAACAAACTCTCAAAACATTTGATGCATCAATTGCGGCAGACTTTTTGATGATTCCGCTCTCCTGTCCTTGTGCTCTTGCCTTTTGATGCTTTTTAACGATTGCAACGCCTTCAACTATAACCTTTCCTGTCTTCGGAAATGCTGTTATGACCTTGCCCTCTTTTCCTTTATCTTTGCCGGAGATAACTTTTACGGTATCACCACGTTTAACATGCATTTTATTCATCGTATTTACCTCCTTTAAAGAACTTCCGGTGCAAGTGACAAAATCTTCATATAATCCTTATCACGAAGTTCTCTTGCAACAGGCCCGAAAATACGGGTTCCTCTCGGATTCTTATCGTCTTTTACGATTACTGCTGCATTTTCGTCGAATCTGATATATGAACCGTCACTGCGTCTTGTTTCTTTAACCGTTCTTACCACAACAGCCTTGACTACCTCACCTTTTTTGACAACGCCACCGGGAGTTGCCTTCTTAACAGAACAGATGATTTCATCGCCAACAGCTGCATATCTCTTTTTAGAACCGCCCATAACACGAATACACATAACTTCCTTAGCACCTGTGTTATCAGCAACTTTTAAGCGTGTCTGTTGTTGTATCATGTTCTTTCCTCCTTATAGCAAAATCTAAAATTATTTTGCCTTTTCTACAATTTCAACCAATCTCCATCTCTTATCCTTGGACAGAGGTCTTGTTTCCATAACCTTAACCTTATCGCCTATACCACATGCGTTTTCCTCATCATGAGCTTTAAGCTTATAGGTTCTTTTAACAACTTTTCCGTAAAGTGCGTGTTTAACACTTTCTTCTATTGCAACTACGATGGTCTTTTCCATCTTATTGCTTACTACTTTTCCGATTTTTGTTTTACGGTTATTTCTTTCCACTACATTGTCCTCCCTTCAAAATTCAATGTTATGACCTTCTTCATATTGCAGAATCCTCTAATTCTCTTTCATGAATGATGGTCTTTATACGAGCGATAGTTTTCTTAACATCTGAAATCTTTTTGGGATTATCGAGTTGGTTTATCGCAAGTTGAAATCGTAAGTTAAACAACTCTTCTTTACATTCCTTTAACTTATCGTTAAGCTCTTGTACCGAGAGTTCTCTAAGCTCTGTAACTTTCATTCTTATTCACCATCCTTCGTCTCACGTTTAACGAATTTACACTTGATGGGGAGCTTATGCATTGCAAGACGGAGAGCTTCTCTGGCAACTTCTTCCGAAACGCCACCGATTTCAAACATAACTCTTCCCGGCTTTACTACAGCTACCCAATACTCCGGAGAACCTTTACCTGAACCCATTCGGGTTTCAGCAGGTTTTTGTGTGATAGGCTTATCAGGGAATATCTTGATCCATACCTGACCGCCACGCTTTGTGTATCTGGTCATTGCGATACGGGCTGCTTCAATCTGTCTTGAAGTGATCCAAGCAGGTTCTACTGCCTGTAAACCGTACTCGCCATCGGATACAACGTTGCCGCGTGTTGCTTTTCCCTTCATTCTGCCACGCATTACTTTCCTATACTTAACTCTTTTTGGTAATAACATTATTTGTTGCCTCCCTTCGCACTTCTATCGGCTCTCGGGCGTCTTGGGCGTCTTTCAGGCTTTTCTTCTCTTTTTGAAGATGCAGATTCTGCCAAAACTTCACCCTTATAGATCCAAACCTTAACGCCGAGTTTTCCGTATGTTGTAGAAGCCTCTGCAAAGCCGTAATCGATATCAGCTCTCAGAGTTTGAAGCGGAATAGTACCTTCATGATACTGCTCTGTTCTTGCAATTTCTGCACCGCCTACACGGCCTGAAACTGCTGTTTTGATACCCTTTATACCGCATCTCATAGCTCTGCCCATTACCTGCTTCATAGCACGTCTGAACGAAATTCTCTTTTCAAGCTGTGCTGCGATATTTTCAGCAACAAGCTGTGCGTTAGTATCAGGATTTTTAACCTCCATGATATTAACATTTACAGTTCTGCCTGTCATTTTTTCAAGTTTTACTTTAAGTTTATCTATTTCAGCACCGCCCTTACCGATAACGATACCGGGTTTTGAAACAAATAAAGTTACATAAATCTTGTTTTGTTTTCTTTCAACTGTGATCTTTGCAACTCCTGCATCATAACAGGACTTTTTGACAAAATTCCTTATATTATAATCTTCAACCAACTGGTTTCCGAATTCCTTTTTACCTGCAAACCACTTAGAATCCCAATCCTTAATAATTCCGACTCTAAGACCGTGCGGATTAACTTTTTGTCCCATAGGATTAACCTCCTTTTTAAATTATTCTTTTTCTTTTACTACTAAGGTTATATGACTCGTTCTCTTTAAAATCCTGAAAGCTCTTCCCTGAGCTCTGGGCTGCACTCTCTTAAGAGTCGGACCCTGCGTTGCATAACATTCTGAAACGTAAAGCTTTGATGCGTCCATTCCAAAATTGTTTGTTGCATTAGCAATTGCGGATTTTAACAGCTTTTCTAAGTGTTCACTTGCCGCCTTTGGAGTATTCTTTATAATACCCATTGCGTAATTTGCGTCCTTACCCCTTATTAAATCAAGAACAATTTTTACCTTTCTCGGTGATATACGAGCATATTTAACACTTGCACGTGCTTCCATAATTGGAATCCTCCTTTCAAATTTGTGAGCTTTTTGCTCATAAAGATATCCGATATGCGTGGCACGAGGAGTTCGTACCCCGCCCTATACATTTTTATTTTGCAGCCGATGTCTTTGAACCAACGTGACCTTTAAAGGTTCTTGTCGGAGCAAATTCACCGAGTCTATGACCTACCATATCCTCGCTGATAAATACGGGAACATGCTTTCTGCCGTCATGAACAGCGATTGTATGTCCAACCATCTCAGGAAAGATTGTGGAGGCTCTTGACCAAGTTTTTACAACCTTTTTTTCGTTAGCTGCGTTCATAGCTTCGATACGCTTCATCAAACGCTCTTCAACGAAAGGTCCTTTTTTAAGTGATCTACCCATTATGAAATCCTCCTTATATTACTTAGCGTTTCTTCTCTTAACGATAAACTTATCGGTTCTGTTCTTATGCTTTCTGGTTTTAAGACCTAAAGCAGGTTTGCCCCAAGGTGTTACAGGAGCAGGACGACCGATTGGTGATTTACCTTCACCACCGCCGTGCGGGTGATCGTTAGGATTCATTACAACGCCTCGAACGGTAGGACGCCAACCCATATGACGCTTTCTTCCGGCTTTACCGATAGAAATGTTTTCATGCTGTTGATTGCCTATAATTCCGATTGTTGCCTTACAGTCAAGACGAACCATTCTTACTTCGCCCGAAGGAAGTCTTACCTGAGCATATTTACACTCTTTTGCCATAAGCTGTGCCGACGAACCTGCCGAACGCACAAGCTGTGCACCTTTTCCCGGTTAAAGCTCGATGTTATGGATATGCGTACCAACAGGGATATCCTTTAAGAAAAGTGCGTTTCCAGGTTTGATGTCGGCACCTTCGCCGGAAACTACCTTATCGCCGTCTGTAAGTCCCAAAGGTGCTATGATATATGCCTTTTCGCCGTCTTCATACTGGATAAGAGCAATATTAGCACTGCGGTTAGGATCGTATTCGATACCGATTACAGTAGCAACTACGCCGTCCTTTTGTCTTTTGAAATCAATAATTCTGTATTTTTGTTTATTTCCGCCGCCTCTGTGACGAACGGTAATTCTACCATATGAATTTCTACCTGCGTTCTTTTTCTTTGAAGCCAATAATGAGCGTTCCGGCTCGAACTTCGTGATTTCCTCGAAGTCGGAAACGGTCATAAATCTTCTTGCAGGAGAGGTAGGCTTAAATTTTCTTATAGCCATTTTAATTTCCTCCTATATCTATAGTTACATATCAAAGAACTCGATTGTCTTTGAACCCTTTTCAAGAGTTACGATAGCCTTTTTATAAGAAGCTCTTCTGCCCTCGTATCTACCCATTCTTTTAAGTTTGCCTGTAACATTCATCGTGTTTACGTCGGCAACCTTAACGCCGAAAACTTCTTCAACAGCTTTTTTAATCTCTATTTTATTAGCGTCCTTGGGGACCTTGAAAGAGTACTTTTTAATCTCGTTTCCCTCTTTATCAAAGGTAACCTCCATACTGCGTTCAGAGATGATTGGCTTATTTATGATATCGTGTGCGAATTTCATTATACAAGCACCTCCTCAATCTTGGAAACGGCGTCTTTTGAGATAATGAATTTGTCATGCTTCAAAACTTCATAAGCGTTTAATACATCTACATAAGTAGGAGTTACGCCCTTAATGTTTCTCGCTGACTTATAAACATTTTCATCGCATGAGGCTGTAACAATAAGTGCCTTTGTGTCGATTTCCAATCCTTTTAATAGTTTTGCAATAGTCGCAGTTTTGATTTCGTTCATTTTCAAATCCTCAACTACGAAAATTTCATATGCTTCATATTTTGCAGATAAAGCAGATTTTAGTGCAATCTTCTTTAACTTCTTATTTATACTGTATCTGTAATCACGGGGCTTTGGACCGAGTGCAACACCGCCGCCTGTCCATTGCGGAGCACGGATGCTGCCCTGTCTTGCACGTCCTGTACCCTTTTGTCTCCAAGGCTTAATTCCTCCGCCTCTTACTTCTGTACGGGTTTTCGTGCTTTGTGTGCCCTGTCTTTGATTTGCAAGATAGTTTGTAACTACCGTATGCAAAACGGATTTATTCACTTCGGCTGCAAAGATACTATCGGAAACTTCCATAGAACCTGTCTTTACGCCTTCCATGTTATATACAGCAACTTTTGCCATATTCTATTCCTCCTTTCCGATAACCCTTACGCCTTTACACTGTTTCTGATTGTAACGAGTCCGCCCTTATTTCCTGGAACAGCACCCTTAATCAAAATCAGATCATTTTCTGCGTCAACCTTAACTACTTCAAGATTTTGAATTGTAACCTTTACTACGCCCATATGTCCGGGAAGCTTTTTACCCTTCATAACTCGTCCGGGTGCGGAACAAGCTCCCATAGAACCTGAACCTCTATGATAACCTGAACCGTGAGCCATAGGACCTCTGTGAAGTCCCCATCTCTTCATCGGACCTGCAAATCCTTTTCCCTTTGAAATGCCGGAAACATCGACTTTTTCACCTGCTTCAAAGGTGTCAGCCTTGATTTGATCGCCAACGGCAAGGCTGGACTCTTCAAGTCTTAACTCTCTTATATACTTATTTGCGGCAACATTTGCTTTTGCAAATATTCCCTTTTGCGGCTTGTTGAGAGATTTTTCTCTAACTTCGCCAAATCCTACTACTACGGAAGCGTAACCGTCAGTTTCAACAGTCTTGTTTTGGATAACCGTACAAGGTCCTGCCTTAACAACTGTAACGGGAATTACCTTTCCGTCTTCGGCAAAAATCTGAGTCATACCCAATTTTGTGCCAATGATTGCTTTTTTCATTCTCTATCAATCCTTTCTTTCAGTTATTGGTTCCCATAAAAGCAAACTGGGAACATGACCTGCACCATAGCCTTTCGGCTACTGCATTTTAGGTCTTGCCTACTTCTGCACTACGTCAAATTCGACACCTGCAGGTAAGTCAATCTTGAATAACGCTTCCATAGTTTTAGCACCAGGGACAACGATATCAATAAGTCTTTTGTGAGTTCTTCTTTCAAATTGCTCACGCGAATCCTTGTACTTATGAACAGCACGGAGAATCGTAATGATTTCCTTGTCTGTAGGTAACGGAATAGGTCCTGATACCTTCGCACCTGTTCTCTTTGCGATTTCGACTATCTTTTCAGCCGATTGGTCAAGAACAGCGTGGTCATAAGCCTTTAACTTGATTCTGATTTTTTTTGCTGCTGCCATGTTTTTCCCTCCTAATTATTTTTTGGTCTGCGGATGCTTGGCATCCAACACTTGCACGACAGCGGCGATGAAACACAACATCGCCGGGTGTTTCCTACATCACCCTAAATAAAACCCGAACCGCACCTTTTGGCGAAAATTCGGGACGTTTCAGCCATAAAAACACGCAACTCAACCCTACCCACAAAACCTCTGTTTTGCAGGGAATAATGCTAATATGGCGTGACCTGCCGCCCGATTTCAAGAACCGGACAATCTCCACGGAAAAACCAGCATTTCGCTGCAACCTCCCGCTTCATCGTTTGTCAAGTGTCACAATGCGACGATTATATAATATATAAGAAAATTTTGCAATAGTTCGGCTGATTTTTATTAAAAAAATTTTTAACGAAATTTTAACATTATTTTTACTGTTTTTTGTGCTTTTTGCACAATTTGGCATTTTTTGTGCAAAAAGCAGACCTTTTCTTAGTGCATTTTTCATTTTTCTTCAATTTTAAAAAAAGCATTTTTGAGCATACTAAAAAAAACGGATTTTTGAATTTTGATTTTATGAAAGGAGTTTGCGATGTCGGAAATAATTGTAAAAAAATCTCCCGAATTATGCGGAAATGTCGTATGCTCAGGTTCAAAAAATGCGGCACTCCCCATTCTTGCCGCAACAATTCTCACTGAGGGCAAAAATGTTATAAATAATCTCCCGCGTCTTACCGATACCGAAAATATGTTTGAAATTCTTACAGCTTTGGGAGGCGTTTGCAATATAAATGTCAATACTGCGGAAATCGATTTCACGAATTGCCGTGAATATTCAGCCTCATATGAGCTGATGACAAAATTTCGAGGCTCTTTTTTCCTTGCCGCTCCTATTTTATCGCGTATGAAACGGGCAAGGATTTCTATGCCCGGCGGCTGTCCTATCGGAAACCGCCCGATTGACCTGCACCTAAAAGGCTTTGCGGCAATGGGTGCGGAAATCGAAAAAGGACACGGGTATGTGGATTTATACTGCGAAAAGCTGAGAGGTGCAAAAATTTATTTGGATTTCCCAAGCGTCGGTGCTACCGAAAACCTCATAATCGCCGCCGTTTTAGCCGACGGCGAAACGATAATCGAAAATGCGGCGGCTGAGCCTGAAATAGCCGACCTTGCGAATTTTTTAATAAAGCAGGGTGCAAAAATTCACGGCGTCGGAAGCGGTACAATTAAAATTTACGGCGTAAAGCGGTTAGAACCTGTCACCTATTCCATAATTTCGGACAGGATCGAGGCAGGTACATTTATGAGTGCCTTTGCGATAACCGGCGGAAAGGGCAGGATCGATAACATAAATCCCGTTCATTTAAAGCCTGTTACAGCAAAACTGACCGAAATGGGTGCGGAAATCGACGAGCATCGGAACTATATTTGTATTGACGCAACAAGGCCTTTAAATTCAGCGAATATCAAAACCCTGCCGTTTCCGGGCTTTCCGACCGATATGCAGGCACAGTTTTCCGCACTTTTATGCGAAACCAACGGTAGCGGAATTATTGTCGAAACAGTTTTTGAAAACAGGTTTTTGCATATAGGGGAGCTGAACCGTATGGGTGCAAATATCAGGATTGACGGGCGAAGCTCATTTATCGAGGGTAACAGGCATTTAAGCGGTGCAAAAGTAGATGCAATGGATTTACGTGGCGGTGCGGCACTCGTTTTGGCAGGGCTTTGTGCCGACGGCGAAACGAGGATAAGCGGTGTGCATCATATAAAAAGAGGGTATGAAAATCTTTGCGGAAAGCTCCGTTCAATCGGCGGGAACATTTTTTTGGAATAGTACTTTTAATTGTACACCTTATGTGTTATAATTAAGGAAATGTTTTTTTAAGGAGATGTTTTTATGCCGATTGAAATAGTTACGGGCGGTATCGGCTCGGGCAAGAGCAGTTATCTTTATGATAAAATGATAAAAAATCTGGCCGAAAACAAAGGTTCAAATGCTATTTTGATTGTGCCTGAGCAGTTTTCCTATACCGCCGAGAAAACTCTTTCCGAAAGGCTTGGCGGACTTGGTATAAATAATGTCGGGGTCGCCACCTTTTCAAAGCTTTTAAAACGCGTTGTTCCGCAGAAAAAATCCCTGCTTGAAAGCGGAAAAACAATGCTTGTTCAAAAGGCGGCAAAATCGGTTTCGGACAGCAATGTTTTCCGTATTTCCGCATCACATTCGGGATTTATCAGTTCCCTTTCCGATTTGTTTTCCGAATTCAGTCGGTACTGCATACTCCCCGAAGATTTTGCAAGTTTGCCGACCGAAAATCCGCATACGGCAAAAAAACTTGCTTCTTTAAACGAAATTTATAAGCTTTACACCGACAGCCTACCTGATGATTTCGGCGACAAAGACGATGCCTATGCGGTTTTTGCCGAAATAGCCGAAAGCTCTGATATTTTCAAAAATACCTTTTTCTACATAGATGATTATAACGATTTTATGCCGACGCATTACACGGCGATTACTGCACTTTTAAAAAAATCGCTCGGCGTTTTTATCACGCTGTGCTGTGACGAGAATTCTTCCGGAAATCTCTTTTTGCCGGTGCAAAAGACGAAAGCACGGCTTATTTCCATTGCCGAAAAATCTGCCGTTCCCTACTCTGTAGTAAATCGTACAGGGAATTGCGATTACATAAACGCTGACGATATACGCTTTCTTATTGAGAATTGGGAGGAAAAACCGAAATATGACAAAAACAGCGAAAATATTTCAATCTTTAATGCTCTCGATATCTTTTCCGAAGTCGAGCATACGGCGTCACAGATAATATCCCTCGTGCGTGAGAAGGGTTACCGTTTCCGTGATATCGGGATACTTTGCGGTGATATGGAGCAGTATTTACATATTATGACCTCCGTTTTCGCCGATTTTGACATACCCTTTTTCACCGACGAAAAACTGCCCGTCAGTATGCACCCAATCGCGAAGACAGCACTTTCTCTGTTTGATATAATAAAGGATAATTGGAGCTATTCCGCCGTTTTTGATTATTTTAGGACAGGCTACATATATTTTAAAACGGAGGACGGCATAACCGCAATATCTCAAGAGGATATCGACCTTTTGGAAAACTATGTTTTAATGCATGGAATAAGGGGCAAAAAGGCGTGGTTCTCCGAATGGACAAAAACAGACGAAACGGTTTTTGACAGCGTCATAGAAACACGCAAAAAGGAGGAAACCGACCTCGAAAAGCTCAACAAACTGCGTAATCTTGTAATTACGCCGTTTGCAAATTTTCTTGAAAATAGGAGCAGAACGGCTACGGGAATAGCGGAAGCCGTTTACAATTTTCTGTGTGACATAAACCTTTTTGACGGGATTTTAAAGGAATGTGAAATATTTGATAAAGAGGGCAAACGTAACGAATCCGAGCAGTTTAAACAGGTGTGGAACTTTATTATTGAAACACTTGACCAGCTTGTATCGGTTTCGGGAGGCGGCAGTATCAGCCGTGAGGATTTTGCCGACAGATTTTCGTGCGGTCTTGCAGAGTGCAACATTTCAACCATTCCGTCAGGGCTTGACCGTGTGTCTTTGGGTACTGTTTCGAGAAATTCGCCATCACGGGTTAAAGCTCTTTTCGTAATGGGAGCATTAGACGGGCAGTTCCCAAAAATTTCATCTGAGGGCAATATCCTTTCCGATTTTGACAGAGCGTATCTTTCCTCTGCCTTAAATGAGCGGGAAAAGGAGTTCTCGCCTGACAGCACAGGCAGAGTTTTGCTTGAAAACTTCAAATTCTACCGTGCTTTTACCGCTGCAACGGACAAGCTTTTCATAAGCTTTCCCTCGATAGACAAAGAAGGCAGTCCCGTAAATCAGGCACATTTTATTTCCGAGCTTACCGAAATGTTTGATATTGAAATCAAGGAAAATATACTGTCGCAGCCAACGGCGGAAGAGCTTTTGGCGTCGGCGAAACACGGATTATACTATTTGCTTTTAAGGCTTTCCGAATTTTACAAAAAGGAGCCCGAAAAAATCTGGCAGACGGTTTATGATTGGTACGCTAAAAATCCTGAATATCGCGATAAACTTGATATTTTAAAGTCTGCCGCGAAATATAAACGTTCCCAACCCGCACTGTCACGACAAAAAGCCGAAATGCTTTACGGCAAAAATAAGAAATACAGTATTACCGCACTCGAAAAATTTGAAAAATGCCCGTTTTCCTA
The DNA here is from genome assembly GCA_017451145.1 of Clostridia bacterium. The sequence goes on from JAFSSG010000013.1 coordinate 12,358, forward strand.
TTATCTGGAGCGTGGTCTTTGCCTCCAAGAGCAAAAGGAATACAAAATCGAAAAATCCCACATAGGCAGTCTTTTGCATATGGCAATATATGAGTTCTGCCATATGGTCGAAGACGGTGCAAATTCCATTTTGGAAATACATTCCAGGTGGAAAAATCTTTCGGAAGAAGATGCGGTAAAATATATAAACGCCGTTATGGACAGGATTTCCGAAAAGGTTTTAAAAACCGCAGATGATGACGACAAAAACCGAATCACATATCTTTTGTCACGGTGTCGAAAGACGCTCGAAGCCTCAGTAACCACAATCCGCAAAAGCCTTTCAGCCGGTGAATATGTCGCCGTGTGCTATGAAAAGGATTTTGAAACTGTTATCGATTGGAAAGGCAATTCCATAACCCTTATCGGCGTTATTGACCGCATTGACATTATGGAAAGTATTGCGGAAAACAAGTTAAATATCCGCATAGTTGACTATAAGTCAGGCAAAAAAACCTTTTCAGTCGAGGCAATTTGCGACAAGGTCGATATGCAATTGGTACTATATGCCTTAGCCGCGGAGGATTTGGCAAAAACGGGCAATTTGGCATCAAAAGACGCCTTGACTCCCTCCGTAAACGCGATTTTATACAGCAAACTGACCGATGCGGATTTTGACGAAATATCGCCGTCACGGATCGAGGATATAAAATCAAAAGCCGTTAAAACGCAAAAAATGGACGGTCTGTTCATTTTGGACGAGGTGACGGACGGAGAAAGCACTTCTCTTTCAAAGGAAACGCTTTACAGTATGGACCCTGCGATCGAGGAAACCTCAAAGAGTGAGTTTTTAAATATCAGTTTTAAGGCAGACGGAAATGCTACAAAAAGGTCCAAAATCGCCACACGTCACAATTTTGAGATACTTGCAAAATATATCAAAAAATCCGCCGTTGACGCAGACTGTGCGATAAAATCGGGTAATATTGAGATTAAGCCTTATAAATCAGGTAACGCCACGCCATGCGATTACTGCGGATTTAAAGAGGTATGTTTGTTTGATGAAAAGCTTGACGGTTACAGGCTTCAAACAGATACAGAGGATTTATATGCTTTTATGGAAAAGGAGGTTGATTAAGAATGGGCGAAATACATTGGTCACCCTCTCAAAAAGATGCAATCTATACAAAATACTTAGATGACGGAAAAAGCTGTAATATTTTGGTAAGTGCGGCGGCAGGTTCGGGAAAAACTGCCGTTTTGGTACAGCGTATAATCGAAAAGCTTATACCGCAAGATCTATCAAAACGTGTTGACGCAAACAGGCTTTTGGTCGTAACATTTACAAACGCTGCGGCACACGAAATGGTAGAGCGTATAAAAAAATCGCTTAGTGCCGCACTTGTATCGGCGAAAAATGACGGCGATTTTGAAAAATGTCAGCGAATAAAGGATCAGCAACTCCTGATCCCCGACAGCGACATTACCACGATTGACGCATTTTGTCTGCGTCTTATCCGTCGGCATTTTAACATTTTGGACATTTCCCCCGATTTCAATATTTGCGACGAGGCCCAATCCGAGCTTTTGGCGGAAGATGCCATGGACGAGCTTTTTTCCGAGCTTTATGCGGAAAATGACCAAGATTTTATCGATTTACTGCGTATGTACGCCTCAAACAGCAGTGATTCGGGACTTCAAAAGCTGATTAAGCAGATATATGATTTTCTCATAAAAATCCCAAATCCGTTCGATTGGCTGACACAAAAAACAGAAGCATTGAAGCTGGAAAACGGGATAGAAAACAGTGCCTGGTATAAAAAGGGCATAGATACGGCAAAACACAAGCTCGAATATGCTTTTTCCCTTACCGAAGACGCTCTTTCCTACATTTTCGGCGATAGCAATATTGCCTCTCAAATCTTGGAAAATCCGCTTGAAAAGGGGAATGCCGTTTTTGAGCATTGGAAGTCCTACTACAAGCTTTTTTATATATATTATAATGAGCTAAAAGCCATAAAGGACGCAACTACAGAGCAACAATCGGCATTTCTATCCTCCTTCAAGCGTCCGCAGTTTGCGAAAAATTCTGCATTATCGGAAGATGATGTTGCTTACCTGAAGGAAATAAACGAGAGCATAAAAGCGGAGGTTATATTTTCCAAAAACTTTTTAACTCTTGACAAAGAAAAATTTACCCAGCTGAGCCGTGAAGCACTGTATCCGACAGTTTACGCACTCGGCAAAATCGTAAAAAGATTTTATGAGAAATTTTACGAGAAAAAGCTTTCAAAAAATGTGCTTGAGTTTACAGATGTGGAGCAATTAGCACATAAACTGCTTTCGGAAAATCCCGAAATATCGCACGAACTTATGTCAAAGTATGAGGAAGTTTTGATTGACGAATATCAGGACACGAGCCTTTTGCAAGAGGCAATATTCAGCTTTGTTACAGACGGGAGCAACCTCTTTACCGTCGGCGATATGAAGCAGAGCATATACCGCTTCCGTTCCAGCGACCCGACGATTTTCAAGTCACGGCTTGACATATCCTCTTTTGACAAGGAAAGCCCTGACCGCAAAATCATTCTTTCCGAAAACTTCCGAAGCAGAAGCGAGGTTTTGGAAAGCGTAAACGATATCTTTAATGCGATTATGTCGGAAAATGCGGGAGAAATCGATTACGACGACGCCCAAAGGCTCAATACCGGAAATGACGGCTACGCCAGAACAGGATTTGACTTCCGCAGCGAATGTGTGATTATCAACTCCGAGCAATTTGAAGAAGAAGATGATGATGACGAAGAAGAATACGAGGACCTGTCCGCAGCCACTATGGAGGCCCGATTTATCGCATCGGAAATCGCACGGCTCAAAAGAGAGCATTTCAAGGTGCGTGACGGCGACGGTCTGCGTGACATAAAAAACAGTGATATCGTCATTTTGATGTCATCATATAAAAAGGCGGCGGAGGCGTTTAAATCCGAGCTCAACAACTTTGGAATAGAGTGTTTTGCAGAGCAAAGCGGTTATTTTGACAGAAACGAAATACGGCTTATGCTTTCCCTTTTCAAAGTAATAGAAAATCCAAGCTCCGATATACCGCTACTTGGCGTTCTGCGTTCGCCGATCGCGTCCTTTTCGGATGACGAACTCGTAACCATACGGAAATGCAAAAACGGCAGATTTTTCTACGCGTTAAAGGAGCTTATACGTCTTAAAAATGACGGAGAAATCACAAATGCCGACGATATAAAAACTGCCGAAAAGGCGGAGCGGTTTTTGGGAAATCTGAACCGCTGGAGGTCATATTCACGGTATATGCACTCAGACAAGCTCATCTGGACGCTTTTTGAGGAAACGGACTTTTACGCCTTTTGCGGTGCGTTATACGGTGGCGAAGAGGCACAGGCAAACCTGCGTCTTCTCTTTGAACGTGCGAAGCAGTACGAATCTTACGGATTCCGTGGCATTTTCGGGTTTGTAAAATACATTGAGCGTGTTAAAAGAGCCAAGCAGGATTTAAGCTCGGCAAAAATCATAGGCGAAAATCACGATGTCGTGCGGATTATGACCATTCATAAAAGCAAGGGCTTGGAATTCCCCGTCGTTTTCGTGGCACTGGGAGGAAAAAAGCTTATTAAAAAGCTCGATAATTCAAAGTTTATTATGCACAAGGATTACGGCATAAGCCTTGACTATATCCTTTTCGAGAATAATAGCACAGTAGTTTCTCCGCTTAAAGAGCTTTTCCGCTCAATCATTTTCACCGAGCAGATTTCGGAGGATATACGTAAGCTTTATGTCGCTATGACACGTGCGAAAGAAAAGCTGTACTTTGTCGCAACCGCAAAAAAGCCGACTTTAAAGGAAACTTCAAACGGCAAACTTCCCTTTGGCTATGTTCTTTCCGCAAAGAGCTTTTGCGATTGGGTATTGCCCGTTGCAAAAGGCTCGAAAAACTGGGTTTTGAAAAATCTCTCGGCAGACAGCATAAAACCCGTTCTTCCGCCTGAAGCTGAAGAAAGCACCGATAAATCAACCGAAAACATCAATATTGTCGATATTTTGGAGTACAAGTACCCCTATTCCGACGCAACAGTACTTCCTGCAAAGGTTTCTGTATCACAGCTTAAAGCATCGGAAATGACAGCAATTATTCCAAAACCCGCATTTTTGTCGAATACCAAAATAAGCGGTGTCGGGTACGGAACGGCAGTTCACACAGTTTTGCAGGAGCTTGTCCCTTGCGAAAATATGGATATTCCCTACATAAATTCGGAAATCTCACGTATCGTATCTATCGGCAAACTTCTTCCTGAAGACGCAAAATTGATAAACCCAAACAGGATTCTTGCCTTTTACCGCTCCGATATCGGCAGACGCATTATAAAAAGTCCGCAGGTCTGCCGTGAACAAGCATTTGAAATACTTGCCCCCGTCAGCGTTATCTATCCCGATACCGCAAAGGACACGGACGAAAAAATCATTTTACAGGGCATTATCGACTGCTGGTTTACCGAAGGCGACGAAATCGTGCTTTTGGACTATAAAACCGACTCATTTTCCGAGGTTTCGGAAATCCATCAAAAATATGACCGTCAATTAGAGCTTTACGCATATGCCCTCGCCAAAATAACGGGCAAAACTGTGAAATCCAAATACATTTATCTGTTCTACGACGGCTCAATATTGCCATGCTGACAGCTTTCAAACCGCAAAAGCAATCGCTTTTGCGGTTTTTTTGTAAAAATTTTAAAAAAACTATTGACAAATGGAAAAATATACTGTACTATGTGTAATAGTACAGTTAATACAATTTTTAAGGAGGTGATTTTATGATAACTCTTGATTTCCGCGACTCTCGGCCCGTATATGAACAGATATGCGAGAAGATGAAGGAGCTTATTGTAGGCGGTGTTTTAAAATCGGGCGATAAAATCATGTCGGTACGGGATATGGCAGCATCGCTCACCATAAACCCCAATACAATAGTTAAGGCGTATAAGGAGTTGGAGCAGGACGGATATATCTATTCCGCTTACGGAAAGGGATATTTTGTTGCGGAAAAGAGCAATGCCGCGTCAAATGCGAGGATTGATGATATCATAAAAAATGTGGAAAACAGTTTGGCGGAACTATGTTTTTTAGGAGTTGAAAAAAGCGAGATCGACAAAATAACCGAAAATATTTGGAAAGGAAAAAAATAGTATGATAAAGGGTATTAGTGTAACCAAAAAATTCGATACATTAGCCGCTCTTGACAATATGGATATACATATTAAAAAGGGCTCTGTTTACGGGCTTGTCGGGCCGAACGGTGCCGGAAAAACGACTTTTATAAAATCGCTTATGAGCGTTTATAAAACGGACGGCGGAATAATTGAAATCGACGGCGAAAACAGGATTGCAAGTGAGGATTTGAAGCAGAAAATTGTCTATATAAGCGACGACCTCTACTTCTTCCCCGCATATTCTATAAAGCAGACGGCGGACTTTTATGCGTCGGTTTACAAAAATTGGGATAATGACACATTTTTAAAGCTTCAGGAGGTTTTCAAGATTGACATAAACCGCAAAGTGCGGAAGCTTTCAAAGGGTATGAAAAAACAGGTTGCGTTTATGATGGGAATATCGGCAAAGCCCGATATTATGGTTTTGGACGAGCCTGTTGACGGACTTGACCCCGTTATGAGAAGAAATATTATGAACATCATTTTAGCGGAAGTTGAAGAGCGGGATATGACGGTTTTGATTTCCAGCCATAACTTAAGAGAGCTTGAAGACATCTGCGACCATGTCGGCATTATGCATGACGGGAAAATCGTTATTGAAAAGTCCTTAGATGATGTAAAGGGTAATATCCATAAACTGCAAGTTGCTTTTGACGCAGTTTTACCTGCGGAATTTGAAACAAGTTTCGATATCTTGCATAAAGAGGAATTCGGCAGCGTCAAGCAGTACATAATCCGCGGCGACAGCAATGCGATTATGGAAAAGGCAAAGGAATTTAAACCTATTCTCTTAGACCTTTTGCCCCTTTCTTTAGAGGAAGTATTTATATATGAGTTGGGAGGTATGGGATATGAACTTAAGAACGAAATCCTTTAAAAAGAGCATATTTTGTGCAGATATGCGACAGCTTTGGGTTATTTTGCTGGTTTACGGCGGAATTATATTTTTCGGAACATTCTTTGATTTTTATTTAGATAAAACGCCTTATGGGAATGCTATTCCGTACAGTTTTGTACATTCTCGCTTTTTTGCAAGTAACTGCCTTTCAAACTTTTGCGGACTCGTTGCGGGAGCGGTTCTGGCTTTGAGGCTGTTTTCATACCTTTACAGCCAGAGTGCCATATCCTTTTACCACGGACTTCCCTTTGAAAGAAAAAGCATTTTCATAACAAAAATTGTTTCGGGAATAACGCTTTTACTTGTGCCTGTTTTGGCGAATTTCGGCATTGTTGCCTTAACAAAGCTATGTGGCTCGGATATACAAATCCGCTGGTTGAGTCTTTTATATTGGCTCGGAAATCAGACGATTTACAGCCTTTTGGCATTTTCCTGCGTGACCGTTGCCGTAATGCTTTCCGGAAACATTCTGTCGCTTTTGGGAACATGCATTTTGCTCTTAATTGCACCCCTTTCCATAATCGGATTTATCCATGTGGTTTGCCAAAATTACCTTTTGGGATATGCGTATGACCCCACAAACTTTTTCACCTTTATATACATAACACCTGATGTATTACTCTTTAAACTGCGTGGGCTTACCTATGTTTTTGCCATTCCGCTTCTTTTAATAATTTCATACTTTATGTATAAAAAGCGTGATTTGGAGCGGTGCGGAGAGGCGGTTGTTTTCCCAAAACTCAAAATCGCATTTATATACTTTGCGGGACTTTTGGGCGGAATATTCAGCTACTTTTATTTCAGTATCTGGACTTTCAAAACCCTCTTATTTATGCTCCCGTTCGGCATTGTTGCCGTAATTATTGCAAATATGATAAACAGGCGTTGCGTTACATTAAAAGGTGCTTTTTTACACACAGCAATCTATACCGCTTTTGTGCTACTGCTTTTAGGCTCTTTCCGCTTGGATATAATAGGATTCCAAAAGAGGATTCCCCTACCCGAAAACATCGAAAGTGTGACCGTTCTTACCGACAGATATTACTACCAAACGGACTATGATTCGGAAAAATACACGATAACAGCCGATAATGATATTGAAAAGGTGATTGATTACCACAAATTCAATACCGATAAAAGTATAAGCGATACAGAATCTAATCCGAGCACTATCAGTATTTCCTATAAACTTAAAAACGGAAGAACATTAAAGCGTAGGTACAGAGTAAATTTAGTTGACGACAAAGAGCATTTTGAACCTATCGCAGATTTAGAGCAAATGAAAATGCTTCTCTATCCGATATATAAGTCGGATAATACCGAAATCATAAATATCGACCTGCATAATTTTATGGACAATGTGATTCTCTATCCGAATAACAGTATGACCGAGAAGCTCATAGACGCTTTGAATAAGGATATAGAAAATCTGGAATATGACGAAAACACGGTACTTTTCTGGAACTCAATGAACTGCGAAACGCCTTTATATGTCGATATCGAATGTAAAAATCCGAATAACAACGACTTTGAAAAGACATATTCCTACAGCATCTATTTCCCCATCTCCTTCGGATTTACCAATACGATTGAGCTTTTGCGGGAGTATGGCTATTATGACCGCTTGATGACAGTCCGATATATCGACTCTGTAGGTATCGACAGGAACGATGACGAAAAAGGTGACTTCAGAATAAAGGATTATACGGTTGATGAAATCATAACCGAACCCAAAAAAATGCAGGAAATTCTGGACACGTTCCAAAATGCATATAAGAATCCCGTATGGCATCAAGAGGATACCGAAGACACCTATGATGAATATGTCTTCCTCGATAAATTTGGAGATGTCCACACCTTTGTACTATGGCGAAAGTAACTAAAAAACCGCAACATATGTTGCGGTTTTTTTGATTCTTTTACGATTCCAACGCGTCTGTCAGCCACCAAGCACCGATATCAAACGCTTTGTAAAGATTGTCACGTTCACCGGAGCGGTAGTTTGTGCCCTTTCCGAGTTCGCCGGTATTGTCTTGAATATGGAATTTTACCTTCTTTGTGATTTTAACGCCGTTCTTTTCCTCGCTCTCAATCTCCATAACAAGAATCAGCGGTTTTGCCAAATCGCCGTAATAAATTGTATCGCCCTGCCTTAAAACAGGCTTATCTTTATATGTCAAAGTCTTAGCCTTTTTTGCTGCTGCCATAGCTATTCACCCTTTCTTAAAACTATCGATTACTTATTCTAACACAAATTTTTAAATATTTCAAGTGTTTTCTTCTATTTTGATTACTGTCGGCAAAAAGTCGGACTTATGCCGTCTGTCATAAATCACGGTTATACAAAACGCGACTACCGTCAAGCCCCCTGCCAAAGCCGTTTTTAATGTATCACCAAAATTTATTTTTGCCAAGCCGTAAAAGGAAATCACAAAAACCAAAATCGGCAGAATATAAACCAAAAATGCCGAAAAAAGCACCTTTTTGCTATCCATTTCAATTACCACGCCATCTCCCGCTTTAGCAACGATTTCATTTTTGGCAATAACCTGCTGAAAATTCATTTTACACGCTCCTCCGCAGGACGCACAGTTATCGCCACACGCCGTTTTTCTGCGTACAACCACTTCACACAGTGTGCCGTTTTCAGTTTTTACAACGCCTTCTTCTCTCATTTTGCCATCATTTCCTTTGCGTGATTTACCGCTGTTTCGGTAACATTATTGCCGTCTATTATTCTTGCGACCTCATAAATCCGCTCATCATAGGACAGAGCTTTGACCTCGGTCACAGTCCTATCCCCATTAGTGCTTTTTGAAATCACAAGGTGATTATCTGCCTTTGCCGCAACCTGCGGCGAATGGCTCACGCAGATTACCTGCCTTGTTTCTGCCAATTCGGAAAGCTTTGTCGCAATCTTTTTAGATGCATTTCCCGAAACGCCTGTATCAATTTCGTCGAAAATGAGGGTATCGACGTTGTCGCAAACTACCGATTTTATTGCAAGTATTGTTCGTGAGAGTTCACCGCCCGACGCAATCTTTGCAAGTGGTTTAAGCTCCTCGCCCCTATTTGGACAAATCATAAATTCCGCCGTTTCCGCACCTTTTGCCGAAAAGTCCGTACGGTTTAATGCGATTTCAAATTTAACATTCGGCATATCCAGCTCGGAAAGGGCATTTTCTACCTCTTTTTGAAGTGATTTTGCCGCTTTTGTGCGTATTTCGGTTATTTGGGAGGCTTCTTTTGCCATTTTTTGTTCCACTTCCGAAAGTTCTCTTTGCAGTTCCTCCGTATTTTTTTCATAGTTTTTCAGGTTGTCAAGTTCGGATATGGCGTTTTCCAAATAGCTTAAAACCGCTTCCTCACTGCCCCCGTACTTCTTTTTCAGGCGTGAGATTGTATCAAGACGCTCCTCTATTTCGTTCTGCTCATTTTCATTAAAATCGAGCCTGTCCAAAAAACCGCCGATTTCGTGCACACTGTCCTCTATTATGTATTTCGCGTCGGTTATCTTGGACAAAACCTCGTCAATGTCCTTGTCTATCCCTGAAATATGCGAAAGTGCGTTGTCTGCACGGCTGACTAAGTCATAGGCACAGTTATCGCCGTAAAGACTGTCATATGCATTATTCAGATTTAACGCAATCTTTTCCGCATTATCGATTACCGCTTTTTTATCCCTTAATTCTGCTTCCTCGCCCACTTTTAAGTCGGCTGACGCAATTTCGTCGGTCTGATATGATAATAAATCTATTCTTTCTGCTCTTTCCTGCTCGTTTTTATCGAGATTTTCAAGCTTTAACAGTATTTCCTTCCGCTTTTCGTATAGCTTTTGGTATGCGGACAGGTCACATTTTGCATATTCGTCCAGAAAATCAATATGCCGATGCGGCGTCAAAAGTGCCTGATTGTCCTGTTGTCCGTGGATATTTATAAGGTGCGTACCTATTTCACGCAAGACATTTTGCGTCGTAATAACGCCGTTTATACGGCAAATATTCCTGCCCTCCTGCGACAGCTCACGGTCTATTAAAACCGTGTCTCCGTCTTGGTCAATCCCCTCTTTTTCAAGGATTTTCAAAACCTCGTCAGACGCCGAAAATACGCCTTGAATACGAGCCTTATCCGTACCGTAACGGACAAGTGTTTTATCGCTCCTCGCACCCAAAAGGAGATTTACGCAGTCTATTATTATTGATTTTCCTGCACCCGTCTCACCTGTCAGAACGGTCATTTTCGGTTCAAACTCAATACTGACAGACTCAATCAAGGCAACGTTTTTTATATTAAGACATAAAAGCATAATCTATTCCTTCCGATTGAAAAGTCTCACAAGCTTTTCCGCCATTTTTTCTGCCTGTTCCGGCGATTCAAGTATAATCAAAATAGTGTCGTCACCCGCTATCGTTCCTAAAAATTCATGCTTTAACACGGCGTCAAGCGTTGCCGCAACCGCATTTGCCATACCCGAATAGGTCTTTACAACAATAGTGTGCATAGCATATTTTATGCTCACAATGGATTTTGAGAATATGCTTATATGCTCATTATTATCCTTTTTTTCTTCCTTCGTAATTGAATATTTGTATGTTCCGTCGGACAGAGAGAGCTTTATAAGTCCCAATTCCTTTATATCCCTTGAAACAGTCGCCTGAGTCACGGCAAAACCTGCCGATTTCAAGGCGTCGGTAAGTCCTTCCTGTGTTTTTATGTCCTTTTCGGATATTATTTTTAAAATTTGTTGTTGTCTTTTCTGTTTCATATCGATTTTCCTCTACAGCTTCGCCATCATTGTATGATAAAATGACTGCCTACCAAGCTTAATTATTTTAAAAGCGTACTCTGAATGCTTAACCGTCACCTTGTCGCCCTTTTTGATTACGCATTTGTCCTCGCCATCTACCGTAACCGTCGCCACTTCGTCACCGCCGTCGGCAAGTGACACATTTATGATCCGCTCCGCTGAAAGAAGCATCGGTCTTGCCGAGAGCATATGTGCACATATCGGCGTTGCAATAAAAAGCTGCATTTGCGGATCTGCGACAGGGCCTCCCGCCGAAAGCGAATACCCCGTAGAGCCTGTCGGCGTCGAGATTATAAGTCCGTCGGAAATGTATTCGCTGACCTTTTCCCCGTTTGCACTAAGCTCTAACATTATCATCTCCGCACTCGGTTTTGCGATTACGGCATCGTTTAAAGCAAGGAATTTCTGCGTTTTTCCGTCCTTTTCCTCTATTGCGATTTCCATCATCATTCGCTTTTCGACCTCAAAATCGTCGGAAAGAAGTCTGTCACACGCAGAACGCATATACTCCGTTTCGACCTCTGTCATAAACCCTACTTTTCCGAGATTTATGCCCATAACCGCTATGTCCCTTTTTCCGCACGGCTCTGCGGTCTGTAGCATTGTACCGTCACCGCCCAAAATGATTACGGCGTCAACGCCGTCATACAAACCGTCGCCCTTGAACTCCGCGTTAAGTCCCGACTTTTCATCAGACTCAGGCATAACAATATGAGCTTTTCCTTTAAGTATGTCAAAAAGCTCTTTCGTATATTTATAATCCTTGTCCTTTTCGCTGTTCGGAATTATCAATATTTTTTTCATTTTCTTCACCATTTTTTGTATATTTATACACATTATACATTGATGGGCAACAAATTGCAAGTATTTTACCGTTTTTTTTGACAACACTCGCATTTTTTGTTAAAATAGGCGTAAATATTATATTTTTGGAGTAATTTTATGATTAAATTATGCATTTTTGACTTAGACGGGACAGTTCTGGATACCCTCTCGGCTATCGCACATTTTGGCAATAATGCCCTCAAAAAGTGCGGATTTCCCGTAATCAGCGATGAGCATTACAATTATTTTGCGGGTGACGGGCGAATAATACTTGTTCACCGTATGCTTGATTTTTTGGGAGCGGATACGCCCGAAAATTACGAAAAAGTAAGTACGTTATACGATTTTGAATATGAAAAAGCACCTAATTTTAACACAAAACCATTCCCCGATATCCCGAATCTTTTGGACAAGCTCAAGGCTATGGGCATAAAAATCGCTGTACTTTCCAATAAACCGGACAATGTGGCACAGGACGCCATAAAAATCTTTTTTGGCGACAGCTTTGACTTTGTTCAAGGGGCAGTAAATAATGTCCGTTCAAAGCCAGAACCCGATACCGCCCTTAAAATTTGCAAAAGCTTTGAAATTTTGCCAAGCGAAACCCTTTTTGTAGGCGATACTAATGTGGATATCGAAACCGGGAAAAACGCAAAAATGAAAACCTGCGGTGTGCTTTGGGGCTTTAGAGATGAAGCAGAGCTTTTAAGATGCGGTGCGGATTTTATTGTAGAAAAACCTTTGGAAATTATAGAAATAATCCAAAATGAAAAGTGAGAAAATCGAAGCATTTTGAAGAAAATAAGAGAATTTTAAAGAAAACCATTTATAATTAAAATTTTTTTTGAAAAAATATTGACTTTAAATTCTTTATGTAGTAGAATACACATCGTTGGTTTATCGTAATGATAAACGTCAAGTTTTAACCGTTTTATTAAGGAGGTAAAAATCAATGAGTAGCTATATGGCAAAACCTGAAGAAATCAAAAGAAAATGGTATATCATTGATGCAGCTAACAAGCCCTTGGGTAGAGTGGCACAAGCAGCTGCAAGTATTTTAAGAGGCAAACATTTGCCCACATTCACACCGCATGTTGACTGTGGTGACCACGTTATTATCATTAACGCAAAGGACGCAGTTTTGACAGGCAACAAGCTAAGTCAAAAAATCCGTTACTACCACACAGGCTGGGTAGGCGGAATTAAGGAAATCCACTATGATGAGCTTATGGAAAAGAATCCTGAAAAGGCTATGATGTATGCTGTAAAGGGTATGCTCCCCAATAACACAATCGGAAGAAAAGCACTTACACGCCTTCGCGTATA
>JAFSSG010000014.1 GCA_017451145.1 Clostridia bacterium
GCCTGCCCGAAGGACTATCAGCCTGATGATGAAGTGCTTGAATTCGCTAAAGAGTACGGTGATAAGTTCTCAATGACCGACATACCGCTTGAAGCTGCAAAGGACTCTGACGTGCTGTTCACTGACGTCTGGACATCTATGGGCGAAGAAGCTGAAACAGAAAAGCGTAAGATTGCATTTGAAGGCTACCAGATAAATGACGAGATAATGGCGGTTGCAAAGCCTGATGCTATGGTTCAGCATTGCCTGCCTGCACACCGTGAGGAAGAAATCACCGAGAAGATTTTTGAAGCTCACGCAGATGAAATTTTTGAGGAAGCCGAAAACAGACTACACGCCCAGAAAGCCGTTATGGTAAAGGTTATGGGCGACTAAATAATTAATTAACACACTCCTGCGGTTTGTGCCGCAGGAGTTTTTTTACAAAAATTTAATAGTTTTGGAACATTTGTTCTTGACAAAACGTATGTTCCGTGGTATCATATAATTAGAAGAACATACATTCGATAATATTGGAGGTGGCATAATGGACAGGAATATCCTTCATATTGACATCAACAATTGTTATGCATCAATAGAGTGCCTTTTTCACCCTGAACTCGCAGGAAAGCCTGTAGCCGTTGCTGGTGAAACGGAAGAACGCCACGGAATAATACTTGCAAAAAACCAGATTGCAAAAGAATACGGCGTAAAAACAGGCGAAGTAATCTGGCAGGCAAAGCTAAAATGCCCTGACCTTGTGACACTGAAGCCACATTATGACCGCTATCTTGCATATTCAAAAGCGGCACATCTGATTTACGAACGATACACCGACAGGATTGAGCCTTTCGGGATTGACGAATGCTGGCTTGATGTCACTTGCACAAGGCGTGATATAAAAGAGGTCGCTGATGAGATAAGAGAAACGGTAAAAAAGGAGCTTGGGATAACCGTTTCAGTCGGTGCAAGCTTTAACAAAATTTTCGCAAAGCTCGGCTCAGATATGAAAAAGCCAGACGCAACAACAGTTATAACAAGGGAAAATTTCAGGGAAAAAGTGTGGTGTCTGCCTGCATCAGACCTGCTTTTTGTCGGGCGTGCAACAACACAAAAACTGCTCAGGCACGGCGTTTATACGATTGGCGATCTGGCAAAAACGCCTGTTGGCGTGCTTGAAAGCTGGCTTGGAAAATGGGGCGAGCATCTCCACATCTACGCAAACGGCCTGGACCAAAGCGTGATTCCACTTTTTACTGATGCCAAAGCACCCGTAAAATCGGTGTCAAACGGCACAACCTCGTATCGTGATTTAGAAAATGACGAGGACGTTCGGATACTGACCTTTGCACTGGCAGAAAGCGTTGCCTCAAGGCTTAGAAAAATCGGTCTTAAAGCAGGTGGCGTTACGATTACGCTCAAGGACAGCAAGTTTAGGTGTCATTCAAAGCAGTGCAAAATCAACGTCCAGAGCGATGACGGCAGAACGATTGCGACAACAGCTTTCAGGCTCTACAAGGAGCTTTTTGACTGGAGCGAAGGCGTGCCGATACGTTCGATTACGATTGGTGCGTTCAATCTTTACAGCAAGTTCTCCCCTGTTCAGCTCGATTTTAGCACTTCGCCTGCCATAATCAAACGCCGTGAAAGCCTTAATTCAGCGATAGATACGCTAAGAAAACGCTTTGGCTACACCTGCATAAACCGTGCGGTCGTGATGGGCGACGAGGGCTTTAAAAGCTTTGATGCAAGGCTGCAAAACCAGATTCACCCGGTCGGCTTTTCAAACGCAAAAAAAGCAGGAGCGTGATTGCTCCTGCTATTCGGTAATCGTGACAAA
>JAFSSG010000015.1 GCA_017451145.1 Clostridia bacterium
AAAATGAGCGATTCCTTGCGTTTTGACATAAATCTGCAAGCCGTTTGCCGAAAAATATCACAAAATGTTCCACGTGGAACATTTTACAAACAGCACAACAAATTTTTATAAAAACCCCTTTTCAAATGGCAAAAAATGTAGTATAATTAAAATATAGAGTAAAAACATCTGATAAAAACAGAACGGAGAAAAATATGAGTAAGGTTTTTGCTGTTTCAAACCAAAAGGGCGGTGTCGGAAAGTCAACAACCGTTGTTAATCTTGCCGCAGCTTTTGGAAGCAAAGGGAAAAAAGTGCTTATAGTTGACCTTGATCCGCAGGGCAACACCACAACAAGCTATGGAATACGTAAGAAAAGTATCCGAAACACCGCTTACGAGGTGCTTATGGGCGACTGCAACCTGCTGGAAGCAATTGTTCCGACCGAGTTTCGTGGCGTGTCAATTGTGCCGACAACGCAGAAGCTGTCGGGTGCAGCGGTTGAGCTTATGGCTGAGCAAAATCGTGGTGCAAAGCTTCGTGAAGCGTTAAAAGATGCAGGCGATTTCTATGATTACATTCTGATTGACTGCCCGCCAACGCTCGATATGCTGACGATAAACGCACTTGTTGCCGCAAATTCGGTGATAATTCCGCTGCAGTGCGAATTTCTGTCGCTTGAGGGCTTGGTCGAGCTGAAACGCACAATCGACAGAGTAAAAAGCGTCTGGAATCCAGACCTTGAAATCGAGGGCATACTCTTCACAATGTACGTCGAGCGGTATAAAGTCACAGGGCAGATTGTTAAGGAAGTCAAGCAGTATTTCGATAAAAAGGTGTTCTCAACGGTGATACCAAGAAATGTTGCACTGTCGGAAGCACCGAGCTTCGGACAGCCTGTGATGTACTACGAGAAAAAGGCAAAAGGCGCAAAAGCTTATGACGAGCTGGCACGGGAAATACTGAAAAAAGAGAAAAAATAACAGAAGGAAGGTTAAAACGTGGGCAAAAAAGATAGACTAAAACACGGTCTGGCAGCACTTTTCGAGGACAATTTCCACGAAGTCGAGGAAGATACCCCGAAAAATGATAACGATTCGATAAAAATGGTCAGAGTTTCACTGCTTGAGCCGAATAAAAACCAGCCAAGACGTGAATTTGACCAGGAAAAGCTGATGGAGCTTGCTTCAAACATCTCTCAGCACGGTGTTTTGCAGCCGATTCTGGTAAGACCGCTCGATAACGGCAGCTATCAGATTGTCGCAGGCGAGCGACGCTGGAGAGCCGCAAGGCTGGCCGAGCAAAAGGAAGTTCCTGTCTACATAAAGGAGCTTACCGACCGTCAGGTCGCACAGGTTTCGCTCGTTGAAAACCTGCAAAGAGAGAATTTGAACCCTTTGGAAGAAGCGGAAGCATATTCAAGGCTTTGCGAAGAGTTTAACATGACGCACGAGGATATTGCGAGAACGGTCGGCAAATCCCGATCCCAGATTTCAAATTCACTGCGTTTTCTAAAGCTTTCCGATGAAGTCAAGGATATGCTAAAAGCAGGAACTATATCACCAGGTCACGCAAAAATAATTGCATCTGTTGAGGACAAAAAGCTACAGACAGAGCTTGCAAACGCCGTAGATTCGGGTGATATGTCGGTAAGAGAGTTTGAAAAATTCGTTGCAGACAGAGCAAAAACGGACGAGAAATCGGTAAAAAAGAGAAAGTCAAATGTCAAAAAGCAGGACCCTTATCTTGTCGAAGCAAAGCTCGCACTCGAAAAGGAATACGGTCGCAAAACCGTCCTCACGCAAGGTAAAAAAGGCGATATAACAATGCAAATCACCTTTTCCGACATGGACGATTTCAAGTCAGCCATGGCAAAACTAAAAGGATAGTGTTCCACGTGGAACACTTACGACGATAAAAAAAAAAGGAGAATAAAAAATGCTGGATATTAAGCTTTTAAGAACCAACCCGGAAATTGTCAAGGAAAACATCAAAAAGAAGTTTCAGGACGAAAAAATAGCACTTGTTGATAAGATTGTAGAAATGGACAAGGAGTTCCGTGCAACAAAAACAAGGTGTGACGAGCTTCGTTCAAAGCGAAACACAATGAGCAAGCAGATTGGCGGACTCATGGCAAAGGGACTGAAAGACGAAGCAGAAAAGGTAAAAGATGAAGTTAAGCAGATCGGTGAGGAGCTGGCACAGCTTGAGGTCAAGGAAACTGAGCTTGAAGCTGAAATTCGTGAAAACATGATGGTAATCCCGAATATCATCGACG